>JBJECY010000090.1:0-7713 GCA_051871515.1 Muribaculaceae bacterium | reverse complement strand
TGGAATCAGCCCTAATTTTTCACCTCCCCAAAAAATCTTTATCGGACAGCAATAACAAAAATCAATGAAATTAATGATTTCTTTACCCACAGTAAAACAATTGTCCTTCCTATGCTACATCGTATGAGTATTTGTGATGAAACACTACAGATAGGCACAGATGGTCGAATTCAAATATTAAATCAAAATGGCAATGAAACCATCAAGAGAGTTCTATCAGCATATCGGAAAAATACGGTTGATTTGTAATGGGTTATCCGGCTGCATCACCGACGAGCTATCGTAAATCGACCCTGATGTGCCGACCTAAAAGGGTTCCTCAAATAGTTTTCGCGTCGGCAAACGCGGAATTTCCCCATAACGCATAGCCTCGGAGGTGTTTTCCGGGGCTTTTTGTGTGGTGGGGTGGTTGATGGTGTTTCCGTGGTTGATGGTGGTTGCTGCATTTTAGGGCGTGCGTTCGGCGGAAACAAAAGATAAGGCTTATCTTTTCAGGGGGAAACGGGTGCAATATTATGGGGGTGTGCGCCAAGGGTATTATGGCTTTCTTGGCGAACATGTTTGTGCCCCCTCTGTCCTCAAATGCTGATGTGTGGTGGCTGCTGTTGCGGTGTGTGTGGAAAAACAGAAAGACCCGCAGATTTTTCAATCTGCAGGTCTTTTGCTGCGCTTCAAGATGGACTTGAACCAACGACCCCCTGATTAACAGTCAGGTGCTCTAACCAACTGAGCTATTGAAGCATGTTTGCCCTAAGAATGCGCTTCAAGATGGACTTGAACCAACGACCCCCTGATTAACAGTCAGGTGCTCTAACCAACTGAGCTATTGAAGCATTTTTTGCCGCTGTGTTACCCTTTGGTGAAACAGCGATGCAAAATTACTGCCAAAATTTTAATTATGCAACACCTTGATGCGAAAAAATGTGAGTTTTTTATCAGAATTAAAAATTTTTTAAGCATTGATATCAGTAGAAACTGAAATGTATATGTTAAATTTGCCATTAAAATAAAAACGACAATGAATAAAGGAATAATAAAGCCCGCTGTTGTGGTGATGTTGGCGCTGATGTTGGTGCCGAGTGCTCTGGGAGCGTATAAGAAGAACGATAATGCAGCCATCTCGCGCAACATGAACATATTTAACAGCTTGTTTAAGGAGCTGAACGCTTTTTATGTTGACACCATCAATGCTCAGACTTCAATAGAGACTGCCATCAAAGCAATGTTGAGCGATGTTGACCCTTACACCGAGTATATCTCGGCGCGAGAGCAGGACGACTTTATGGTGGTATCGACGGGAGAATATGGCGGCATAGGCTCATATATCACCGCGCGCAACGGCAGTGTGTATTTTTCTGAACCGCAGATTGGCACCCCGGCGGCGCGTGGCGGCATCCGTGCCGGCGACCGCATTGTGCGCATCGACACGCTTAATGCCGAGGGCATGACCAGCAGCCAAGTGAGCGCACGGCTCAAGGGTACGCCCAAGACTCAGGTGCAGGTGAGCGTGGTGCGCCCCTATGTGAAAGACAGTTTGCTCACTTTCAACCTCACTCGTGAGAAAATCAAGGTTAATCCGGTGCCTTATTACGGCGTTACGCGTGATAATGTGGGATACATCAGCATCACCACGTTCAACGAAAAGACCGGCAGCGCAGTCAAGGAGGCGGTGCTTGCCCTCAAAGCCAACGACCAGGTGAAGGCTATTGCCCTCGACTTGCGTGGCAACGGCGGCGGATTGCTTGAACAGGCTGTTCAGGTGGTGGGCTTGTTTGTGCCCAAGGGAACCGAGGTGTTGCAGACCCGTGGCCGCCAAGTGCAGGACACCAAGATTTATAAGACCACGGCTGAGCCTGTTGATACCAAGATTCCGCTGTTTGTGCTGGTTGACGGCGGTTCGGCTTCGGCATCAGAGATTGTGACCGGTGCGTTGCAGGACCTTGACCGTGCTGTGGTGGTGGGCGCGCGCTCGTTTGGCAAGGGTTTGGTGCAGACCACTCGCCAGCTGCCTTACGATGGCATGCTAAAAGTGACCATTGCAAAATATTACATCCCCAGCGGACGTCTGATTCAGGAGATTGACTATTCGCACCGCAACGCCGACGGCTCGGCTACACGCATCCCCGATAGCCTCACCACGGTGTTTCACACGGCTCACGGACGTGAGGTGCGCGACGGCGGCGGCATCACCCCCGACATCAAGGTGAGCTTTGGCGATGTCAATCGCCTCACCTATAACATTGTGCGTGATTATTGGGCATTTGACTTTGCCACCAAATATTGCAACGAGCACGATGCCATAGCAACCCCCGACGAGTTTGAGATTACCGACGAGATTTATGACGAGTTTAAGCGTTTCATCGACCCTAAGCGTTTTCAATATGACAAGGTGTGCGAGACCGGTCTTGAACAGTTGCAGAAGGTGGCTGATGCTGAGGGATATGCCAGCGACTCGGTGAAGGCTGAGTTTGCCAAACTCGCCAAGTTGTTAAAGCACGATTTGAACCATGACCTTGACATGCATCGCAGCGACATTGCCGAGATTCTTGCACGCGAAATTGTGAAGCGTTATTACTATGAGCCGGGCGAGGTGCAGCTTTGTACCAAGCACGACGATTGCCTTGACCGCGTGGCTGAGGTGATGGGTAAGCCGGGCGAATATGAGCGCATACTCAATCTGGCGGCTCCGGCGCAGAAGCTTAGCGCTGATAAGGACAAAGGCAAGAAAAAGAAATAAGGATGGCTGCGGCGTGGGCAACGTGGCAGCACGCTTGCCCCTATGGGCCGAAACGGCGACAATCAGTGAGTGTTTTTCCCAAAACCAAAGAATAGCAGAAAAAGAATAAGAGATAATCAGGGTTAAGCGGTGGAGATAAAGGAATTAAGCGAATTGTTTAATACTACGGCTCGCAAAGAGGCGCTCAGTGGCGTGCTCAAAGGCCGTGGCAAAAAGCGGGTGGTGGTCGATGGCTTGGCAGGCTCGGCTGCCGCATTGCTGTTTATGGGTTTGCCTAAGCGCAAAACACCGTATCTGGTGATTGCCAACGACCTCGACGAGGCAGGATATATGTATCACGACCTGTGCCAGATGGTTGGCGAGCAGCAGGTGCTCATTTTCCCATCGAGCTACAAGCGCGACATCAAATATGGGCAGATTGATGCCCCCAACGAGATTCTTCGCACCGAGGTGCTCAACCAATGGAACGAAAACAAACAGTTGCGGTGGGTGGTGACCTACCCCGAGGCCATTGCCGAGCGCGTGGCTGAGCGAGAGGAGGTTGACAACAACACGGTGGCGTTGAGCCGAGATGCGCAGGCCGACATGATGCAGACTGCCGCAAAGCTGCGCGAACTGGGCTTTGTGCAGGTCGATTATGTTTATGAGCCGGGGCAGTTCTCAATCCGCGGCTCGGTTTTCGATGTGTATTCTTATTCCAACGAATTGCCTTATCGCCTTGTGTTTTTTGGCGACGACATTGAGGAGATTCGCACCTTTAATGTTGAGACGCAGCTCAAAGCCGAGGATGTTGACTCGATTTTCTTGATGGGCAACAGCGGAGCCTCAACATCGCGCGGAGTGTCGCTGCTGAAGTTTATTGGCACCGATGCGGTGGTGCTGTGCCGCAATGCCGAGTGGGTGCTCAGCCGCGTGAAGCAGATTGGCGAGGAAGATATATCGAACAGCGCCCTCCTGACCAACGAATATGATGCCGATGCAATGAGCAAGGTGGTTGATTACGAGAGCTTTTCCGCCGAGTTTGATGAGATGTCGCGCATTGTTTATCACAATGGCGAGGCAGCCAAGCATCCTCATGCCAAGCAAATCTCGTTGCATTGCACCCCGCAGGGCATCTATCACAAAAATTTCGACCTCATCGGCGAGTCGTTTAAGTCGTTTATCAATCAGGGCTACAAATTGTTTATTCTCTCTGACAGCAGCAAGCAGATTGACCGCCTGAAGGCGATTTTCAGCGACCGCGGCGACGACATCTCGTTTATCCCCGTGTCGAGAACGCTGCACGAGGGCTTTGTTGATGCCGACCAAAAGCTGTGTGTGTTCACCGACCATCAGATTTTCGACCGTTTCCACAAATACAGCCTTAAGAGCGACCGTGCGCGCGGCGGCAAGCTGGCGCTCTCGCTCAAAGAGCTTAATCAGCTTGAGGTGGGCGACTTTGTGGTGCACATTGACCACGGCGTTGGACGCTTCGATGGCTTGGTTAACACCACCGTCAACGGCACGCCGCAGGAGATGATTAAGCTCACCTATCTCAACAACGACCTGCTGTTTGTGTCGATACACTCGCTCCACAAACTCTCAAAATATCGCAGCAAGGAAGGCGAGCCGCCCAAGCTCAACAAGATTGGCTCGGGCGCATGGAACCGCGTGAAAGAGCGCACCAAGGGCAAGCTCAAAGATATTGCCCGCGACCTCATTCGCCTTTATGCTGCACGCAAGGCGCAAAACGGATTTGCTTTTAGCCCCGATGGATATATGCAGCACGAGCTTGAAGCGTCGTTTATTTACGAGGATACCCCCGACCAACTCAGGGCCACTATGGCTGTGAAAGCCGATATGGAAAGCGAACGCCCCATGGACCGCCTGATTTGCGGCGACGTGGGATTCGGCAAAACCGAGGTGGCAATACGCGCTGCCTTTAAGGCTGCCGTCGATGGCAAGCAGACTGCCGTGCTGGTGCCCACCACAGTGCTCGCTTTTCAGCACTACACCACCTTCACCCAACGGCTAAAAGAGTTTCCCGTGACCATTGAGTATCTGAGCCGCGCTCGCAAAGCAAAAGATGTGACGCGCATACTCAAAGACTTGGCCGACGGCAAGATTGATATCCTCATTGGCACCCACAAAATCATTGGCAAAGGCGTGCAGTTTAAGGACTTGGGACTGCTGGTGGTTGATGAGGAACAGAAATTTGGCGTGAGCGTGAAAGAGAAACTCAAACAGATGAAGGTGAACGTTGATACGCTCACCATGAGCGCAACGCCCATTCCGCGCACGCTGCAATTCTCTCTGATGGGCGCTCGCGACCTGAGCACCATCAACACTCCGCCTGCCAACCGCTATCCCATACTCACCTCGGTGAATACGCTCAGCGACGACATAGTGAGTGAAGCCATCAACTTTGAGATGTCGCGCAACGGGCAGGTGTTTATTGTGAATCACCACATCAATGGGCTCTCCAATCTTGAACAGATGGTGCACCGCCTGGTGCCCGATGCCCGCGTGGTGGTGGGGCACGGACAGATGAAGCCCGAGAAGCTTGAGCAAGTGATTATTGACTTTGCCAATCATGACTACGACGTGCTCATTGCCACCACCATCATTGAGAGTGGCATTGATATGCCCAATGTCAACACCATAATCATCAACAACGCCCAAGCCTTTGGTTTGAGCGAACTGCATCAGCTGCGCGGACGCGTGGGCCGCAGCTCGCGCAAGGCGTTCTGCTATCTGCTGGTGCCGCCCGGCAAGCCGCTCACCGTTGATTCGCGACGTCGCCTGCAAGCCATTGAGAGCTTCTCGGACCTTGGCAGCGGCATACACATTGCCATGCAGGACCTCGACATTCGCGGCGCGGGCAATCTGCTTGGTGCCGAGCAAAGCGGCTTTATTGCCGACCTTGGCTATGAGACATATCAGAAAATCCTCAAAGAGGCTATGATGGAGCTTGCCACTGAGGAGTTTGCCGACACCTTCGGCGACAAGAACAGCTCAAAGGCCGACCTCGATGGCGAATCGCCGGCTTATGTGGCTGATTGCGTGGTCGATACCGATATGGAGCTGATGCTGCCGGCTTATTATGTGCCTCAGGAGGGCGAACGAATAAGCCTTTATCAGGAGCTCGACGGAATGGAGCGCGAAACCGATGTGCTGGAGTTCCGCAAACGCCTTGAAGACCGCTTCGGGCGTATTCCGCACGAGGCGCAAGAGCTTATACGCATTGTTTCGCTGCGGCGCATTGCGCGCACTCTGGGCATTGAGAAAGTGGTGCTCAAACAAAGCGAGATGTACCTCTATTTTGTGGGTAGCGAAAACAAGGCTTACTATAATTCGCAGGCCTTTGGGCGCATTCTGCAATATATGCAAGCCAACATGCGTCGCTGCAAACTGCGCGAAAGCCACGGCCGCAACTTGGGCATCATTCACAATGTGACCACCGTGCAGCAGGCTGTTGAGATATTGCAAACCATCACTTCACTCAATGCTTTGTGATGCAAAAGTGGCTCAATCGTGAGATATTGCGCATAGCGTTGCCTGCCATAGTGGCCAATGTCACCATCCCGCTGTTGGGGCTCATTGACCTCACTATAGCCGGCCACCTGGGCAATGCCGCATTCATTGGCGCAATGTCGGTGGGCGCAATGATGTTCAACCTCACTTATTGGAACTTTGGGTTTCTGCGAATGGGCACCTCGGGCATCACCGCCCAAGCCTATGGCCGCGGCGACCTCACGGCGGCATGCAACACTCTGATGCAGGCTTGCTTCATGGCTTTGGTGATAGCCGTTGCCATAGTGATTTTGCAATATCCGCTGCAATGGCTCACGCTCACAATCATCAATCCCTCGTCGCAAGTCCACGCTCTGGCTCGCCAATACTTCATGACAGTGGTGTGGGGTGCGCCCGCCGTGCTCATCATGATGGCGGTGAAAGGCTGGTTTTTGGGTATGCAAGACTCGCAAAGCGCCATGCGCATTTCAATTTGCGTCGATTCGCTCAACGTGGTGGCGAGCCTTGTGGCTGTTTATGGGCTTAACATGGGCTTCTTGGGCATTGCCGTGGGTACGCTGATGGCTGAATACCTCGGGCTGGCTTATAGCGCCTATCTGCTCATGAGCAAACACCGCGCGCTGCTCATGCAATGGCGACCGGCTGCGTTGGCGCAGTGGCACAGCCTGAAACGCCTGCTTAGCGTCAACTCTCACATCTTCTTGCGCAGCTTTTGCCTGATATTGGTCACACTCTCGTTTGTGTCGATTGGCGCACGCAGCGGCGACATGGTGCTGGCTGTGAACGCCATGATAATGCAGCTATTCATACTCTTTTCTTATTTCATGGACGGCATAGCCTTTGCCGGCGAAGCCCTGGTGGGACGTTTCGTGGGCTCGGGCAACCACGTCAACCGTCGCAGCTGCGTGGCACACCTCATGATGTGGGGCACCGTGGTGATGGCGCTCTTTGCCATAGCCTACGGCGCACTGCCGCGGCAGATATTCACCATTCTCACCGACGATGCACAAGTGGTTGACATGGCAATGACCTACAGATGGTGGTGCGTGGCAATCCCCTTGGCGTCGATGGCGGCTTTTGTGTGGGACGGCGTGTTTATTGGGCAGACCAACACGCGCGGCATGCTGATGGTGGTGATGGCAGCCTCAGCCACCTTTTTCGCCGTGTATTTTGCGCTGCCATGGCCCCAGGGCAACACGCGCCTTTGGCTGGCGTTCATCACCTATCTGGCAATGCGTAGCGCCGTGCAAACAGCCATCTGGCTGCACGACGAAAAGAAAACTTTACGCAAAAATTGCAAAGAGCCAAAAGTTTAATTAATTTTACACCACAAACGGCATAGCACCCGTTTCCCCCGTCAGGGAGAAGCATGCAAAACGCACATGCAATGCCGTCAACCCATCCTCATGGAGTGATGCTCGAGTGGCTGAAGAGGCACGCCTGGAAAGCGTGTAACCGTCAAA
>JBJECY010000089.1:0-7730 GCA_051871515.1 Muribaculaceae bacterium | reverse complement strand
AAGACTCCATATATGGAAGTTGGGGTGGGTTTAGATAACATTCTCACCTGTCTGCGACTTGACTATGTGTGGCGTCTAACGTATATGAATCGCGAGAATATCGACAAGCGCGGACTTAGAATCCAGCTGCACTTCACGTTCTGAAAAAACTGAATCTCAGCATCGCAAAACACGCCGCGACAAAGCCTTCAGAGGCACAAATTACCATCCCAAACAACCTTGGATGAGGCAAAAAACACGAAATGTTGCTGAAAATTAATGCTATATGAAGTTTTTTTTGTAATTTTGCAGCCTGAAACTTAAATAGGTATATTTTTTAGATATGGCAAATTCAAATACTATGCCTGACATACTGTTTGAAACAAGCTGGGAAGTATGTAATAAGGTTGGTGGCATTTATGCTGTGCTTTCAACCAAAGCAAAAACCCTTCAGAAACAGATGAAGGATAGCGTTATATTCCTTGGCCCGGATATATGGGAAGAACAAGAATCACCATATTTCAAGGAAACAAAATCGCTGCTGAGCGATTGGAAAAAAACAGCAAAGCTGCCTAACGGCGTGACTGTGAGAGTAGGCCGATGGGAAGTTCCAGGCAAGCCAATTGCGATATTGGTTAATTTCAAGTCGTTATTTGCTATAAAAGATGAATTATATGGCAAAATGTGGAATGAGTATCAAGTTGACTCGCTCCACGCTTATGGCGACTACGACGAAGCCTGCGCCTTTGCCTATGCAAGCGCACTGGTGATTGAAAGCCTGGCAAAACATTTTGGTAAACGCAAAAAGATGGTTGCACACTTCAACGAGTGGACCGTGGGAATGGGCTTGCTCTACCTCAAGTCGGTAGCCCCACACATAGCAACCGTGTTCACCACACACGCCACAAGCATAGGCCGCAGCATCTGTGGCAACAACAAGCCGCTTTATGACTACATGGCTGGCTACAACGGCGACCAAATGGCGCAAGAGCTCAACATGCAGTCAAAGCACTCGCTTGAGAAAACAGCTGCACATCAGGCCGATGCATTCACCACAGTGAGCGACGTCACTGCACGCGAATGTCAACAATTGCTTGAAATTGACCCTTACGTCACTCCAAACGCATTTGAACAAAACTTTGTGCCTAAGGCAGCAAACTACGTTGCCGCACGCACCCAAGCACGAAAAAAGATGCTCACCGTGGCATCGGCTCTGCTTGGCGAGGAGTTTGACGATAACACTCTCATTGTGGCAACATCAGGCCGCAACGAATTCCGCAACAAAGGACTTGACGCATTTATCGATGCCATAAACGTTGTGCGCAACGATATGCGATTCAGCAACCGCAAGGTTGTTGCCTTCATGATGGTTCCGGCTTGGACCGACAAGGCATTCCCGGCATTGGCTTCGGCTGTTGAAGAAAACCGCACCGAACGCCAAGAAAACACCCTGCTCACTCACGACATTTTCAACTACAACAGCGACAACATCTACCTGAAAATGCGTGAGCTCAACTTCACCAACTTCATTGAAGACCGCGTGAAGCTGATTTATGTGCCATGCTATCTCAACGGCAACGACGGCATATTCAACATGAGCTATTACGACTTGATTCCGGGTTTTGACCTCAGCGTCTTTGCCTCTTACTACGAGCCATGGGGCTACACCCCACTCGAGAGCATTGCTTTTGGCGTACCAACCATCACCACCGACCTCTCAGGCTTTGGTCAATGGGTCAACAGCAACTATGAGAACGGCAACTGCGGCGTGAGAGTGATACACCGCACCGATTCAAACTACGGCGAGTTGGTAAACGCCATAGCACAATCAATTGAAACATTCAGCGCAAAAAGTCAAAAAGAAGTTGACGAACAGCGCCGAGTGGCTCAAAAAGTGGCAAAAGCCGCCTCTTGGGACAACTTCATTAAATATTACAACGAAGTATATTCAATAGCTATCAAAAACGCAAAAAATAGAAACAAATAGATATTTTTTTAATTTATTGTATGAAACTACAAGCAAGTTACACTAATGCTCCTGCATGGAGAAACATTACAGTAAAAGCTGAACTTCCAAACGGCTTGAAGAAACTCGAAGAGCTGTCGAAAAACCTTTGGTGGGTATGGAACAGCGAAGCAAAAACTCTCTTCCGCGAATTAGACCCCGAATTGTGGAGAAGCACAGGCGAAAACCCTGTCATGGTTCTTCAGAGACTTAGCTCTGACCGCTATGAAGCAATCCTCAACGACAAAGACTTGATGGCACGCATTGAAAAAGTTTACAGCGATTTCAAGGCTTATATGTCAGTGCCAATGCGTACCGATATACCTTCAGTGTCTTATTTCAGCATGGAATACGGACTCTGCAATGCTCTCAAAATCTATTCAGGTGGTTTGGGCATCCTGGCCGGCGACTACATCAAAGAAGCATCTGACTCACGCGTGCCTATGACCGCTGTGGGCTTTATGTACCGCTATGGCTATTTCACACAAACACTCTCAATCGACGGCCAACAAGTGGCCAACTACGAGGCTCAAAACTTCAACCAACTCCCAATTGAAGCCGTGCTCGACGAGAACGGCAACCAAATGGTGCTTGAAGTGCCCTATCCAGGCCGCATCATCTATGCTAACATCTGGAAGGTTAACGTAGGTCGCATGAACCTCTATCTGCTCGACACCGACATCGAGAAGAACTCTGAATGGGACCGCTCAATCACCCACAAGCTTTATGGTGGTGACTGGGAAAACCGCATCAAGCAAGAATATTTGCTTGGCATTGGCGGCGTGCTCATGCTCAAACGCCTTGGCATCAAAAACCGCCTCTACCACTGCAACGAAGGCCATGCCGCCCTCCTCAACCTGCAACGTCTTGTTGACTACGTTCAAGAAGAACACCTCACCTTCAACCAAGCTCTTGAGGTTGTTCGCGCAACTTCTCTCTACACTGTTCACACTCCTGTGCCTGCCGGACACGATTACTTTGAAGAAGGCCTCTTTGGCAAGTATATGGGTGAGTTCCCTGGCAAACTTGGCATCTCATGGCAAGAGCTCATGAACATGGGCCGCGAAAACCCTGACACCAACGAGAAGTTCTCAATGAGTGTATTCGCACTCAACACCTGCCAAGAATCAAACGGTGTGAGCTGGTTGCACGGCGAAGTGTCAAAGAAGATGTTCCAAGGCGTGTGGAAAGGCTATGCTCCTGAAGAATCACACGTTTCTTATGTTACCAACGGCGTTCACATGCCAACTTGGGCTGCATCAGAGTGGAAAGAATATTACGAGAAGAACCTCGGAAAGGACTTCTACACCACTCAAGACCAAGAATCAACTTGGGCTCCAATCCTTGACCTCCCTGATGAGGATATCTGGGAAATGCGCAAGCGCATGAAGAACAAGTTTATCAACTTTGTTAAGCGTGATTTCCGTCAAAACTGGATTAAGAACCAAGGCGACCCAGCACGCGTGGTTGAGATTCTTGAAAACATCAACCCTAATGCGCTCCTCATTGGTTTTGCTCGCCGCTTTGCCACTTACAAGCGCGCACACCTGTTGTTCACTGACCTTGACCGTCTTGCTAAGATTGTCAACAACGAGAAATATCCAGTGCAATTCATCTTTGCCGGCAAGGCTCACCCTGCCGATGGTGCTGGCCAAGGCCTGATTAAGCGCATCAACGAAATCTCTAAGATGCCTCAATTCCTTGGCAAGATTATCTTCCTTGAGAACTACGACATGGTTGTTGCCAAACGTCTTGTTACTGGCGTTGACATCTGGTTGAACACCCCAACTCGTCCTCTCGAGGCATCGGGTACATCGGGCGAAAAGGCCGAAATGAACGGCGTGCTCAACTTCTCAGTGCTCGACGGATGGTGGTATGAAGGCTATCGTGAAGGTGCAGGATGGGCTCTTACTGACAAGCGCACATTCACTGACCAAAGCATGCAAGACCGTCTTGACGCTGCCACAATCTACTCAACTCTCGAAAACGAGATTGTGCCACTCTACTTCAACACCAACGATAAGGGCTACTCACCTGAGTGGATTAAATATATCAAGAACTCAATTGCTCACATCGCTCCAAACTTCACCATGACCCGAATGATTAACGACTACATCAGCCGTTTCTACAGCAAGGAAGGTGAACGCTCAACCAAGCTCATGGCCAACGACTATGCTTTGGCTAAGGAATTGGCAGCATGGAAAGAAAACGTGGCTCAGAAGTGGAATGACATCAACGTGGTTGACATCCAAATCAGCGACTCGCTGCGTCAGGCATCGAGCTGCGGCGATGAGATTGAAGCAACCGTAGTGCTCAACACTGTTGGCCTTGGCCGCGCAATTGGCGTTGATATGGTAGCTCATATTCAAGAAGATAACCAGTTTAAATTCCACAAATGCTTTAAGCTCGACGTGGTTAAGGAAGACGGTGTATTTGTCACCTACCACCTCAAGGCTAAAATCAAGAATCCTGGCATCTTCCGCTACTCGTTCCGCGTTTATCCATTCAACGAGAACATGGCTCACCGCCAAGACTTCGCTTACGTTAAGTGGATTTGATTTAGTCACATTTTTCACGAGTGCACTTGCACCCACGCACACTCCAATGTGGCTTTTGACAGCGTGAAATAGCTTATGCCACCTTAGCTTGCTAATGCCATTTGGTTGCCAGCAATGCTTCGCTTGGCGTAAATCACGCTCAAAAAGAGTGGACAGGCGCATGACAGAGAAATAAACAACACATAACCATGGTCCGGTATGGCTCAATCCCATACCGGACCTGTTTTTTTGCCATATCTGCTTCGGTTTTCCCCGAAAATATCACGCGCCAACGCTGATTTTTGACGAATTACTACGCGCAACATGTTTAAGTAGGCAAAATAACCTTTGCCAACACCTAAATTGATACAACTTTTTTACTAATTTTGCACAACAAAACCGGGCACAAGCCCAAACATAACATTAAAAACCCAACAACACATTATTAATAATAGCTCTATGACAAGTTTCCTGCAAATTGAATCACTCACTAAATCATACGGCGACCTTTTGCTGTTTGCCGACGTCACGTTTGGCATTAACGAAGGCGACAAAGTGGCGCTGATAGCCAAAAACGGCACAGGCAAAACCACATTGCTGAAAATATTGGCAGGACAAGAGAGCTATGACAGCGGCAAGGTGACATTCAACAACAACATCAGGGTGGGCTACCTTGAACAAATACCCACTTTTAAAGCCTCAAAGAGCGTGATTGACACCTGCCTCGAAGGCACCGATGAGATATCAATCACACTTCGCAACTACGAAAAAGCCCTTCAAAGCAACGATACTGAAGCCCTAACCGCAGCCATTCAAGACATGGATAACCACAAAGCATGGGACTATGAAGACCGCTTTAAGCAGATTCTAACCATGCTAAAGATTGATAACATAAATCAACCTATCAACCAGCTCTCAGGCGGGCAGATTAAGCGTGTGGCTCTCGCCAAAATTCTCATCAGCGAGCCTAACTTGCTGATTCTTGACGAGCCTACTAACCACCTCGATATTGAGATGATTGAATGGCTTGAAGATTATCTTTCAAAAAGCCGAATGGCTCTTCTCATGGTGACCCATGACCGCTATTTTCTTGATAAAATATGCACAAAAATAATAGAATTGGATGGCGGAAATGCATATTCATACAACAGAAAATATAACTATTTCCTTGAAAAAAGGGCCGAAAGAATTGATGCACAAAACGCCGAAGTGGCTCGAGCACGAAACCTATATCGCACCGAATTGGAATGGATGCGACGCCAACCACAAGCCCGAGGAACCAAGGCGCAATACCGCATCAACGCGTTCTACACCCTGCAAGAAAAAGCTCTCACCAACCTGAGCGAACAGAACCTTAACATCGACATCAAGTCGTCATATATTGGTTCAAAAATATTTGTTGCGCACCATGTGAGCAAGGGGTTCAACGGCAAAAACATCATCAACGACTTCAACTACACCTTTGCCCGATATGAGAAACTTGGCATTGTGGGCAACAACGGCACAGGCAAAAGCACGTTCATAAAGCTTATCCTCAACGAATACACCCCCGATAGCGGATATTTTGAAATAGGCGAAACCGTTCAATTTGGATATTACAGCCAGGACGGCATACAGTTCAACGAAACAAAAAAGGTAATTGATGCAGTGAAAGAGGTGGCTGAGCACATCACTTTCGACGAGAAAACCTCTTACTCGGCATCGCAATTCCTCAGCCTGTTCCTATTCTCGGCAAAAGACCAGCAAAAACCCATTGCAAAACTCAGTGGAGGAGAGAAACGCCGCTTGTATCTTGCCACAGTGCTAATGAAAAAGCCCAACTTCCTCATCCTTGACGAGCCCACCAACGACCTTGACATTGTGACTCTTGAGGTGCTTGAGGACTATCTCTCAAAATTCAAAGGCTGCCTCATAATCATCAGTCACGACCGCTTTTTCATGGACCGCACCGTTGACCATATCTTTGTGTTTGAAGGTAACGGAACAATAAAGGACTTCCCTGGCAACTATAGCGATTACCGCAAATGGAAACGCGAAAACACCATCAAAGAAGCACAAAAAGCAAAGGACAACGTTAACACCACTAAAAGCAGATATAACGCCCACCAAACAGCCGCAAAACTCACATTCAAAGAACGCAAGGAGTTGCAACAGCTTGAGGAGGAGCTAAACCAGCTTAATACCGAAAAAAGCAGTCTGGAAGCATTATTCAGCAGCGGAGACATTGTCACTGACATGGATGAGAAGTCGAAACGATATAGCGAACTTAAAGAAATCATCGACACCAAAGAAATGCGGTGGCTTGAACTGAGCGAAAAAGAGCAGTAATAATTAAGTCACAAGCAGTTTTTATGGGCAAATTATATCATAAAACCGCTTTATTGCATTAAAAAGCCTAAATAATTAAGCAAAACGGGTTGCAGAAAGAGTATTCTGCAGCCCGTTTTTATCTTTAGAGAGAGATATTTCACCAGATAAAATTAAAGAATTTGTACGCTGTTGTCGTCAAATATAAACAAAGCTCCCACTACTTGGCGCCTTCCATCAACCGCAGAAGAGCTATCGCCAAAGCTAACATTACGCATATTATTTTTTATCATGTGCAATGCATTCCTCAAAACAGCACCATCATCTTTAGGCCTACGAACTTCATTACATTCGCCCTCATCTTTAAATTCAATAGTTTTCTGCGATTCTTTTAAAGTATTGCCACTGGCATCATCAATTAAATCTGACCCTTTGGCATCATCGCGCCATAATTCTTCATTATCTCCTATATTGTTATCTGTTGAATTTATCATATTGCCTTCTCCAAATAGGAGCCACATGATAGACATATCAGGATAACCCAAATGTATTTTTGAAACAACCTCATCACTCACTTTTTTATTTCTTCCGTTTAGCAATTGCGAAAGTGTTGGTCGGGCTATTTTACATTTGTCAGCAAAGGTGCTACTATTAACACCTTTCTTTTCCATAAATTCTTTCAATCTAGAAACTATATCCATTGATTAACATATTAAAATTTATTCCTTTACAAATGTACATAGTAAAGTTGATATTTCCAAATTATTTTTTGTAAATTTTGAAATTTGGTTTATTTATCATTGAAAACAAGCTAAATTTTGCACCTAAAGGCCATCGTAATATTGTGCAAGCTCTTAGTATAAGTAAAACTTTATATTTTATTCATAAATCATTGGTTTATA
>JBJECY010000088.1:0-35243 GCA_051871515.1 Muribaculaceae bacterium | reverse complement strand
CTGCCGTGTATAAAGATGACCTCAACGAGATGCTGCGTTTGTTACAGGCTTATCTATTGACCATTCCGCAATGTGATAACACCAACTACGAGGGACATTACCAACAGCTCCTTTATGTGATATTCTCGCTTTTGGGCCGTTACGTTGACGTGGAAGTGCGCACTGCAACCGGGCGTGTTGACATGGTGATGAATTCCGGCAAGGCATTGTATCTCATTGAACTGAAACTCAACAAGTCAGCCGAGGCGGCTATGAACCAGATTAACCTCAAAGACTACCCCTCGCGCTTCGCCCTCAGCGGATTACCAATCACCAAAATCGGCATCAACTTCAACACCGAAAGCCACACCATAGAAGATTGGAAAATAGAGGCGTGAACACCTCGCTCTCCAACTTTTCTGCGCCACCTGCGAAAGATAACCGTCAGGTGCTGCCTGACCATGCTTAATCGCTGAAGCAACGAAGCAGAACTGCGGTAGCAATACCCCCCCAAAAAATGTACCACAAACGTGGCATACCCTCCCATTTCAGGCGTATGCCATGCGCTGATGACAATCGCCAATAACTTTCTTCGTAATCGGCAAAAGCCACCACGGACGTATGCAATACGCCCCACTAAAATGTTTTGCTAAGTGAATTATTTTGCGCGGTTCACAATCCACACGCCAAGGAACACCATGGCAGTGGCAAGTATATTCATTCCATTGATTACTGCAAGTCCCACCCAAACCGAGAACACCACAGCCACTACGGGTTGAAGATAGTTATACATGGCAATCACGGTAGGCTCAACGCGTCGTTGCGCCACAGGAATAAGCATATAAGCGAGGCATGTACCAAAGAGTATGATAAACGCCAGGTCAACGTATGCCATAAGGCTCATTTGTGCCCACGACACATGCACCATGTCGTTGAACGATATCGGCAGGATAGCTATTGCCGAAATGAGGAACATCCATTTCATGAGTGTGAGCAATGAGTATTTGTTGATGAGTTTGCCAAAGCAAACCAAATAGAGTGCGCCACACACTTGAGCCAACAGGCACAAAGCATCACCCAATACAGGGTTGCTAACGTGGATTGACGGGTCAGCCTCACCTGTAAACACAAACGTGAGTGCACCTGCCAAACCTATTACCACACCTAACGCCTTGCCCCACGTAAAGGCAAAGCCCATGATGATGGAACCAAAAATGAGCGTGAAAATTGGCGTGAGACTGCACACCACCGACGCATCAACCGGGCTGGCATAACTCATACCCAAGATGATGAGCACTTGGTTGAGACCAATCACCAGCAATGATGCTGCTATGAGGGGCAACACATCACCACGTTCAATCTTGGTACACTCGCCCGATTTAGCCGGCACAAAAAGGCTAATGAGCCAAAACAGCAGAGCTCCGCCAATGATGCGGTAACCCGAGAGCGCCATTGGAGTGATGGTGCCGCTGTTGAGTAGGTCTTTCAAAAACGGGGCCATAAGTCCCCACGATACGTTGGCCACCAATAGCGCTAAATGACCTTCGTATTTGCTGCGCGATGCTTTATTTGCGTTTAGCATAAAACGTGACTTTTTTCTTTACTATTATCTGTGTGATTTTTTGTTTTCTGACATCGTCAGGTGCAAAGATAACAACAATGTGCCACATTGCATTGTGTATTGGCACAAAAATGTTGTTTATTGTGTACTATTGTGTTCGTTTTGTCTTAATGGCAAGCAAACGGTCAAAAAGCCATTGGCGAGGCTTGTCAACCAATATGCACACCGCAAAGATTATTATTCCCAAAACAGAGGTAATTAACGGATACATGTTGCCGCCATAAGTGTCGTAGATGTCACTCAATAGCGGTCTGAGCACATGAGGATACACGCTGAAGTGCATGTGTATAAGATAGACGGCAAATGCCGATGAAGCTATGCGATTGATGGTTCGGTTTTGAAAGTGCATAGTGGCAAAAACAATGAATAGCGCAATCGACTCAATCACCACCACAGGGTTGTTGTAAGCAATAGCCTTGAAATATCGCATATTATGAATCATCACCATCAAAGCAGCCATCGATGCCAAATAGCACACCACCGCCAACGAGCGCCACGGCAGCTGCGACCGACGTTGCATTTGCTCATGGAGAGTTCGGCCAAGCCAATAAATGAATACCATGTGATGAACAGTGTAGCCGGTTTGATTGAACACCATCTCAAACCACCATCCACACAAACAATTGACCACCGTGAGCGCAGCGGCAATGGCAAGGTGCTGAGTGTGAGTGGTGCGAGCAAAAACAGCATTGATGGCAGGACTGAGCGCCATAAGCATGAAATAGCTGGTAACAAACCACTGCGAGGAGTGCGTGATGCCATTGACGGCATATTCGGTGTATTTGGGCAGGAACAATTGCGGATAGAAACAGCACACAATGCAGTAAAGCAACACTGAGTACCACAACACCCAACCCACATATTTGGCAATCCCCTTAGCACTAAGGCGTATGCCAAAATACCCTGAGATGAGCACAAACAGGTTAACACCCACTATGGCAAACGACTCAAGCAACTCGGCGCCCCAAACCTGAGCAAAAGGTTTGGTGGTGAGCGGCAGAAACTTCTCAACTGCCACCCCATTGAAATGCACCATTATAATCATGGCCATGGCCACAATTCGCAGCAATTCAAACTGCGACTCTCTTGTTTTCATTGTTTATGACATTTTATAACTTTGCAAAGTTAACTACAAACCGATGATTTATGAACATAATTTAGCAATAAAATGCTCGCTTATTGCAAAAAAATATCTACCTTTGGAGTAATGGAATTTTTTAGCTCTACAGAGTTTTATTGCATGGCTGTGGTGGTAGCAATAGCGTTGCTTGGCGTGCTGCTCCACCAGTCGCCTCAAGGTCCAGCCGAAACTTATGTGTTGCCCATGCTGCTCACCGGCATCGACGGCCCATTTGGCGACGAAACGCTGAGCCTCACGGTGACACCACAGGGCGAGGTGATGCTTGTTCACACAGGGCTGATGATTGACCCCGATGCCCGAGTGAACGTGACCGCGCAAAAGTGCGGCGACAAAATCACCATTGTGGAGCGCCGAGCTGACCGTGTGTTGGGCAGCAGCCAGCCCCAAGCAATGCGAGCTGTGGCACAACTGGCATTTGTGGGCCGCGGACGCACATGGATACGCTTTGAGAGCGAAGTCACCGGCACATGGGGCACATTGTCGCTGCTCAATGTTGAGGGATACGCAGCCTCCGTGCAATTGCGTTATTAACATTCCTCTGCTGTGCCACAATAGCCGGTTGCAGCAGGTAATTGTGGTGATTTTATGCCACACAAGGCACAATAGCCGACAAAACTTTGCGTTATACTATATAACTAATATATTGACTGATTGTTACATATTTAGCATAAACAGATAAGCAAAAAAATGATAAAAAAACTTACCGTCACTTTGTGTGTGATATTCACTACGCTAATGGCGAGCGCCGCCGTTGGCACATGGAAGATACATCCAACTTTCGGCTCTACGCCCACCAACGCCATTGACGTTGGCGACAAGGTGTATTATTTGGTGTCGAACACTCTCTATTGTTACGACAAGGAAACCTCTGAGAACATCGCCTACGACCGCAGTAACTATCTCAACGACTCGCAGGTGCAAAACATCTATTACAACTATAGCAAAAACTATCTGTTGGTGGTGTACAACAATTCAAACATCGATATGATACTTGCCAACGGCAAGGTGGTGAACATCCCCGACATCAACAATGCTTTGCTCACAACCGCCAAGACGGTTAACGATGTGGTCTTTTGCGGCAACTATGCTTATGTGGCAACAGCATTTGGCTATGTGGTGATTAACGACCAAAAATATGAAATCTCAGAGTCGCGCATCTATGGTGTCAATGTGAAGTCGGCTGCCAAAGTGGGCAACACACTGTTGCTGAGTACAGCAAGTGGCCTCTATTTCGGCGACGCATCAAAGCAGCACAGCACAATGGCATCGCTCTCATTGCTTTCAAGCTATGTCAACACCAAGCTCTATCCGCTTGATGGCGATGCGTTTTTGCAATGCGGCAGCACAACAGCTACCTATAAGGTTGAATATGACGACAATGGTGCCCCCACAGGCATCAGCCAAGTGGCATCGATAGCCTCGAGCGTTCCCTCCATTGTGCAACCCGTGAAAGCACTTAACACATTGGCAGTGCAATATATCACCACACCGTGCTACTACTCCGTTTCGGGCGATGGTGCCACAGTTACCAGAGTGGTACTGCCAAGCTCGGTGAAAAACGAGATTGCGACCTCGCAAGAGGCCGACGGCTCATGGTGGACAGTGGGAGCAAACGGTTTGCGCAAAATCAGCATTGACGGCACAACAGCCACCACACTCGTTGATTATCAAAAATTAAACGCCTCAACGGTAACCAATCCTTATATGTTGTCATACAACCAAGGCTTAGACCTTTTGTATGTGTCAAACTCAGGTAAGTTTTCATTGATTAACCCAGGAACGGTTACAACTACATTAAATTCTTTATCCGGCTCAAATTGGGCAGAGATTAACCCCGAAATAACACAAAACCGCAATAGTAGCCGAAAATATTTATACAACACCTATCGTCCATTGGTTGACCTTAATGATTGTAATACATTTTATTTAGGTTCAGAATATGAAGGTTTGTTTAAATTCACCAACAATGAACAAGTAGCACTTTATGACTGGACAAATAGTCCTTTAACTAACAATGGTGGCTTTAACTGTGAAGCATCAGCCTACCAATTCGACAAGGCTGGCAATTTGTGGTTAATACAAGCAGAGACTGCCAGTCCCATCATGGTTCTTCCAAAAGACAAACTCAATGCTGAAACCACCACAGCAAGCGATTGGATTATTCCTAATTTCGCATTAACAAAACCAACCAATTGGCGTCAGCATTTTGTAATCACCAAGAAGTCAGACATTAAAGTTTACACAAACGGAGACTGGGCATCAAGAATATTTTTTATCAATGACCACGGCGACCCCACATCAGATGCAATCACCATGACAGAATATTTGTCTGGCGGCACCTATGACCAAGACAATCGTAGTTTCTCATGGGCAGCGATTTATAATGTGGTTGAAGACAACGATGGCATGATATGGGTGGGTTGTGACCAAGGTATTGTGCGATATGACCCTGTGAAATGTGCTGAACGCAACGGCGAATTGATATATCGTCCTAAGGTGCCTCGCAACGACGGCACAAACAACGCCGACTACTTGCTTGAGGGCGTAAGAGTCAACTGCATTGCTGTTGATGGCATGAATCGCAAATGGATTGGCACAGAATCTTCGGGCTTATATTTAGTGAGCGCTGACGGCACAGAGATTTTAGAAGAATTCTCCACCACAAACAGTATTCTGCCCTCCGACAAAATCATCTCTCTCTGCTGCAATCCTAAAAATAATAATGTGTATGTGGGCGTTGTAGGTGGCTTGCTTGAATACGAAAGCGATGCAACCACACCATCTAAAACCTACGACAACGTGTATGTATATCCCAACCCTGTTCGTCCTGATTACACGGGCATCATCACCATTAAAGGACTTATGGAGAACTCACTGGTGAAAATTGCCGATAGTGCCGGCAATGTGGTGATGCAAACGCAGTCAAACGGTGGTATGGCCACATGGGATGGTTGCAACAGCGACGGCAGCCGCGTGAAGAGCGGTGTGTATTTTGTGCTCGCCTCAGAAAACGAAAACGAACAAAGCAACGCCGTAGTGGCAAAATTTTTGATTATCCGATAATAAACATCCCGATATTATCTTATATTTATAACAAACACCTTATCAGCAACATTGTGCCGACTAAGGTGTTTGTTATTAATTAAGTGACAGATAGTTATGGCCGAAAAACAACGCATAGAGTATATCGATCTGATGAAGGGTATAGCAATCCTATTCATCGTCATCGTACATTGCCATATAGCAGTACCCGAGCCATTTAGCTATATGCTTTTTTACGTGAGAATACCACTATACATCTTCCTATCAGGTCTATTCTTCTCAACCTACGGTTCGTTTAAACGCCTAATCGTGAAGAAGACCAACCGACTTTTGCTACCCTTTGTGTCTTTCAACCTGATATTTTTGGCTTTACTACCATTTTTCAATAACGCCTGTACAATAAAGATGATAAAGGGCGGTATCTTCGCATTGATTAGGTTTGACATCTCTTTTCTTAATTCCTCATTGTGGTTTCTGATATTATTATTCTTAATGGCATTGATGACTTTTGGATACGAGAAAGTGCTGAAAAACCGGTCAAAAATCGTGAAACTTGCCATAGCGTTTATAATATCATTTTTTGCATATGAATGTAATACCGAGATATGGAGCAAAATAGCAGAAAACGATTTCCCCAAAAGCGCATTGTATAAGTTTCATATAATGCCACTACTGATATTATTCCCACTTTATTATATGGCATACCTATTCCGCGACAAAATACTATGCCCTCACAAACCGCTATATATCTGGTTACTGTTGCCGGTAGCCCTGATAATGTGGTGGGCATGCGCCGAGGGACCAACATGGTATCTTGAATGTTATTTCACACGCAACTACCTCAAGCTATGGGCTGTGCAACTATCAGGCATATCTGTAATTTATTTCATTAGCTATATGGTTAAGCGGCTTCCCTATGTATCCTATTTGGGACGATACTCCCTCATTGTGCTTTGCACACACATGATGGTACACGCCTTTATGAGAGCCACCTTGCACATTTATGACGAGCGAGTGATATGCATTACCATCCTTGTTATATCACCGCTACTGATATGGCTGTTGAAGCGATATCTGCCCCACTTCACTGCTCAAAAAGAACTAATTAAGATTCAAGACAACGGCAAAGTGAAGATTTCTTTCGTTGATTGAAAAAATATTATATTTTTACAGCCAAATGCAGAAGACCGTTTAGCAACATGGGATGGAAGAAACTGCGATACAATTACGAGAAAAGAAGTTTGTACTTTCTTTTTTCAGAGGACTAAGAAGAGACACAGATTGATGTGATTGCAAAATTTTTGATTATCTGTTAGAAAAACGTCAAACAATAATGATTTACAACGAACACATTCGTACATAATTAGCATCTGAACAAATGTGTTTGCTATTAAAAGATACAATATAATATGGCATTGAAGCAGCGTGTAGAATATATTGACCTGATGAAAGGCATAACAATAATTGCAGTGTTAATGATTCATTGCGATATTATGTTTGGGAATCATGTTGATAATATGTTGCTTTATGTTAGGATGCCAGTGTACATTTTTCTTTCAGGATTATTCTATTCAAATTATTCGTCGTTTAAGGTATTAATAATTAAGAAAATAAACCGATATATTATACCATTGGTTTTTTTTAGTATTCCTGCATTAGTTCTATATAGCTTTTCATTACCGTATGCAAGCATTCCACAATTTAAAAGTGACGTATATTATTTGATAACAACCCTTGATTTTGTAAATGCAAATGCCACATTATGGTTTTTAAAAATGTTATTTTTGCTTGCAGTGTTATGTTATGCTTTTGAAAAGGTTTTTAAGAGATGTCATATCACCATCAGACTTTTGATTGCTTTTACTATTTCAGGACTTTGGCATATTGTAGCAAAAGATATCTATAGAGCTTATTACAAAGGAGACTGGTTCTTAAAACTACTGATTGATTCTGATATATCATCAACATTAACAGTTTTCGTTATATTCTACATTGCTCACACCATACGCAGTTTTGTGTTGCGTGACAATCATAATAAATTGATTATGACATTCCTTTTGCCTTTTGCAGTGGCTATCTTATATGTTTTTGCCGATGAGAATGTGTATTTTGCAATGGGTTTGTTTGGAGATAATTATTTTAAAGCACTAATAGCTTCATTAGCAGGCATCTACATAGTATATTATATTAGTTATATGATAAAATATTTTCCATATTTATCATATGTGGGACGTTATTCTCTGGTTATCTTGTGTACACATCTTATTATTACTTTTATCTTGCAGAAATTTTTAAATATTAGCAATATGCTTGTTATTTTTGCCGTAATTATTGTTACAGCACCAGCTGTGATATGGCTGCTGAAGCGATATCTGCCTCACTTCACTGCTCAAAAAGAACTAATTAAGATTCAAGACAACGGCAAAGTGAAGATTTCTTTCGTTGATTGAAAAAATTTTTATATCTTTGCAGCCGAAATGAATTTTTCGGCGGGGTGTAGCACAGTTGGCAGCGCGCTACGTTCGGGACGTAGAGGTCGGAAGTTCGAGTCTTCTCACCCCGACAGAGCTAAAAAGGATGGACAAATTTGTCCATCCTTTTTTGTTTCTTTAATACTCGTTACAGCTCTCATTAACAACATCTTGGAAAGATTATTACGATAACACATCGGCAATATCACTTGCGCGGTGCTGCCATGCACATTGTGCCCAACGAGCTGCAAGAGAAAAACCTATTTCAGCAATGAGGGCATTTGGTCAGGCAAGACTTTTAATCACCTTGCAAGGATTGCCGGCTGCCATGCAGTCAGATGGTATGTTGTGGGTGACCACACTGCCGGCACCAATCACGGTTCGGTCGCCGATAGTCACTCCAGGACATACTGTGACATTACCGCCAAGCCAGCAATCCTCACCTATTGTGATGGGGAATGCCGACTCTATGGTTTTGCGACGTTGCTCATAGTTGATGGGGTGCTGTGGCGTATAGAGCGAGCAATTGGGTCCTATGAGAGTGCGGCTGCCAATAGTGATGTTGGCGGCGTCGAGAAACATTGCATTGTAGTTGACAAACACCCCTTCACCCAAATGCAGTCCGTTTCCGTGGTCGCAATGAAACGGAGGCAGAATAGTCACCGAATCGGGCACTCCGGGAATCATATCTGCTAATGCTTCGCGATAGCCTTCGTGGTCCATCCCCAATTTGTTGAATCGTTCGCACGCCAGCCGCGAGCGTTTTAGGCTGCGGTCAATCACTGGGTCGGTCCAGTCATAAATCTCACCGGAACGCATTTTGTTCCACTCGGTCATATCATCTTCTTCAGCGGCAAGTGCATCGGCTTCCTTTATGCTCTCAAGCAGCTTGATTGCCAACGGATGTCCCATCATGGCAGCTTTACCAAGAATTTCCTTGGCTTTCGCAATGTCTTTTTCCACGCAATCACCGTTGAGAAATCTACGTCCTACCGAAAACAATGTCTCGGCATCAGACTCATACATATAATTATTATTACAACCCATATTTTTCTGTTTATGTTATTCTACCGAAAAACACCTATTTATATATAGGTGTGATGAATGGCGCAAAGCCGTCATTCATAGATTGTTGCCACCACATGGCGCTCACCGCCATAGTTGCGAAACTCGCAAAGGTAAATGCCCTGCCATGTGCCAAGGTTTAGCCTACCGCCGGTGATGGGGATGGTGATGCTCACTCCCAACAGCGAACTTTTGGCATGAGCTGGCATATCATCATCGCCCTCAAGCACATGATTATAGTACGGCTCGTTCTCACGCACCAAATGGTTCAGCACGCTGTCCAGGTCAAAGCGCACATCGGGGTCGGCATTCTCGTTCACACTTAACGCACACGACGTATGTTTCACAAAGAGGTTCAGCAGCCCGGTGCGAGGCAAGGGCTTTGGCAAATGCCCCAGTATCTCTTGCGTCACAAGGTGACAGCCGCGGCGCTTTGCCGAAAGCGAAAATTCAATTTGTTGTATCATGCTTCGTTATCAGTTTTCATTTAATTTGGTATTTCTCAGCCAACTCCCGGCGCTGTTGCTCGTTCAGAGAGAGAAAATAAGCCTTCCAACCCGGGCAGAACTTTATATGCCATCGCCAGAACCTGCCAATCAACGACCGTGGTGAGCGGTCATACCACTTTCT
Source organism: Muribaculaceae bacterium (assembly GCA_051871515.1). Taxonomy (GTDB): domain Bacteria; phylum Bacteroidota; class Bacteroidia; order Bacteroidales; family Muribaculaceae; genus SFTJ01. Next base: position 25,294 of record JBJECY010000088.1, on the reverse strand, counting down.
CAATGCACATTGTTCACATTTATGATTAGCTTCCATGTTATTTTCAAATAGTTTTTTGAGATGTGACGTCCTTTGTTTTTTAATCTGCACAAATGTACAATAAAAAACACTGATAATAGCCTTTTTTCTTACGGTTTTAATGCGGGTATTTCTTTAATCAGTCACAGCAGCATGTTTTTTTGTAGCTATCCACAAAAAAAGTATTATCTTTGACAAACTTACCAAACAACAACTCTAAACCAATGTAATGCGTCAAATAGATTTAATTGTTTAACCCACGATATAACTTTTTCACTAAATGAGTCAGTTTCAACCCATTAACCCCGATTCAAAGCCCCACTACGCATTGCTCGACGGCTTGCGTGGCGTGGCAGCACTGCTTGTGGTGTGGTATCACATTTTTGAAGGCTTTCAGTTTGCCGGAGGAAAAGAAATAATTGATTTTGCCAACCACGGCTATTTGGCGGTGGATTTCTTCTTCATCTTGTCGGGCTTTGTGGTGGGCTATGCCTACGACAGCCGTTGGGGCAAGACGCTCACGCTTGGCGGTTTCTTCAAGCGACGCATCATACGCCTTCACCCAATGGTGATAATGGGCACCGTGATAGGTGCTGCAAGCTTTGCCCTGTCGGGGTTCACTCGCTGGGACGGCTCGCACGCAACCATAGGGCTTGTGATGCTGGCAATGCTGTGCGGCATGTTTATGATTCCTGCCACGCCCGGTGCGCCCCGCGAGGTGCGCGGCAACGGCGAGATGTTTCCGCTCAACGGCCCGTGCTGGTCGCTCTTTTTTGAGTACATTGGCAACATTCTATATGCCCTTGTTCTTCGTAGGTTGGGCACACGCCTGCTTGCCGCCGTGGCAATTTTGCTGGGCGGTACACTCACATGGTTTGCCATTGCCAACGTATCGACCTACGGCAGCATTGGCGTGGGTTGGACTATCGACCAAGTGAATCTGTGGGGCGGTGCTCTGCGCATGCTCTTCCCTTTCACTATGGGTCTGTTGGTGCAACGCATTTTCAAGCCCATCAAGAAAGTTCGCGGAACATTCTGGCTCTGCTCGTTGGTGCTGTTGATTCTGTTCCATGTGCCGTTCATTGGCAGCAATGGCAGCCTATGCCTCAACGGAGTGTTTGAGATAGTGTGCATTGCTCTTGTATTCCCGGCAATAGTTTGGATTGCAGCATCGGGCAACACCACCGACGCTTTCAGCACCAAGGTGTGCAACATGCTGGGCAATCTGTCATATCCGCTCTATATGGTTCATTATCCTGTGATGTACCTGTTTTATATGTGGCTCATTGACACCAAACAATACACCTTTGCCGAAACATGGCAAGTGGCTCTTGCCGTTTACGCCATCAGCATTGCACTTGGCTACATCTGCACGCAGTTCTACGACCTGCCGGTGCGCAAATGGCTCGCAAAAAAATTTAAATAACACTTAACGACGCTCGGCAAAACACCGTTTTCTCACCAATTTTATGCTAAACATTGTGTTTAAGTGCTTATACGCCCGATAATTAAACAATATTTAATATTTATTTAGATATTTAAAGTATTCGTTTCAAAAAAGTGTTGTATATTTGCATCGAGAAAGTGATAATAATTAGTTTTTCATAATATAATATTTGGTTAATAAAAGACAAGCTACAAACAACGAAATATATACTTGAATTTTGGTTATGAGGAGGGTGTGCATTTGTGAAAATGTGCACTTTCACTTTATATATGGTTGAGTTATTTCATTCACCCAAGCTCGCCACATCCATGCGGCGCACACAACCATCAAAGTCACTCGCACATAGCTATGCCAAATCAAACAACTCCACCCAATGACGATAGCTACAAAAGCCACTCGCCCATAGCTATGCAAAACCAAACAACTCCACCCACCGGCGGTTGCTACAATAATCATTCGCCCATAGCTATGCAAAACCAAACCTCTCCACCCACCGGCTGTTGCTACCAAAGCAAACCGCACACAATTATGCAAAACCAAACCTCTCCACCCCACCGATTGTCACCATCAATACAGCAAATCAACAGCTGAAAACCACTTGCCCATGGCTACGCAAGCACCATATTAAACCGCCCGCTCAGGCGTTTCGTGCAGTAACTTGTGCAAAACTTCCTTTCACAACTACACAAAATAACGGCCTGAAAAGCAGAGTTGTTTCAATATTATTTTGTACCTTTGAGAATAAAAATTTACAACAACAAAGGCAGCATGAAAAAATTAGTTATCTCCACAGGCGCAGGCATGAGCGCCGAGAGCGGCATCAAGACATTTCGCGATGCCGACGGGCTATGGGAAAACTACCCCGTGATGCAAGTGGCAAGCCACACCGGTTTTCTCAAAGACCCGGCTTTGATTCACCGTTTCTACAACGAGCGCCGCAAGCAACTGGTTAACGCACAGCCAAATGCGGGCCACTTGGGTCTTGTGGAACTTGAAAAATATTTCGATGTGCAAATCATCACGCAAAACGTTGACGACCTGCACGAACGTGCCGGCAGCAGCCGAGTGCTGCACCTGCACGGAGAGCTCATGAAGATGCAATCGCTCAAAAACGAGAACCATATATACACCCTCACGCCCGACAACCTGGAAACCAGCGTTGACACTCGTGACAAATATGGCGACCCCGTGCGCCCCTTCATAGTGTTTTTTGAAGAAGCTGTGCCAAATTTCACCCCGGCAATGAAGTTAGTGCAACAAGCCGACATCTTTGTGGTGATTGGCACCTCGCTGGTGGTTTACCCGGCTGCAAGTCTCATCAATTGCACTAAACCCGAGGCGCCAATCTTCTACATCGACCCCAACCCCTCGAACCTCAAGACACCGGGGGTGGAAGTGATTGCCAAACCCGCCACTGAGGGAGTGCGTGAACTTATTGAGCGACTAAAGAAACTGCGATGATGCACAGCAAAGTTTTTACAGAGCCAACAGCTGTGCACAATGCGTCTTGCCCATGCCACCACAACAGCAGCATGCAGCAAGACGCATTTGCCGTGACTTTAGGCCCCTCTCTTGCTGATTACATTTGCAAAACAACAAACCATTGTTTTACAAACGAAAACCCATTATCCCACCTTTTTAAATGGCAAAAACTATTTTTTTGTAAATTTTTGTGTTTTGTAAATTTGCTTTCACGAATTTTTTCATTAACTTTGAAGCATTGAAAGGTGCACGATATCAATTTCACTACAAGAACGATACGTGAGCCGCACCCAAGAGAGAAAACAGCAAACAATAGAAAAATTTTCATTTAGCAATAACTCAAACTCAACATGACTACGACATACCATACTCCGGCACTGTATGATGACTGCATGATTGGGCTCAACATTAACCCTGAAGGCATTTACGTGGACGCCACATTTGGCGGCGGCGGGCACTCGCGTGGCATCATAACGCACTTGAGCGACCGTGGGCACCTCTATTGCTTTGACCAAGACCTTGACGCCTATGCCAACTACGTTGACGACAAGCGTTCAACCTTTGTGCACAGCAACTTTGCCTTTATGGCCAACTTCCTGCGTTATTACGGTGTGAGCGCCGTTGATGGCATACTTGCCGACTTGGGTGTGTCGTTCCATCACTTCGACGACGAGACGCGCGGCTTCTCGTTTCGATTTGAAGGGCCGCTTGACATGCGCATGAATCAAAGCGGAACCAAAGATGCACAGTCAGTGATTGCCAACTACAGCGAGGAGCAACTTGCCAACATGTTTTATCTCTACGGCGAACTTAAGCAGTCGCGCCGCATTGCCGCCGCACTGGTGAAAGCGCGCAACACACAGCCCATCACCACCGTGCAACAGCTGCTCAGCGTGGTGAAACCGTTTATCAAGCCAAAGAACGAGAAGCAAGAACTGGCACAAGTGTTCCAAGCTCTGCGCATTGAGGTCAACGACGAGATGGCAGCACTCAAAGCACTGCTGCAACAATCGCTCAAGATGCTCAAGAGCGGCGGACGCGTGGCCATCATCACCTATCACTCGCTTGAAGACCGAATGGTGAAAAACTTCTTCCGCAGCGGCAATGTTGACGGCACCGTTGAGAAAGATTTCTACGGACGAGTGAGCACACCATTCAAGTTGGTCAACAACAAGGTGATAGTGCCCAGCGCCGAAGAGGTGGAGCGAAACCCGCGCTCTCGCTCGGCAAAACTGCGCATCGCGCAAAAGCTGTGAGAAGAAACCACAGCACCATTCAAAGCAAACCCAGTCATTCACAATAATAAACTCAACTTATCATGGCAAAACAAGAAAACGAAGGAAAGAAAAAACGAAATGCACTTGACCGTTTCTTCATCAACCTGATGAAGGGACGCATCATGCCCTACCACTTCTTCCGTCGCCATTGGATTGCAGTGATTGCCATAGTGTCAATGATATTGATGTCTATCGCCGCCAAATATGATTGCCAAAGCAAAATTTCTGAAATAGTGAAGCTCAAGAAGGAACTCGACGTTGAAATATCATACTACGTTTTGGCAAGCTCAAAATACAACAGCATGATTAGGGAGCGCAGCATGAAAGACTTGGTTGACACAATGCGGATTGAGCTGATTTCGCCCGACTGCCCTCCCTTCAACATTGCAGATTTCGCTAACAAATAATTTCAAATGGTATGAATAGCACTAACACTACAACAAAGAAAAACAAGCAAAAGAAATCCAACAAATTCAGCATCCTTTTCCGCTATGAAATGATACTGGGTTTAATGTTGGTGTTTGCGCTACTCATTGTGCTTGAACTGACGAGAACAACCTTTATTCTTGACGACCAGTTTAAGGCACGAGCAGCCGAATTTTCTGAGAAGGAGGGTGTCATAACGCCCGCCCGCGGACGCATCTTAAGCGACAATGGCAGCATCCTTGCCGCCGACGTGACCACTTTTGTTGCGCGCCTCGATTTTGGCTCTGAAGGAACAGCAGTTGACTCTCTCCGCAAACACCTACCCGCTTTATGCGACAGTTTAGCACACTTCCGCCCTGGGAAAACATCAAAAGAATGGCAAGAAACTCTAACACGCGAAATCAACAAACGGAAAGACACCGCTTTCCCGCTCTTCTCACGCCTTGAGATGGATGACATCAATAGGCTAAAGAAGTTCCCTTATTTCAACCTGAAAGGCGTCAACACCGGCTTCTACTATGAAGGCTTTAAGGTCCGCAAAAAGCCATTCGGGCTAATGGCATCACGAAGCATTGGCAAAGTGGAAGAAGACACCCTCACCCGAGAGATTCACGGTGCTTCGGGCCTTGAGAAAGCGCTCGACCCCTATCTCTACGGTGAAAAAGGCGTCTCAAGGCGCGTGCAAGTGACATCGGGCATGGCAAAGGTTGTGAAAAAGCCAACGGTACCCGGCTACGACGTCACCACCACCATCAATGTTGCCCTGCAAGACATTGTTGAGGAACAACTGCTTGAGGTAATGACCGAAGTGGAGGCCGAATGGGGCACCTGTGTGCTCATGGAAGTTGCCACAGGCGAAATCAAAGCCATCTCAAACCTGCAATGGAGCAAACGCTACGAGAAATATATTGAAGGCATCAACCATGCCGTGCTGGGCTACGAGCCCGGCTCGGTGATGAAGCCCATCTCAATGATGATTGCCCTTGAAGACGGACTGGTGAACGACATCAACCAGCCAATTCAAACTGGCCGTCTGGTCACCTACGAAGGCCGCAACATCACTGACCCACACGGTGGAGCGGCGCTCACACCAAGGCAAATCATTGAAACATCGTCAAACATTGGCATGTCAAAAATCATCACATCGGGCTTTTCAAAAGACAAAGGCTTTGCCAAAGAACCCGATAAATTTCGCCAACGACTTGAAGAAATGGGCTTTTTTGAGCCATTCAACACCGGCATATTCGGCGAACGCGAGCCTGTTGTGCACAAAATGACCAACAGCAAAGCCGACCATGTGGCGCTCACACGCGTGTGCTACGGCTACTCAACGCTCATTCCGCCGCTGCACACTCTGGCTATGTACAACGCCATTGCCAATAACGGACACTATGTGTGCCCACGCCTTGTGAAGAAATTCTCGCGCGAAGGCGAGCCCGACTCGATTGTGGGTGTGCGATACGTGCGCCACCGCGTGTGCGACTCAATCAATGCCGCCAAGCTGCGCTTGATGCTGCACGACGTGGTGTGGGGCGAACACGGCACAGGACGTTCGCTGCGCGACGACGAGGTGGAGCTGAGCGGAAAAACCGGCACTTGCTATGCCACCGAGAAAGTTGACTCAAACAAGTCGAGATACACCAACAAGAAACGTGTCACCTTCTGCGGATTTTTCCCTTATGAGCAACCTCGCTACTCATGCATAGTGCTGATGTACGGTGCCAACAGGGGCGCAGCAGGCGCCAGCGGCCGAGTGATGTTGCAAGTGGCAAAGAAGCTCTATTCGCGCGGTCTGTTGGGCATAAAGGCAAAAAACAAAGAAGTGACCAACCCCGCAAACGCCACTTTCTATGCCTCGAGCAACACCAAACGCCGTCAGGATGTCACCTCCACGCTTAATCTACGTCAGGTGAACACCTTCAGCACGCCAAACACCGCCACCGGCAACAACACCGTGCCCAACGTGCGCGGACTATGCGCCACCGAAGCCATCAACAAACTTGAACGAGCAGGATTGTTGGTGAACATCAACGGCTCGGGGTATGTGTCAGGGCAAAGCATAGCGCCCGGCACGCCATTTAAGCGAGGGCAAAGCATCACTCTGAGCCTGAGCCACGAGTAAGCAACAAAAAACAAAGAATACAATAAACTCATTGACGAATATGGAAAAGACGCTCAAACTGTTATTGCAAGACATCAAGCCCCTGAAGATTGTGGGCCCCGACCATGTGACCATCACCGACGTGGTGAACGACAGCCGCAAGGTCACAAAGGGTTCGCTGTTTGTAGCCGTCAACGGTGTGGCTGTTGACGCCCACCGCTTCATCCCCGACGTGGTGGCAGCAGGAGCCGCCGCCGTGGTGTGCGAGCATTTGCCTGCCGAGATTAACCCCAACGTCACCTATGTGATGGTTGACAACAGCACCATAAGCCTTGCATGTATAGCTCAGGCATGGTATGACTACCCCTCGGAAAAAGTCATTCTGGTGGGTGTCACCGGCACCAACGGCAAAACCACCACAGCAACTCTGCTCTATGAGATGGCTGAGATGATGGGCTATAAAGCCGGCTTGATATCGACCGTGCAGAACATCATACACAAAACCGCCTACGAGGCCAAGCAAACCACTCCCGACGCGCTCTCGCTTGCCAAGTTGCTGAGCGACATGGCCGATGCCGGTTGCCAATATGCCTTTATGGAAGTTAGTAGCCACTCATGCGTGCAACACCGCATTGTGGGTCTGCATTTTGCCGGAGGCATCTTCAGCAACCTCACGCGCGACCACCTCGACTTCCACAAGACCGTTGACAACTACATCAACGCCAAGAAGAGCTTCTTCGACTCGCTCCAAGCCGACGCCTTTGCCATCACCAACATCGATGACAAGCAAGGCCTCACAATGACACAAAACACCAAGGCACAAGTGCGCACCTACTCGCTGCGAGCACTTGCCGACTATAAATGCCGCATTGTGGAAAGCCGCCTCAACGGCACCTCGCTCAACATCAACGGACAAGACATTGAGGTGATGTTCACCGGCCGATTTAACGCCTATAACCTCACCGCCGTGTATGGTGCATGCTTGATGCTGGGATGGCCGGCTGACCAAGTGCTGGTGAACATGAGCATGCTGGTGCCTGTGGCAGGACGTTTTCAAACATTCCTCTCGCCGCGCGGCTACACTGCCGTGGTTGATTATGCCCACACCCCCGATGCCATCGTCAACGTGCTGCAAAGCATTAAAGAGGTGGTGGGCACCAAAGGGCAAATCATCACTGTGGTGGGATGCGGCGGCAACCGCGACGCGGGCAAACGCCCCATCATGGCGCGCGAAGCGGCAGCCCGCAGCCAACGCCTCATCCTCACCAGCGACAATCCCAGGTTTGAAGACCCGCAACTCATCTTACAGCAGATGCAAGCCGGACTTACCCCCGACGACTATCATAAGACCCTCACCATTGCCGACCGCCGCGAAGCCATTCGCACAGCCTGCCAACTCGCCAATCCCGGCGACGTGGTGCTGGTGGCTGGCAAAGGCCACGAGACCTATCAAGAAGTGCAAGGCGTGAAGCATCATTTCGACGACCGAGAGGTGATAAATCAAGTCTTTGACCACGAGAATGTCACGATGCAATGATTTTTCATTGCTCGCCCAACCAAAATTATTAATTTTGCAAATGCTTTGTGATTTAAACAAAATTTTATCTTATGCTTTACAGTCTTTATGAACTACTAAACGGCTATGACATACCCGGAGCACGACTAATGTCATACATCACTTTTCGCTCGGGTTTGGCATTGGTGCTGTCGCTCTTCATTGCCATTGTGTTTGGACGCCGCATCATCAATCGTCTGCAACTGATGCAGGTGGGCGAGATTGTGCGCGACCTGGGCATTGAGGGTCAGATGAGCAAAAAAGGCACTCCCACAATGGGCGGCATCATCATCATCATTGCCATAGTGGTGCCATGCCTGCTGGTGGGCAACCTCTCCAACGTGTACATGCTGCTTATGATTTTCTCCACCTTGTGGCTGGGATGCCTGGGCTTTGCCGACGATTACCTGAAGCTCTCGCGCCACAACAAGGACGGACTCAAAGGCCGCTTTAAGATTGTGGGGCAAGTGGGACTCGGACTGGTGGTGGGACTCACCATGTATCTGAGTCCAAGCATAGTGATGCGTGAGAATGTTGAAGTGGTGAACCGCCAAAGCCAGGAAGTGGTGATTTCGCACAAAAACGTGAACGAGAAATCAACACAAACCACCATCCCCTTTGTGAAGAACAACAACTTCGACTACGCATCATGCACCAAGTGGATGGGACGCCACGCACAAACCGGCGGATGGATTCTCTTCATCATCGTCACCATCTTTGTAATCACAGCAGTGAGCAACGGAGCAAACCTCACCGACGGACTTGACGGTCTGTGCACAGGCACCTCGGCGGTGATAGGCGTGGCACTTGCCATAATGTGCTATTTGGGCGGCAACGTGATTTATTCAAGTTACCTCAACATCATGTACATCCCCGGCAGCGCCGAGCTGGTGGTGTTTGCTGCTGCATTCATTGGCGCCACAATAGGTTTCTTGTGGTACAACTCATTCCCGGCGCAAGTGTTCATGGGCGACACCGGCAGCCTCACCTTGGGTGGCATCATTGCCGTGTTTGCCATTCTCATACGCAAAGAGCTGCTTATTCCACTGCTCTGCGCCGTGTTCTTTGTTGAAGACCTCTCGGTGATGATTCAGGTGGCTTACTTCAAATACACAAAAAAGCGCTATGGCGAGGGCAAGCGCGTGTTTAAGATGACACCGCTGCACCACCACTTCCAAAAGCCCGGCAACAAGGGCATTGACGCGCTCATTCAGCGGCCCATTCAAGCCATCCCCGAGTCGAAGATTGTGATGCGATTCACCCTTGTGGCCATCATGCTTGCCGTGATGACCTTTGTGACGCTTAAACTGCGGTAACGCTCACTTCTCACGAGAAAAAACCCCGATATAAACAGAAACAAAAAACCATTACACAACAATATAATTTATGATAAAGAAAAGAATAGTAGTTTTGGGCGGTGGCGAGAGCGGCAGCGGTGCTGCGGTGCTTGCCAAAGTGAAGAACTTTGACGTGTGGCTCAGCGACATGGGCGCCATCAAAGACCAATATAAATGCCTGCTCAACCATTACGGAGTGGAGTGGGAAGAAAAACAACACACTGAAGAAAAGATTCTTGCTGCCGACGAGGTGATAAAAAGCCCCGGCATACCTGACAATGCGCCAATCATGCAGAAGATTCGCGCAAAGCATATCCCCGTGATTTCGGAGATTGAATTTGCCGGACGCTTCACCACCGCCAAGATGGTGTGCATCACCGGAAGCAACGGCAAAACCACAACCACACTGCTCACACACCACATCTTGCAAAGCTCAGGGCTCAACGTGGGGTTGGCAGGCAACGTGGGCAAGAGCCTTGCCCTGCAAGTGGCAACCGAGCATCACGACGTGTATGTGATTGAACTGAGCAGCTTTCAGCTCGACAACATGTATGAGTTTAAGGCCAACGTGGCTGTGATTATGAACATCACCCCCGACCACCTTGACCGCTACGACTATAAGATGGAGAACTATGTGGCAGCCAAATTCCGCATCATGCAGAATCAAACCAGCGAGGACTCGTTTATCTACTGGAAAGACGACCCCATCATCGCCGCACAGCTCAAAACCCTCAAAACCGAGGCTAAGTTGCTGCCCTTCAGCGAATTTGAGAGCGACGAAGTGGCTGCCTGGACTGAAGGCAACGAGATGACCGTTGACATTGGCAACGGCCCGTGGCACATCTCGCGCAACGAGCTTGCCCTTAAAGGTCTGCACAACCTCTACAACTCAATGGCAGCAGCCCTCTCGGCATCAATCCTCGACATCAAGAAAGACGACATACGCAAAGCCCTCGCCGACTTCCAAGCCGTGGAACACCGTCTGGAATATGTGGCAACCGTCAACGGCGTGAAATACATCAACGATTCAAAGGCAACCAACGTGAACAGCACCTGGTATGCCCTTGAGAGCATGAGTCAACCCACCGTGCTGATTCTTGGCGGCAAGGACAAGGGCAACGATTATAGCGAGATAGAAAAATTTGTGAAAGATAAGGTGAAAGCGATTGTGTGCCTTGGCGTTGACAACACCAAGCTGCATAATTTCTTCGACGGCAAAGTGCCCACCATCACCGATGCCCACAGCATGCAGGAAGCCGTGCAGAAATGCGCCGCTTTGGCCAATGACGGCGACGTGGTGCTGCTCTCGCCATGCTGCGCAAGCTTCGACCTCTTTAAGAGCTACGAGGACCGCGGCAAGCAGTTCAAGGCATGCGTGCATAAGCTGAAGTGACAAGCTGCGGCAACCCGAGCCATTGCCGGCAACTGTGTGCCGCACATCACCCTGCAAGGGAGATGGCTGTGGCGTATTCCCCAGCCAATGCCCTCTTGCACTACACAAATATAATTTTTTAGTAACTGATAATATCACAACCATTCATATATGGCACCCGATTCTCTCAAGATAGAAGAAGAAACCGTGAAAAGTGGCGACCGTTGGATATGGGGCATTTACATTGCTTTATGCCTGATATCGGTGGTTGAGTCATACGCCGCACTTAGCCAAGTGGTGAGCAAGCACGGACTATATATCCCATTGGTGAAGCACTGTGGCTACCTTGGCATGGGATTCCTGATACTTTGGGGCTTGCAACGCCTCCATTACACAAAGTTTATTTTTGGCATCAAGGTGTTTGCCTTGTTGTCGCTTGTATGCGTGATTTTAGTGCTGTTTATAGGTAAAGTTGACAACGGGGCGGCACGCGGACTTGCAATCCCCCACTTGGGAACAATTCAGCCCGCCGAGTTTGCCAAACTTGCCATTGCCACAACCATTCCGCTCATAGTGTCGCGCAACCAGATTGAGAACGGCGTGAGCCTTAAAGGCGCAGTGCTTGCCGTGACCGTGGTGTGCATCTTTGGCGGATGCCTTGTGCCCAACGGCCTCACCAACACCATCTTGCTCATGTTCACCAGTATGGTGATTATGTGGGTGGGTGGCATCAAGGTGAAGCACCTTGTGGCGGTATTTACCGTCTATGCCATCTTTGGCGGCCTCATCTATAAGCTCTATGAAGACGGCAAAGAGAAAGAAGCACTTGCCAAGAAAATCGCTCAGACTGAAAAGGTGCAAGACGAAAGCGCTATTGCCATCGCGGCAGACCAAAACAACGACAAACAGACCCGCGCATTCCGCGCCGACACATGGTTTAATCGCGTTGAGCGTTGGAAGATGAACCACGACAGCCTTGCATATATGCCTCTCACCGAGAAAAACAAGCAAGAGATGTATGCCCACATAGCACAGGCCAACGGCGGCCTCTACGGCGTTGGTCCCGGCCGTTCGCGTGAGTGCAGCCGTCTGCCGCTGGCTTACTCCGACTATATCTACTCAATCATCGTTGAGGAAACCGGTGTTCTGGGCGGATTGCTTGTGATGGTGCTCTTCCTGTGGCTGCTGGTGCGCGCCGGACTTATTGCCAGCCAATGCGCGCGGGCTCTGCCTGCACTGCTCATCATGGGTATGGCGGTGATGATTACCTTCCAGGCGCTGGTGCACATGGCCATCAACACAGGGCTATTCCCCGTGTCAGGGCAACCGCTGCCACTCATCTCAGAGGGCGGCACGTCGATGTGGGTGATGAGTGCGGCATTCGGCATCATGCTCAGCGTGAGCCGCCATGCCAGCCAAAACACCATCGACAAGCATAACAAGAAAAAGAATCAAGAGAATCTGCCCAAAGAGGAGCAGGCTCCTAACCCAATGCAAATCAACATCAACAATGAATAGCAACAAGCAACTCAACTTTCTGGTGAGCGGAGGCGGCACAGGTGGCCACATCTTCCCCGCACTGTCAATAGCCGGCGAAATACGCCGTCGTTACCCCGATGCCAACATCCTCTTTGTGGGAGCATTAGGACGTATGGAAATGGAAAAAGTGCCCGCCGCAGGCTACGAAATCATTGGTCTGCCGGTGTACGGCTTCAACCGCAAGAATCTGCTGAAAAACGTGAAGGTGCTTTATCAGCTCGTCAAGAGCATTGGCATGGCAAAGCAGATTTTGCACGACTTCAAGCCATGCATTGCCATTGGCGTGGGCGGATATGCCAGCGGACCCATGCTCAAAGCCGCCCAGCAAGCCGGGATTCCCACTCTGCTGCAAGAGCAGAACTCCTATGCCGGTGTCACTAACAAGCTGCTTGCTAAAAACGCCACCAGCATCTGCGTGGCCTATGAGGGCATGGAGCGGTTTTTCCCCGCCGACAAGATTGTGATGACCGGCAACCCCGTGCGCGCCAACCTGCTGCAATGCACCGCAACCCGCAACGAGGCAGTGCAGGCCTTTAATCTCGACCCCAACAAGCGCACCATCCTCATCATTGGCGGCAGCCTGGGTGCACGCACCATCAATAACAGCATCATCAACCACCTTGAACGCATTGGCAAGTGCAACGATGTGCAGGTGATTTGGCAATCGGGCAAAATCTACGACGATAACTGCCGCGAAGCCCTCGCCAAGTCGGGCGTGAAAAACGTGATTCAGCAAGCTTTCATCTCAAACATGGATATGGCTTACCGCGCCGCCGATTTGGTGGTGTCGCGTGCCGGAGCAAGCAGCATCTCTGAGCTGCAACTGCTTGGCAAAGCCTCAATACTGGTGCCCTCGCCCAACGTGGCTGAGGACCACCAAACCAAAAACGCGTTGGCGCTGGCACGTCGCAACGCCGCCGTCATGGTCACCGACGCCGATGCCAACGAACAGCTTGTTGACACCATGCTCAGCCTTGTTGCCGATGAGCAACGCCTCAGCACCATTGCCACCAACGTCAAGGCGATGGCACTCAACAACGCCGCTGAGAAGATTGTTGACAAAATAATGGAGATTGTGAACCGCTAAACGCAGGCTCGCGCCCATCTTCAAGCATAACAAAACATTTATTTGAAAACAGCATTATGGACAATTATCAATCATTATACTTTGTTGGAGCAGGAGGCATAGGCATGGCCAACCTTGAGCGGTATTTTCTTGCCAAGGGACTTAAAGTGGCTGGCTACGACCGCACTCCCAGCGACCTCACACGCGCCTTGCAACAAGAAGGCGTGGAGATAGCTTACGACGAAGACCCCGAGCTTATTCCGCCATATTGCCGCGACTCAGCCACCACATTAGTGGTTTACACCCCTGCCGTGCCCAATTCGCATGCCGGGCTGCAATACTTCAGAAAAGGCAACTTCAAGGTGATTAAGCGTGCCCAACTGTTGGGCATCATCACGCACAACACCAAGGGGCTGTGCTTCTCAGGCACGCATGGCAAGACCACCACATCGAGCATGGCAGCCCACATACTCAACCTCTCGAGCATAGGGTGCAACGCGTTTCTTGGCGGTATCCTCAAAAACTACAACAGCAATCTCATACTCAGCGACCATAGCCCTTACTCGGTGATTGAGGCCGATGAATTTGACCGTTCGTTTCACCACCTGAGCCCTTATCTGGCAGTGGTCACCGCCACCGACCCCGACCACCTCGACATCTACGGCACTGAGGAAGCTTATCTTGAAAGCTTTGCCCATTTCACTGAGCTTATCAAGCCCAACGGCATACTAATTGTGCACACCGGGTTGAAGCTGAAACCTCGCCCACACGATAGCGTGAAGGTATATACCTATTCACGCAACAGCGGCGACTTCCACGCCGAGAACGTGCGCAAGGCCGACGGCAACATAACCTTTGACTTTGTTACGCCCCAAGGCACCATTGCCGACGTGACGCTGGGCGTGCCGGTTGACATCAACATAGAGAACGCTGTGGTAGCCATGGCAGCATGCCTTTTGGTGGGAGCCGACGAGCAATCGCTGCGTCAGGGCATTGCCACCTTTGGCGGTGCACGTCGCCGTTTTGACTTCTGGCTAAAAGAGCCGGGCGCAAACGGGCGCGTGGTGATTGACGATTATGCCCATCACCCCGACGAGCTGCGCGCCAGCATACGCTCAGTGAAAGACCTTTATCCCGGACGTAAGCTCACGGCAATCTTCCAGCCCCACCTCTACTCGCGCACACGCGACTTCGCACCGCAGTTTGCCGAGGCGCTCTCGCATGCCGACGACGTGATTCTGCTCGATATCTATCCGGCTCGCGAACAGCCCCTGCCCGGAGTAACCTCGCAGATAATCTTTGACCGCATCACCTGTCCAAGCAAGATGCTCATCTCCAAAGACCAACTGCTTGACACCGTTGCACACCACAACTTCGACTTGCTGCTCACAGTGGGCGCCGGCGACGTTTGCAACTACTTGCCTCAGATTTGTGAAATAGTTAAAACCCAACATAACACCTAAGTGAAGATAGCTAAGACATACCGCACCATCATTAGCGCAACGGCAATCATAGTCATTGTGCTGCTGATGATTGTGGCAGGCATTTGGGCAAACAAGCAAGCCAGCAACGCCGTGTGCCGCAACATGGTGATTGAGCTTGAGAATGCCGATAGCTCAACCTTTGTCACCAAGCAGCTTCTTGAAAGAGAGCTGGCTCGGCTCGACATACACCCTCTTGACAAGCCATTCTCACGCATCAACACCCGCCAGATTGAAGAAAAGCTGCGCCAACTCGACTACCTTGAAGACGTGGAATGTATAGTCCCCGGCAACAACACGTTGGTGATTCGCGCCAAGCAACTGGTGCCAGTGATGCGCATCTTCAACGGCAACACCTCTTATTATGTGAACCATCAGGGAAAGCGCATGGCTGCCTCGGCACGCTATCATGCCGATGTGCCCGTGGTGAGCGGTCGTTTCAACGACGATTTTCCGCCCACCCGGCTGCTGCCGCTCATACGCTATGTTGAGAACGACCAGTTCCTTAATTCGCTGATAACCATGTACAGCGTGCGCGACTCAAACAACGTGTTCATTGTGCCATGCATACGCGGCCATGTGGTGAACATTGGCGACGTGAGCAACCTCAACGCCAAATTTGCCAAGCTGCGCCAATTCTATGACTTGGTGGTGAGCCAAAAAGGATGGCTCTACTACGATACCATCTCGGTTAAATTTCAGCACCAGGTGGTGGCAACCAGGCGCGTGAAAAGCATCAAAGCCAGCATCGATTGGTCGCAGGTGCCCGACGAGCTTGATGCCGACTTAGAGACCATGACCACCGGCGACACGCTGCAACAGCACGCCAACGCCCCTGCCCCTAAGGCTACTACGGCAACGCCCAAAGCCTCTTCCACCAGCGCTCCCTCGCCTGCCAAAGCTCAGGATAAGACCTCACCAAGCGCCAACAGCGCGCCCGCGGCAAGCAAGGTGAAAAATGCGTTCAAGAAAAATAATTAATTACCACTCCATACCAAACAATGACTAAATCACCAACCAACATGAATAAACAATACATAGTAGCAATAGAAATAGGGTCATCGAAGGCCGTAGGAGCCATCGCCGAGCTAACCGCCAACGGTCAGCTCAAACTTCTGGGCATTGAGTCAGAGCCAACCATCAATTATGTGCGCTACGGCTGCATACAAAATGTTGAGAGCACAAAAACATGCATCAACCGCATCATCTTCAAGCTCAACCAAATTGTTGACGGCGACATCAAGAGCGTGTATGTGGGTGTTTCGGGCAAGTCGTTGCACAGCGTGCCCACCGAGAGCCAATGCTCGCTCAGCTCAGAGCAAGCCATCACCCAAGCCCTGCTCGACCGCATCAAGTCTGACGCCACACGCAACGGATTGAACAACTACGACACCGTTGATGTGATTCCTCGAAGCTACGCCATCGACCGCCGCGAAAACCCCAACCCCGTGGGCTCGTTTGGCACCAACATCGTGGCACGCCTCAACCTGATTGTGGCAAGGCCAAACATCAAGACCAACCTGCGACGCGTCTTCAACCAGCAGGTGCAGATAAAAGACTTCATCACCACAGCCGTGGCAGTGGCTGACGCAGTGCTCAGCAACGACGAGCGCAAGCTGGGATGTATGCTGGTTGACATGGGTGCCGAAACCACCACAGTGTCAATCTACCGTGACAACGCATTGGTTTACATCCACACCATCCCATTGGGCGGCCGCAACCTCACTCGCGACATCACCACATTGGGAATACTTGAAGAAACAGCCGAGAAGATAAAACGCAACATAGCATTCCCTCTCGTTCCGCAAGCCGACGTGGTGACCATTGACAATGTGCGCTCAAGCGACGCCTCAAACTATATCTTGGCTCGCACCGGCGAAATCATTGCCAACATCAATTCGCAAGTGAACTATGCCGGACTCCTGCTCAGCGATATTCACTATATTGTGCTGGTGGGCGGCGGTGCCATGCTCAAAGGCATCGACAAGAAGATAGACGAAAGCTTCAACATCACCAACGACCGCAAAGTGCGCATCTTCAACCAAGTGCCGCAAGGGTTTGTTGACAGCATTTCAGTGACCAACCCCACCGAGAACACCGGCGTGATGGCACTGCTGCTTGAAGCCGCCAAACGCATTGGCACCGACTCTTGCGTGCTGCAACGCACCTATGTGCCCACACCTCAACCCATTTACGATACCGACAATGAGGATAACATCAACAACGAGGAGGAAGAGGAAGAAAAGAACAAAAACCAAAAGAAACAACATAACACAAGTTTCCTTCAAGACTTAAAGAATAAAATCGTGAACTTGATGAACGAAAACGATGAAGGAGCCGACAGTTTCTATTAATTCAGTTCTTCACCCACACTCATCATTAACAACATTTTGAAAAAACAATAAAAACCCCATTATAACTATATGATTTACAAAGGAAACGACCTGAGCGAAGAAGTGTTGGACGACCCCGGCTTCAACGCACCCGATAGCCAGCCATCTATCATTAAAGTGATTGGCGTGGGCGGTGGTGGCAACAATGCCATTAACCACATGTTTAAGCAAAATATCCAAGGAGTGTCGTTTGTGGTGTGCAACACCGACCGCCAAGCCCTCAACAACTCGCCGGTGCCCAAGCGTCTGCTCATTGGGCCCAAGACTTGCGGCGGATTGGGCGCAGGCAACGTGCCCGAGAAAGCCAAAGCGGCAGCTGAGGAAAGCGAGGAAGATATCAAAGCTCTCTTTGACGACACCACTAAGATGGTGTTTATCACCGCCGGTATGGGCGGCGGCACCGGCACCGGTGCTGCTCCTGTGGTGGCTCGCATAGCCCGCGAACGCGGCGTGCTCACCGTGGGCATCGTCACCATTCCTTTCATCTTTGAAGGTTACAAGAAAATCATCAAAGCCCTTAAAGGTGCCAGCGAGATGAGCAAATATGTTGATGCCATTCTCATCATCAACAACGAGCGGCTCACCGAGATTTATCCTAATCTCGACTTCATGACAGCCTTCGGCAAAGCCGACGACACACTATCAACCGCCGCACGCTCAATCTCCGACATCATCAACGTGAACGGACAAATCAACCTCGACTTTGAGGATGTCAACACCACCCTGCGCGAAGGCGGCGTGGCAATCATCAGCAGCGGCTACGGCGAAGGCGAACAACGCGTCACCAAAGCCATTGAAGATGCGCTCAACTCGCCTCTGCTGCGCAACCGCGACGTGAGTGGCTCTAAGAAAATCCTCATCAACATCTACTTCAACCCCAAATCGAGCAAACCGTTCATCATGGAAGAAGTGAGAGAGATGAGCCAATTCATGAGCAACTTCGACAACGACGTTGACGTGATTTGGGGTACCGCCTTCGATGAGTCGCTTGGCGATAAAATCAAAATCACCATCTTGGCTTCGGGCTTCAACGTGTCGCTCGACAACGAAGTGGCCGAGAAAGACAAGCAACCGCCTCATGGCGACAAAGGAAACCACAAAAAGCCGCAACCTCAAACTGAAGCCACCGACACCGAGCAAGCCAACACCGACATGCTTGTGCGCGAATATGGTGCCGAGAAAGTGGAACAACGTGAGCAAAGTGTTGCGCGTGCGCGTTTCCTCATCCTCTCGCCCGACGATATGGAGAACGACGAGCTGATTGACAAACTTGAAAACTCGCCCACATTCAAGCGCGACCCCAAGTTTAAGTCTGAAATCAAGTCAATGCAGAGCACCGCATCGCCCAACATCTCAACACCGGGTTCACCCGCACAACGCTCAAAGAAGACCACTGAGATAAGATTCGACGACGATATGTGATGCGGCAGCGCATTGCCGCCACCATCACACAGCAAGCACACACAAGCGCCAACCCACGCTGCCCCATGCAAGCCGGTGAAGCCTTGTGTGTGCTTGTTTTTGCCCCGCCGGGCACTCACAGCCAACACCTGCCGCTGCCCAAAGCAACAAAATTTGCATTTTATTTCGTGATTTAGCACTTTTAGTGTAATTTTGTAGTCGGTTCAAAACCAAAACATTTTCATTACCCTAAGGAGGAAACATTATTATGAGTTTATTTGATGAAATCAGCAGTGCCATCACTGCAGCGATGAAAGCTCGCGACAAAGTGCGCCTGGAGTCACTCCGCGCCATAAAAAAAGACTTTATCGAGGCAAAAACCGCTCCCGGAGCCAACGGTGAGTTAAGTGACGATGCCGCCCTCAAGATAATAGCCAAGTTGGTGAAACAACGCAAAGACACCGCCATCATCTATCAGGAAAACGGTCGCCCCGAGCTGGCAGCCAACGAGCTTGCCGAGGCAGCCATAATGGAGGAATATCTGCCCAAGCAGCTCAGCGACGAGGAGCTAACCGCCGCCGTGAGCCAAATCATTGCCCAAGTAGGCGCAACGTCGATGAAGGACATGGGCAAAGTGATGGGCGTAGCAACCAAATCGCTTGCCGGCAAAGCCGAGGGTAGGGCCATCAGTGCCAAAGTGAAAGAGCTGCTTGCCTAAGCACCCGCGGCCTCCGCGCATCATTTATTTTCAGATAACAACATAAAGAACACTTATTACATAGAAAATGCTTACGTTACAAGTAATTAATGCCGACCCTGAAGGTGTGATAGCCAAGTTGGCAAAAAAACATTTTGATGCCAAAGAGCCCATCATGCAAGTGGTTGAGCTTGACAAGCAACGCCGCGCCGCACAAACAGCCCGCGACAACCAAGCCGCTCAGCTCAACAAACTTGCCGCACAGATTGGCGCACTCATGAAACAGGGCAAAAAAGACGAAGCCGAAGCCACCAAAGCACAAGTGGCACAAATCAAAGAAAGCAACAAAGCCATCGACGAGCAACTCAAAGCCACCGAGGAGCAAATTCGCAACATACTGCTCACCATCCCAAACATGCCTTACGACCTGGTGCCTGAAGGCGTGGGTGCCGACGATAACCTGGTGGTGAAAAGCAACCTCAGCGACGAGGTAGCCACCGTGGGCACATGGAAGCACGACGCCGTGAACGACGACGCCAAGGTGCCTCACTGGGAGCTCGCCAAGAAATATAACCTCATTGACTTTGACTTGGGCGTGAAAATCACCGGCGCCGGTTTCCCAGTGTATATTGGCAAGGGCGCACGCATGCAACGCGCGCTCATTCAGTTCTTCCTCGACGAGGCCAACGCAGCCGGTTACACTGAGATTATGCCGCCAACAGTGGTCAACGAGGCATCGGGCTACGGCACAGGACAGCTCCCCGACAAAGAAGGTCAGATGTATCACTGCGGACTTGATAACCTTTACCTTATCCCAACAGCCGAGGTGCCTGTTACCAACATCTACCGCGACGTGATTCTCGACGAGAAACAACTGCCAATAAAGAATTGCGCCTACACCGAGTGTTTCCGCCGCGAAGCCGGCAGCTACGGCAAAGACGTGCGCGGCCTCAACCGCCTGCACGAGTTCTCAAAGATTGAGATTGTGCGCATCGATACCCCTGAGCATAGCGACCAAAGCCACAAAGAGATGCTTGAACACGTTGAAGGTCTGCTCAAAAAGCTTGAACTGCCCTACCGCGTGCTGCGTCTGTGCGGCGGTGATATGAGCTTCACAGCAGCCATCTGCTACGACTTTGAGGTTTACAGCGAAGCACAACACCGCTGGCTTGAGGTTAGCTCAGTGTCGAACTTCGATACCTACCAAGCCAACCGCCTGAAGTGCCGCTACCGTGGCGAGGACAAGAAAACCCACCTCTGCCACACGCTCAACGGCTCTGCTCTGGCATTGCCTCGCATCCTCGCCGCTCTGCTTGAAAACAACCAGACTCCCGAGGGTATTCGCGTGCCAAAATGCTTGCAGAAGTACACCGGATTTGACATCATCGACTGATAAACTCGCGCATTTAGCGACATTCATAACACCCCCTCGGGGCGGCTTCTTCATCAGAGGAGCCGCCCCGATGCTTTTTTCACGCCCCTCCGCATGCGCCTCGCGGCACCCGCACCAACTCACTGGCCGGGAGAAGATTGGCGCACCTTATAATGCAACAAGGGCCTGTGCAATGCGGCTCAGAATGCCACGGCACAGGTCCTTGTGATGTTGTTATGCTCCACGATGCTGTTGACTTTGTGATGCCTCAACCGCCGGGAGCTGAAATGAAGGGGATTATTCTTCGGCGTCGTCTTCCTTCATGTTGTGGAACACGTTTTGCACGTCGTCGTCATCCTCAAATTTCTCAAGAAGTTTCTCGAGTGTTTCACGTTGCTCGGCAGTCACCTCTTTAGTATCGTTAGGGATTCTCACAAACTCGCTGCTTGTGATTTCAAAGCCATTGTCTTCAAGATACTTTTGAATGTTTGAGTTTTCCTCAAAAGCACCGTAAATCACAATTTCTTCTTCGTCTTGGTCAAGCTCGTCAACGCCGTAGTCAATAAGTTCAAGCTCAAGGTCGTCGAGCGAAATGCCGTCTTTTGGCTTAATGTGGAACACACACTTGTGCTCAAACATAAACGAGAGGCTGCCCGAGGTGCCGAGGTTGCCGCCAAACTTGTTGAAGTAGCTGCGCACGTTGGCCACGGTGCGGGTGTTGTTGTCGGTAGCTGTTTCCACCACGATGGCGATGCCAAAGGGGCCGTATCCTTCGTAAACTATTTCCTTGTAGTCGCTGGCATCCTTGTCGGTGGCCTTCTTGATGGCGCGGTCAACGGTGTCCTTAGGCATATTGGCTGCCTTGGCGTTGGCCATGAGGGCACGCAGGCGAGAGTTGGCTTGCGGGTCGGGGCCGCCTGCCTTCACGGCGATGGTGATTTCCTTACCGATTTTGGTGAATGTGCGGGACATGTTGCCCCAACGTTTCAGTTTTCTTGCTTTGCGATATTCAAACGCTCTTCCCATATTGAAATGAATGTTATAATATTGATTATTGCTTTGATTTATTTTCTCTCTTTGTTTCAATCTCCGGGCTCATCATCTCCCGGACTATATTAAAGCATTTTGCCTGACTTCAGCGGTCAGGCAAAACATGTGCATAGTGTCAACGCAATTTGGCGCCAAGTTGCTTTTCAAGGTTAGCAATCACCTTGTTCATCACAGCGTCAATTTGCTTATCCTGCAAAGTGTTCTGGTCGTCTTGCAGAGTGAGGCTGATGGCGTAAGACTTCTTGCCCGGTTCAAGGTTCTTGCCCTCATACACGTCGAAGAGCGATACGCTGCGCAGCAGGCGTTTCTCTGACTGGGTAACCACGCGCTTAACGTCGGCAAAGGTCACAGCTTGGTCAACGAGCAGTGCCAAGTCGCGCTTCACGGGTTGAGTCTTAGGCAGGTCGGCAAAAGTAACCTTCTTCTTGGCGCACATCTTCATGAGTGCATCCCAATTGATGTGGGCAAAATACACAGGCTGGTGAATGTCGAGCTTCTTAAGCTGTTTGGCTGCCACAACGCCCATCTCGGCAATGAGTTTGCCGCCGCGGTTCTCATATTTGAGGGCTGGGGCAAAAACATCGTTGGTGATTTGCGTAGCCACAAGCTCTTTTTCAAGCACGCCCAGGCGAGCAAAGATGTCCTCAACAATCTTTTTGAGGTCGAACACGGTCACGTCGCGCGGAGCCTCAGCCCAGTTGCCGTCGTGGTTCTTGCCGGTGAGCCAAATGCCCAGTTCGGTGTTCTCGCTGTATTGAGCCAACACGCGCTCAGCGTCGGCGGCTTCGGCATCAAAGTGGTAGCAGTTGCCAAACTCATACATCTTGAGGTTGCTGCTGCGGCGATTGATGTTGTGAGCCACGCTTTCAAGGCCGCCAAAAAGCAACGTCTGGCGCATGAGCATCAAGTCGTTGCTCAGCGGATTCATCAGGCGCACCGCAGCTGCCTCGGGATAAGTCTCACAATCGGCATAATAGCTCACGGCGGTGAGCGAGTTGTTCATTATCTCGTTGAAGCCTATGGCAGTGAGTTGCTGCGAAATAAGCTCTTGCATATCGTTTTTGAAATCGGTAGCCGACTTCGACGAGAGGTTGCTGCGCACTGCATCAGTGAACTCAACATTGTTATACCCATAAACGCGCAAAATGTCCTCAACCACGTCGCATGGGCGTTGCACGTCAACGCGATAGGTTGGCACCAATATGCTCAGGCGCTCGTCGGTCTCACTAGCGATGGTCATTTCAAGGCTTTCAAGAATGTTCTTGATGGTGTCTTTGCCAATGTTTTTGCCAATCAGCGAGTTTACGTAGTCATATCGCAGCTCCACAGGGAATGATGGGAACTCACGGCTCTTCACGTCAACAACGTCGCCGCAAATCTCGCCGCCAGCCACTTCCTTGATGAGCATGGCAGCCACCTTAAGGTTGTTAACGGTTTCGTTGGGGTCGATGCCGCGTTCAAAGCGGAACGATGAGTCGGTGCTCAAGCCAAAGCGGCGAGCGGTTTTTCTCACCCATGTGGGATGGAAATAAGCCGATTCAAGGAAGATATCGGTGGTGGCTTCAGTAACGCCACTGTCAAGGCCGCCAAACACGCCGCCAATGCACATTGGCTCCTGAGTGTTGCAAATCATCAGGTCGCGAGCGGTGAGGGTGCGTTCCACGCCGTCGAGGGTGACAAACTTGGTGCCCTCGGGGCAAGTTTTCACAACCACCTTCTCGCCTTTCACCTTAGCAAGGTCGAAGCAGTGCAGCGGTTGGTTCAATCCCAACAAGATGAAGTTGGTGACGTCAACAATGTTGTTGATGGGTCGCTGTCCCACTGTGGTGAGCAGGTCTTTGAGCCACTTAGGGCTTTCGGTCACCTTCACGCCGCGAATGGTGACGCCGCTGTAACGCGGGCATGCCTCGGTGTTCTCAACACTCACTTCCACAGCTCCATCGGCACGGTCAACGGCAAAGTCATTTGCCACCGGCTTGCTGAGCTTGCAAGGCTTGCCGTTTTGCTTGAGCCAAGCAGCCAAGTCGCGAGCCACGCCATAGTGCGATGCGCCGTCGATGCGGTTAGGGGTAAGGTCAACCTCAATCACATAATCATCGTCGATGCCATAATAGTCGCGAGCAGGAGTGCCCACTGGCACGTCGTCAGGCAGCACAATGATGCCGCTGTGGTCAGTGCCAACGCCAATCTCGTCCTCGGCGCAAATCATGCCGCGCGACTCCACGCCGCGAATCTTTGATTTCTTGATGGTAAACTCGTTGTCGCCGTCATAGAGCTTGGTGCCCACGGTGGCAACAATCACGGTCTGTCCGGCAGCCACATTAGGAGCGCCACACACAATCTGTGTAGGCTCGCCGTTGCCAAGGTCCACTGTGGTGATGTGCAAGTGGTCGCTATCAGGGTGCTCAACGCATGTGAGCACTTTGCCCACCACCAGGCCGGCCAAGCCGCCCTTTATGGTTTCCACTTTCTCAACACAGTCAGTTTCCAACCCAAGCGATGTGAGCGCGCTCGACACCTCCTCGGGCGTAAGGTCGAATTCAAGATATCTCTTCAACCATTTATATGATACATTCATAAAGCTTTATGTTATAATTGTCCACACATAAAAAGCAGGGGGCATAAGAATGCTTCCTACTAAAAAACTCACAAATTTACTGAAAAAAATCGATATTCACCTTTCATAGCAAGCAAAAACCTGATGCATAGGCTCATTTTGTGCATTTTATGCAACATTTGCGCCCCATTGGCGCAAGCAGCAGCCAAAGGAACACTCCGCCCCACAGGCAGCTGCAACAGCCCACGGCAAACAACCGCCCGGCATGATGGCGGCAAAACATGGTTGGCAACCTGCGCCCAAAGCGTTGCCACGGCACGTTTTTTTGAGCCTTATTGGCGGCAACGCAAACGCCCCTCAAGCACCTTTTTTGATACATCATTTCACGTTTTTAACCATATTTTAACCCAAAAACGCTATAAAATAATTAAAAAATTGCACATATCAGCTGTTTTTGTGGATTATTTTCTTGTTTATTCAAAATTTCTTAGTACATTTGTACTCACATTTCACAACAGCCTTAAATCGAAAATTACATTAATTTTATGAGTTTTTAGTTTGGCTTATTTATTTAAGTTTTATCTAAAGCCGGCAGCATCTGTAGTGAATACAGGTGCTGTCGTTGTATTTTCACGAGTCCCAAAAGGCAGCTACCCACACGCCAAAAGGCGGCTCAGTAGCAAAAAGGTGTGGTTATAAATAAAAAATGTTACCTTTGCAGTC
>JBJECY010000087.1:0-35693 GCA_051871515.1 Muribaculaceae bacterium | reverse complement strand
GCATTGTGGGCGCGCTAAAGTCGCCCGACATATTGCGCCAACTCTTTGATTGACCTGTCCCGTGGGTGAGTGGAGAGAATTTTATAAATGGTAAAATAGAATAACTTAGGGAAGTGGTTGCGAGAGCATGTTTGTTGCGCTTCGGCTACTATTCTCCTGAGGTTGAGTATTCGCCTCACTGTTGCTGCGAGCCATAGCGGCTCAGGCAGCAGCCATTTTTTTCAGTATATAATAATGTGGCATTTGGTGAGTGTCGTAGGGGAGCGGTGAGGGCATGGTTAAGGAATGGGGGTTTTGTATGTCGGCAAATTTTTGTAAATTTGCAAATTGTATAAGACAAACAACTCATTTCAAGCTGGCGAAGATATGATAGAACCCGCATTATACCTCATTCCTGTGCCGTTGAGCGACGGTGCGTTGCATGATGTTTTGCCTGCGTGCAATATTGATATTGTGCGCGAGATAAAGCATTATGTGGTTGAGAATGTGCGTAGTGCGCGTCGCTTCTTGAAGAAGTGCCATCGCGACATCGACATTGACTCGCTCACGTTTTATGAGCTGAACCGCCATACCGACCTCAATGCCATTGCCGCTTATCTGCAACCTTTGCAGCAGGGCAATGCTATGGGAGTGATTTCAGAGGCGGGATGCCCAGCCGTGGCCGACCCGGGTGCCGATTTGGTGGCTATTGCCCAGCGCATGGGACTTAAAGTGCGACCGCTGGTGGGCCCCTCGAGCATCCTCATGGGCTTGATGGGTAGCGGATTCAATGGTCAGAGTTTCGCGTTCCGCGGATATTTGCCCATTGACCAAGCCGAGAGGGCTCGCACCTTTAAGCTCATGGAGCGGCTTATCATGCACGACGACCAGACGCAGATTTTCATTGAAACGCCTTATCGCAACAATAAGCTGATGGCTGAGATGTGCCGCACGCTCCCGGGCGGGTTGGCGCTGTGCGTGGCAAGCAACATCACCGGCGAGAATGAGAAAATAGTGACTAAACCAGTAAAGGAATGGGCAAAGGCGAAATACGATTTCGACAAGGTGCCCACAATATTCCTTTTATATAAGTGAAAATTAAAAAGTACAATGGCACGCAAATCAAGGAAATCAATCGACGAGCGTCAGGCATCGTTCTTTTTTGAGCCTGATGCTGACGAGCTGCCCAAGGACATTAGTCCTAAGGCCGATGAGTTGCCCAAGGACATCAGCCATGAGGCCGACGAGCTGCCCGACATCGACTTGGTGTTGCCTGAGCGCGAGCCCGCCGAGAAGATGCCTGAGCAAGAATTGCAAAAGCTGCAGGAATCGCAAGAGCTGCAGCAAAAGGCGTCAGGCAAAAACAAATTGCGGTTTATGAGCTTTGGCAGCGGCAGCAGCGGCAATTGCTCTTATCTGGGCACCGACGATGGCGGATTGCTTATTGATGCCGGCGTTGACGACGAGTTTGTGTTTAAATCGCTGCTTAAGAATGGTGTGACACCTGAGATGATTGGCGGCGTGCTGCTCACTCACGACCACGGCGACCACATTCGCCATGCTTACAGCATTGTGCGCCGATATAAGCACATTAGGCTTTATTGCACTCCGCGGGTTATGAACGGCCTCTTGCGCCGTCACAGCGTGTCGCGACGCATAAAGGACTATCAGGAGCGCATCTTCAAGGAAATACCGTTTAAACTTTCGGGCTTCAACATCACTGCTTTCGACACCTCGCACGACGGCACCGACAATATGGGCTTTATGATTGAGTGGGGTGACGAGAAGTTTGTGATTGCCACCGATATGGGTATGGTGAACAGCCGTTCGGCTTTCTACATTTCTCAAGCCAATTATCTGGTGATTGAAAGCAACTACGACCGCACCATGCTCGATAAGGGTCCTTACCCCGAATACCTTAAACAACGCATCAGGCGCGACGACGGACACCTCGACAACGAGGTAGCAGCCCAGTTTGTGGCTCAAATCTACGGGCCGCATCTGCGTTATTTGTTCCTGTGTCACCTGAGCCACGACAACAATACGCCCCAGATTGCTCTTGCCACCATGCATAAGTATCTTGAACAAAAAGGCGTCACCGTGGGCGATTGCTCATATTCGGTTGAGACGCGTAATTGCGATTTGCAGCTTTATGCCTTGCCGCGCTACGATTGTTCACCGCTGTTTGTGCTCACTGACTGACCCCGCTTGTTTCCCTTTTTGTGCGTGTGGAGCACTTGGGGATATAATCATAAAAACAAATTGGCATCATGAGAACCATTACCATTGCCGTGTATTTGCTTGCGCTTGCGTGTTGCTCATGCAGCAAGACGCCGGGCACCGAGCACGATTTGACGGGCAATGGCGATGGTAATGAGCCTGCGGTGCTTGAGCTGAACGCCTCGCAGCTCAGTTTCACCTCGCAAGGCGGTTCGCAGACCGTTGAGGTGCGCGCATCAAAGGCATGGACTGCCCATAGCGAGCAGTCGTGGTGTGGGTTTTCGCCTGCGAGTGGCGCAGCCGGAAACACGCTCATGGCGGTGACAATAGGCGCAAACCCCGATTACACCTCGCGCTCAACCACCATCTACGTTGCCATGGGCACCACAAAGGCATTGGTTAGCATCAGTCAAGAGGCTAAGGCACAAGTGATTGTGGCTAAAGATGTGATTGACGTGGATGCTAAGGGTGGCGATACGGTTATAGCGATGAAGAGCAATGTGGCGTGGACCATTGCGAGCACCGAATCGTGGCTTAGCGCATCGCCGCAAAGCGGTAGCCACGGCACCACTGGCATCACCGTCAGTGTAGATGCCAACACCACCGGCGCAAAGCGTAGCGGCAAACTCATAATCACTGCCGCCGGCGAAGAATTTCCCATTACCGTCAATCAATCGGCGGAGTGACAATAATCAATTGATTTTTAGTTGAATGTATTGTGTGCTGCGTGTGCCAACGTGGGCATGCGTGCGTGTTTGCTGCTGTTGTCTGTCTCAGCCGTGCGTGTGCCTGATGCTGCCCCAGTTGTCAATGTGTCTGTTTTGCAAATTGGTGTGCAGCTCAGCCGTGCCGCCCGATGATTGAAATAATTATATAATAAGGTATTATAAACAAACAATCCCTGCCGTGAAGGGCAGGGATTGCAGGGTTATAGGGATAGATGGTTTATCTATGTGGTCTTAGTCTTTCATCTTAGCACAGATGTATTCGCGGTTGAGACGAGCGATGTTGCTCAGGCTGATGTTCTTAGGACATTCAGCAGCGCAAGCACCGGTGTTGGTGCAGTTACCAAATCCCAGTTCGTCCATCTTAGCCACCATAGCTTTAGCACGGCGAGCAGCTTCGGCCTTGCCTTGAGGCAGCAGAGCGAATTGGCTCACCTTAGCTGAAACGAAGAGCATAGCAGAACCGTTCTTGCAGGCAGCCACGCAGCAACCGCAGCCAATGCAAGTTGCCGAGTCCATAGCCTCGTCGGCAATGCTCTTTGGAATAGCTATTGCGTTGGCATCTTGAGCGCCGCCGCAGTTGAACGATACGTAACCGCCAGCTTGTTGAATCTTATCGAATGCGTTGCGGTCAACCATCAAGTCCTTGATTACAGGGAATGCAGCCGAGCGCCAAGGCTCAACGGTGATGGTTTCGCCGTCTTGGAACTTACGCATATAGAGTTGGCAAGTGGTGGCACCTGTTGCTGGTCCGTGTGGGTGTCCGTTGATGTAGAGCGAGCACATACCGCAGATACCTTCGCGGCAGTCGTGGTCAAACACTATAGGCTCTTCGCCCTTTTCAACCAGTTGTTCGTTAAGAATATCAAGGGTTTCAAGGAACGATGTTTCGGTGTCAGTTTCAACCGAATAAGTCTTGAATTCACCTTTTTCCTTAGGGCCGGCTTGACGCCAAACCTTAAGATTTACTTTCATATTTCCCATTTGAATTGCGTTTTCTTAATTAGTTGATTATGACTTATAGTTACGGGTTTGAACCTTGATAGCCTCGTATTCGAGCGGTTCCTTGATGAGTTGAGGTGCGGTGTCGTCGTTGCCTTGATAGTTCCAGCAAGATACATAGAAGTAGTTCTTGTCGTCGCGTTTGGCTTCGCCTTCCTCTGTTTGATACTCTTCGCGGAAGTGACCACCGCATGATTCGTTGCGGTTGAGTGCATCGTATGCGATAAGTTCACCCATAGTGATAAAGTCTTTCAAACGGAATGCCTTGTCGAGCTCTACGTTCATGCCGTCGCCAGCCTTGCCAGGAACAAACAGTTCGGTGTCAAATTCCTTGCGGATGCGTTTGAGCTCAATGAGGGCCTTTTCAAGACCTTCTTTGGTGCGGCCCATACCAACATATTCCCACATGATGTTACCAAGTTCCTTGTGGATTGAGTCAACTGACTTGGTACCCTTGATGTTCATGATGCGTTCTTCCTCAGCGATGCAAGCCTTTTCAACTTCTTCAAATTCTTTGCTGTCGGTTGAGAAGTGAGGCACCTGAATTTGGTCGCTCAAGTAGTTTTGTATGGTGTAAGGCAGCACGAAATAGCCGTCGGCAAGACCTTGCATAAGAGCTGATGCACCCAGACGGTTTGCACCGTGGTCTGAGAAGTTACATTCGCCAATAGCAAACAAGCCCTTAACCGATGTTTGCAGTTCGTAGTCAACCCAGATACCGCCCATAGTGTAGTGGATGGCTGGGAATATCATCATTGGGTTGTAGTATTTCACGCCGTTGATGGTGTTGCCCAGTTCGCCAGGGTTAACGTCGGTGATTTCTTCGTACATGTCGAAGAGGTTGCCATAGCGTTGACGAACCACGTCAATGCCCAAGCGGTTGATGGCCTCTGAGAAGTCGAGGAACACTGCCAAGCCGGTGTTGTTCACGCCAAAGCCCTTGTCGCAGCGCTCTTTAGCGGCACGTGAAGCCACGTCGCGAGGCACCAGGTTACCGAATGCTGGGTAACGGCGCTCCAGATAGTAGTCGCGGTCTTCTTCAGGAATGTCAGAGCCTTTCTTGGTGCCTGCTTGCAATGCCTTGGCGTCTTCAATCTTCTTAGGTACCCAGATGCGGCCGTCGTTACGCAACGATTCTGACATAAGGGTGAGCTTTGATTGCTTGTCGCCGTGGCGAGGAATACAAGTTGGGTGAATTTGCACGTAAGCTGGGTTAGCAAAATAAGCGCCTTTGCGATAGCAAGCAATTGCAGCCGAGCAGTTGCAAGCCATAGCGTTGGTGCTCAGGAAGTAAGTGTTGCCATAACCGCCAGTGGCAATAACCACTGCGTGAGCGGCAAAGCGTTCAAACTTACCGGTAACCAGGTTCTTGGCAATGATACCGCGAGCGCGACCGTCAATGAGAACCACGTCGTGCATCTCATAGCGGTTGTAGCTCTTCACCTTACCCATTTGAATTTGGCGGTTGAGCGAGCTGTAAGCGCCAAGCAGAAGTTGCTGACCGGTTTGACCCTTGGCATAGAAAGTACGGCTTACTTGAGCGCCACCGAAAGAACGGTTAGCGAGTGTGCCGCCGTATTCGCGGGCAAAAGGCACGCCTTGAGCCACACATTGGTCGATGATGTTGTTCGACACTTCAGCCAGACGGTAAACGTTGGCTTCGCGAGCGCGGTAGTCGCCACCCTTCACGGTGTCGTAGAAGAGGCGGTAAATTGAGTCACCGTCGTTCTGATAGTTCTTAGCGGCATTGATACCACCTTGTGCAGCGATTGAGTGAGCGCGGCGAGGTGAGTCTTGGATGCAGAAATTGAGCACGTTGAAGCCCATTTCGGCAAGAGTTGATGCTGCCGATGCACCAGCCAGACCGGTACCCACAACGATGATGTCGAGCTTACGCTTGTTGGCTGGGTTAACGAGTTTTTGATGAGCTTTATAGTTAGTCCACTTCTCAGCGACTGGACCTTCAGGAATCTTTGAATCGATTACAGGCTGAGCAGCGTTTGTCTTTGTTTCTTCCATAATAGTTGGTTTTGAAAAATTCTTTAATGGTTATTTACTCAGCATTATTGTTATTCGCCTTTGCAGCACTCGGGAGTTTCGCCGTCGCCAGGAGCTTTGTCCTTGCAGCACTCTTGACCCTCGCCTTTGCAGCATTTTGGGCCTTCAGGGCAAGCGCCCTCGCCCTTGCAGCATTTTGGACCTTCAGGGCAAGCACCTTCGCCCTTGCAGCATTTGTGACCTTCAGCGCAAGCGCCTTCGCCGTGGTGGCATGGACGAGCTTCAGGGCAAACACCTTCACCGTGGTGGTGGCAGGTTCTTTCCATAATCTTCAGTTCATAGGTTTGAGCCGGTGCGCCTTGGCAGTCGGGGCAATGAGCCTTGAGAGTGAAGATAACAGCTTCAACGGCAAAGAGCAGGGTAACGATAGTAGCCCATGCGCAAGCAGTCTTTTTGAGGCGAGGCAACCAATTGTCGTTGTTGGTGCCAAGGGTTTGGAATGCGCTCCAGAAGCCGTGAGTCATGTGGAACCAGAGTGCGCCAAAGCCAATGAGGTAAATCACCAGCACGCCCCATCCAAGAGGACCGCCAAATTGATACATGATTTGACCCCAGCCGTCGGCTGCAGCGATGGTGTGTTCAGCACCTGTCATTGGGCATGTAACCACTGTCTCAAGGTTGAGGCAAGGCAACAGCTCGGCAAGCATCATGCGGCCCCAGAATTGATAGAGGTGCAGCACAGTGAAGCACGCAATCACCACGCCAAGGGCAAGCATGTTTTGAGATGCCCATTCAACTGATTTTGGACGTGAAGTAATAGCATAAGCATCGTTGCCGCGGGCCTTCTTGTTTTGCCAAGTGAGCCAGAACGCATAGATGATGTGAATCACAAACAGAGCCGCCAAACCAAGTGTAGCTGCTACTGCATACCAGTTGGCGCCGAGAATACCGCAAATCTTGTTGTAGCCCTCAGGACAGAAGATTGCTACTGCATTCATCAGCACGTGGAATGTTAAGAATAGGATAAGCGCGATACCGGTTATCGACATCACGGTCTTTCTTCCTATAGAAGATTTTGTTAACCACATAGTTGTGTTGAGAATTAAGTTATTAATTTAGTTAATTGTTTTGTAGTCGCCATTATGCTTTGCAAATTTACCGATATTTACTCTCTTTAGCAACAATTGGCGAAAAAATTCTATAATAAAATTCTATGTTTATAAACATATTTTGGCATTCTTTGGGGCTATATGCCGCATTGCCGTGGTGCTTTTGTGCCTGCAAATGCACTTTTGTTGGCAGTTTATGTTTATCTTTGTCCTTTGAACCAGAAAAATATTTTTTGCGAAATGTGTAAATACTCCTTTTTGACTGTTATAGTGCTGTTTTGCACTGTTTTTGGCAGCGCCTCGGCTGCCGAGAAACCTAAATACCAGGATGTGAAAGCCAGTGTTGACGAGCGAGTGGCCGATTTGCTCAGTCGCATGACTCTCGACGAGAAAGTGGCTCAGATGCGCCACCTGCACCACAATCAGATTATGACCGACGGCCGCTTGGATAAGGAAAAACTTGCTCAGGCGGTGGGCACTGCGGGCGTGGGCTTTGTTGAGGGCATCACTTGGAGTGGCGAGCAGTGCTGTCAATGGATGGCTGAGATTCAGCAATATATGCGCGGCAAAACGCGCCTTGGCATCCCGGTGTTCACCTCGTCGGAGTCGCTCCACGGCTCGGTGCAAGACGGCTCAACCATTTTTCCGCAAGCCATAGCCTTGGGCAGCACATGGAATACCCGTTTGGCGAGCCAGATGGCTGAAGCCACGGCTGCCGAGCTAAAGGCACAGGGCATCACGCAGACGTTGGCTCCTATCGTTGACGTGTGCCGCGACCCTCGTTGGGGACGTGTGGAGGAGTGCTTGGGCGAAGACCCTCACCTCATCTCGCGTATGGCTGCGCCGCAGGTGCAGAGCTATCTTGCCGGCGGCATCTCGCCCATGCTCAAGCACTTTGGCGCTCACGGCTGCCCGCAGGGCGGACTTAATTTGGCGTCGGTGTCGTGTGGCGAACGCGATTTGCTGGGCATCTATATGTCAACATTTGAATATGTGATAAAAACCGCGAAGCCGTGGGCTGTGATGTCGAGCTACGACTCTTGGAACGGCATTCCAAACTCGGGCTCGCACTTTCTGCTCACCGAGTTGTTGCGCAATCAATGGGGCTTTAAGGGGTTTGTGTATTCTGATTGGAGCGCCATTGGCATGCTCAATTATTTCCATCACACCGCCGCCAACAATGCCGAGGCTGCCGAACAGGCGCTCAGGGCAGGACTTGATGCCGAGGCTGCCGACAACTGTTACAGCGAGTTGCCTCGCTTGGTGCGTGAGGGCGTGATTGGTGAGGACCTTATTGACTTGGCTGTGAGCCGAATATTGCGAGTGAAATTCAGTATGGGACTTTTTGATAACCCTATGCCGACGCTGAAAAACTATAGCAGCAATGTGCACACTAATAATAATGTGAGTCTTGCTCGCGACATTGCCAACGAGTCGATTGTGCTGCTCGAGAATAAAGATAATATCCTTCCGCTCAACGCCGATGCGCTGCAGTCAATAGCCTTGATTGGCCCTAATGCCGACCAAGTGCAGTTTGGCGACTATTCATGGACTCGCAGCAACGACCACGGCATCACCTTGCTGCAAGCCATGCAGGCGCGGCTTGGTGACAAAGTTGCTGTGCGCTATGCCCGCGGATGCGACCTCACCACCCAGAACCGTGAAGGCTTTGCCGAGGCTGTTGAGGCTGCCCAGAAAAGCGATTTGAGCATAGTGGTGGTGGGCACGCAAAGTGCTTCGCTGGCGCGTGAATACAAAGGCTCGACTTGCGGCGAGGGCTACGACCTCAATTCGTTGGAGCTGTGCGGTGTGCAACAGCAACTCATTGAGGCGGTGCATGCCACCGGCAAACCGGTGATTGTGGTGCTGCTCTCGGGCCGTCCGTTTGCGCTGAAATGGGTGAAGGACAATGTTAATGGCGTGATTGTGCAATGGTATCCGGGCGAAGAGGGCGGCAATGCGCTTGCCGACGTGATTTTGGGCAAGGTGAATCCCTCGGGCAAGCTCAATTATTCATTCCCAAAAAGCACCGGGCATTTGCCTTGCTACTATAACCATTTGCCCACCGACAAGGGTTTCTATCATAATCCCGGCGATGTTGACCGCCCCGGTCAGGACTATGTGTTCTCGTCGCCCGAGGCGCTTTGGGCTTTTGGCCGCGGACTGAGTTACACCCAATTTGCCTATGACGATGCCACGGTAAATAAGGACCAATATACTGATGCCGACACCATTGCCATTGACGTGAAACTGCGCAATGCCGGTAAGCGCGAGGGCAAAGAGGTGGTGCAGGTGTATGTGCGCGATGTGGTGTCGAGTGTGGTTACACCGGTGAAGCAGCTTAAAGCATTTGCCAAAGTCAATTTGGCAGCCGGCGAAGTGCGCACGGTGCGCCTTGCCATCCCTGTGGCTGACTTGGCGCTGTATAATCGCGAGATGCGCCGCGTGGTTGAACCGGGCGAGTTTGAGTTGCAGATTGGCAGCGCAAGCGACGACATACGCATCACCCGCCGCATCACCGTGACACCTTAAAGGGGTGCAAATGCGAATCATTTGGTTGAAGTATTGCCAACAGTTTAGCGAATATTCCGCCTGGAATACGGCAAGGTGAAAACTCACTTATGCCGCGGGAGAAAAAACAATAATCGCCATTGTAGCTCAGCTGCAATGGCGATTAAGATATGAAAGTGTGATTGTTAAACCTAAATCGGTCAATAGGCTGTTAAGCGCAAACGTGCTTTCTTCTCGGTTGCAATGGGGAGCCCATTGTGCCCTCAAAACATCTGCTGAAAATAACGCTGATAGCCTATTGGGGTTAAATATTCGCAGGTGGAATATCAGTTCACCTGCACAATGAGGAAGTTGCTCAACTCCCAGAACTTGGTGCTGTTGGTGATAACCAGAGTTTTGCTGTTGCCTTTTTCAACAATCTGATAGCTGTCGGCAGGGTGCTTGCTCATCACCTTAGCCTTGTTGCTGTGCAGCGGAAGTTCGTTGAGGGTGCGCTTGTCGGCACGGGTGAAATAAGAAAGCTCGTAATCCGATTCCATCACTTTGGTCTTGCGCAGGAATCCGCTTTCAATTATTTTGTTGTCTTTAAGTTCCTTTTTCGAGCCAATCACATAGTAGCAAGTGTTGAGTTCGTTGGTGAGGCGTTGGCTTTCGGCTTGTGCGGCTATTTTCTCGCTTGTTACGCTTTCGTTCTCAATTTTCAGCGAATCGACGCTGGTGTTGAGTTGGTCAATGCGCAATTGGGCAGCCTCGAGTTGCTGATTGAGCGAGCGTATGGTTTCTTCTTGTTCGCTGATTTGCTGCTTAAGCTGGTCGATGGTCTTTTGCATCTCGGCAGAATAGTTGCTTGAGCGTTTCAGCTTAGCTTCAAGCGCTTCAAGGCGTTGACGGCGGTCGGCGAGAGCTTGTTGAATAAGCGCCATATCGCTGAGAATCTGAGTCTTTCTGTTGGGCGATTCGCTGATGAGGTTGGTGTTGTTGAGGATATTTTCCATATCCTTGATGCGGCTCATGCCTTCGCTAATCTCGGCAAAGAATGCCATAAGGCTGTCTTTCTCAGCCAAAGCAGTGCGCAGCGAGTCGTATTGCTCGGTGCTGACGCTTTGAGAGTCGTTTTCGTTCTTGTTGCCGGTGCAGGCGCCCACAAACATGGCGCTGAGCAAAATCAAGATGGGTAATGCAATCTTTTTCATAGTTAAAATAATGTTGGTGTTGAATTGATGGAATGTGAGAGGATAATCAGAATTGTTTTTTAGGAAATTTGTTTAATATAAAATACAAAATGCAGCTCATTGTTGTTCGTCGGGTGGTGCAACTGCGTTCTTTTTTTGTTTGAATTGAGCGTATTTGTCCACTTTCACGTTGGCTTGCGGGGCTTTGCCTTCAACCACAATCACAATCTCACCGCGAGGAACATTCTGTGAGAAGTATTCAACCAACTGGGCAAGAGTACCGTTGTGGGTTGAGTTGTGCAGCTTTGAGATTTCGCGGCACACCGAGGCTTCACGCTGTGAGCCAAAGGCTTCGGCAAGTTGTTCGAGTGTGCGCAGCAGTCGCAGCGGCGATTCATAGAATATCATGGTGCGCTCCTCCTCAGCCAAAGCGGCAAGCTTGGTGGCGCGGCCCTTTTTCTGAGGCAGGAATCCTTCAAAGCAAAAGCGGTCGCATGGCAGCCCTGAGTTGACCAGCGCAGGCACAAATGCCGTTGGCCCGGGCAGCGTTTCCACTTCAATGCCTTGTCGTCGGCACTCTCTCACCAGCAGGAAACCGGGGTCGGAGATGGCAGGGGTGCCGGCGTCGCTGATTAGTGCCAGTGTGCTGCCGGCTTGCAAGCGGCTCACCACGGCAGGCAGAGTGTTGTGCTCGTTAAATTTGTGGTGGCTCTGCATAGGCGTGGTTATGCCAAAATGCTTCATGAGCACTCCGCTGGTGCGCGTGTCCTCAGCGAGCACTGCGTCAACGCTTTTGAGCACGTTCACGGCGCGGCAACTCATGTCGTCGAGGTTGCCAACCGGTGTGGGCACTATGTAGAGCTTACCTGCCATTGTGATTACACTTGTTGGCGCTTGTTCCAGAAATGGTTTTTGATAATTACCATGAAATCAGCCACTTCGGGAGAGTCGTGCTCCCAACCGAGGTCGTTGTAGAAATAGTCTTCGGCTTCGTCGTATGAGTGCATGGTTTCAACCAAGTCGAGGGTCTCGTTCATCACCGGGTCGCTGTTGCCAAACAGTTCGCGGCGATAGCGGTAGCGGTCGTTGAGCGAAAATGCGTGGCGCAGGTTTTTGGTCATGTTGCGTTGCAATGCCTCGTCGAGGGTGATATTCTCGTCGTATTCTTCGTTTTCATCGTTGTTGCCATAGTCATTATATGGCGTAGGCTCATCTTCCGGCTCGGGGATTACCACAGGCTTTGGTTCAGGTTCTGGAGCAGGCTCTGGCTCAGGAGTTACTACCTCAGGTTCTGGTTCGGGAGCAGGCTCCGGCTCAGGAGTAACCACCTCCGGCTCAGGCTCAGGAACAGGTTCCGGTTCGGGAGCAGGTTGGGGTGCAACCACTTCCGGTTCGGGGGTCACCTCCGGCTCTGGCTCATCAATAAACTCCACGGTGATGTCATCGTCGGGCTCGTCGTGAGGCAGGGCGTCGATGCCTTGTGGTGCTATTGGCTCGGCAGGTTGGCTCATGAGCGAAGCAGCTTGCGCTATGGCGGCGGCTTTTTGTGAAATCAAGTCAATCACCATGGCAGGCGCATCGTTGCCGCGCTTCTCGGCAATCAGTAGCAAGCCCTCAAGCTCGAGCGTTTGTTGCAATAATTTTTTTATTGAACTGTCCATATTAATAGCAGTTATCTTTATAAAAATATTAGCGTATCTTCAATAAGAGCCTATTGCTCTAATATTGTGCAAACCTAATTAAAAAGTTGCTTATTTCGCACAAATTAAGTTGATTTTTATCAACGTGTTGACTAATTTTAACATTAACGAGTTGCGGCAAAGTCAATCGTTCACTGAGTGCGAAGTGCCTTTTTGCTGCGTGAATAGTTCAAGTAGCAGAGCCTCAATATCGTCTTTGAGCGTTGTGCGCGAGCCTTGCCAGTTATTCACCAATACTGCCCATGTGTATTGAGGATTGTCGGCAGGGAAATATCCCACATAGCATTGCACGTCGCTCATGCTGCCCGATTTTGATGCTATTTTGCCTTTTAGGGGCGACGACTTAATCATCTTGCCAATGTTGGCGTTCACGCCTAAGTGAGTCATCAGCGATGGGAACATCACGCCGGTGAGGGTGCTGTCGGCAAGCGCTTGACGCAGCATCTGGGTGAAGAATCGTGCTGTTGCCTTGCCGTTGCGTGCCAGTCCGCTACCGTCGCGCTGAAACAGTGGTTTGGTGTCGATGCCTTTGCTGTTCCACAGCTGCTTCACGGCTTCCAGACCGTTGGCGGTGTTTGCCACCTTGCCTTGATTGTAGGCTATGGCTCGCAGCAGCGCTTCGGTGAACATGTTGTCGCTGCGGTCGAGCAGCGATGTGACAATGTCGGTGAGCTTGGGCGAGAGGTGGTCAACCACTTGCAGCGTGTCGGTGAGGTCATCGGGTTTCACCTCTTTGTTCTTCACCTGAATATCGGCACGTTCAAGGCTGTGCTCAATGCTGTCGCAAAGCAGTTGGGCGGGATTGGGGTTCACAAAATAGTCGCTATAAGGCGAGGTGCTACGGCGTATGTCGCCATAGAGCGTGATGTTCGGGTTGGGGCCGATGTTGAGCAGACGGTACATGTTTTGCTCGTCGCTCACCTGAGCATGGCAAATCACTTGGCAATTGGTGATGGGGGGAGTGAAGACAAAGTTGGTGGCGACGTCGCCCGAGCGGTCGAAGGTCAGCTTCACCAGATTGTCGTGATAGTTGATGGCGTGAACGCCAGGGCCGTAGTCATAAGCCAGGTCTTCAATCATCCAG
Organism: Muribaculaceae bacterium; assembly: GCA_051871515.1. Classification (GTDB taxonomy): domain Bacteria; phylum Bacteroidota; class Bacteroidia; order Bacteroidales; family Muribaculaceae; genus SFTJ01. Next base: position 22,193 of record JBJECY010000087.1, on the reverse strand, counting down.
TTGTCATTGAACGTCTCAAAAGGATATGCGCTCTCGTCGTAGAGTATGCAGCCGTCGATGCGGTTGATGCCTTGTTGTTGCAGAATATTCACCACCTCGTCAACGATGTTAGGCTCGTTGCTGAAGTGACGCGAACCCAGCGTAGGGTCGCCAAACCCTTTCACCACCACATTGCCGTGCAGGCGTTTGCCCTTGATTTGCCCAATGAGGCTCACTTGGGTGTGAAACTGAAAATCTTTGCCCAGCAGCTCAATGGCGGCAGCCGAGGTGCAGGTTTTCATGGTTGATGCCGTGGTGATGGCAAGGTCGGGCTGATTTGATGCTAACACCTCGCCGGTGGCAGTTGATGCCACGCACACGCCCACCGAGGCGTTGCGCATATAAGGGCGGCCGGCAAAGCGGTCGATGGCTTGCTGAAAATCCTGAGCCGCTGCGGCAAAGGCACACATTGCGCCGGCTATAAACAATAATATTGATTTCTTGCTCATTTCGTTTGGTAAAAATTGAGTTATTGATTTTATGAGTGGAGCGTTTGTTGTGGGCGTATGCCCATTTGAAGGGGCAAAATTACAAAAATTTGCGCATACGGGCAACCCCAAGCCACATTAGCCTTGTTTGGCGTGTGAATCGGGCGATACTCTTTTGCGGCAGGCGGGCAGCAGATAACGGCTTGATATGATGAGCATAACAGCCGTGATAATGAGCAAGTTGCCCAATGCTATACGTGCTGTGAAGGCCTCGTTGAAAACAATGATGCCCACCACCACCGCGGTGACCGGCTCAAGTGCGCCCATGATAGCTGTTGGCGTGCTGCCAATCAGCTCAATGGCTTTGGTCATGGTGACTAACGAAATCACGGTGGGCACTATGGCAAGCATCAGCGCATAGGCCACGGAGTGCCACGATGGCAGCGCCATAAGGTGCCAATCGCTGCGCGTGAACGATGTTGCGGCAATGCACACGGCACTGAGCGCCATCACATACATGTTGAGTTTTAGGGTGGGTATGCTCACTTGCCACTTGTTGAGCACCACCATATACACGGCATAGGCGAGCGATGAAATCATCACTAACGTGAATCCTGCCAAGTTGATGGTGCTTGCCGAGCCGCCTTTCGATAGCAGTGCTATGCCCGAGAGCGCTAGCACAAGCGATGCCACGGTGAAGAAATTGATGCGCTCTTTGAAGCACAGCGACATGATGAGCGCCACCATAATTGGATAGACAAACAGCAAAGTTGATGCTATGCCCGAGTCCATAAACAGATAGCTGCTGTAAAGCGAAAGCGCCGATATGGCAAACAGCACGCCAAGCACCGCCACCAGTGCCCAACGGCTGTGCAACATGCGTTGCAAACCGTGCATACCACTGGGTGCGCCGTTGATGAAAAACGCCTCTTGCAGCCTCTTGGCGGTGTTCTCGGTGGGCTTGCTGCGCAATGTGCGCAGTGCTATGATGCCGGCCAGTAGCAGCACCGCCAGCGTGAAGCGGTAAAACAATATGGAGTGTGTGTTGATGCCGTCTTCGCCAAGTTTTAGCCCTCCAAGCGGGTTAAGCCCGTAGCTTGCTGCCGACACAACGCCGTAGATGCAACCTTTGAGTTTACTGTTCATTCTGTACGTTATTGTTGATAATTGAGTTGAAATGTTTGTTTACGCTGCAAAGTTACTAAACTTTTTTGTGATAGCATTGAGTGAGCGTGTCACTTGCTATTTTGTGAAATTATTTGTAGTTTTGCGTTCACATCGCCGCCGCCAGTGGCGAGCGGAGTATGTAACACCGCATTTTTTAGTTATTTCCTGAATATGAAAACTGTAATACTCACAGCAGCAATGGCAATTGCAAGCATAAGTGCCGCAGCACAGCAACTTTTCACGCTCGAAGATTTGAACTTTGGCGGAAAAAACTATAGCAAAATGACTCCTCAGCGCATTGATGCGCGATGGTATGGCAACGACCTGATTCTCAACGAAGACGGCAATTATTATCGCTATGCCCTCACCACAGGGCGCAAGATGAATGCGCAGAAGCCTGAATATCATCGTTTTAAACTTGCCGATGACCAACGCGGGCTTGAATGGAATGCCGCAAGCAGCACTTGGGCATTTCTCAAAGACAATAACCTTTGGGTGCAAACCGAGGGGAGTGAGCCGCTGCAACTGAGCACCGACGGCTCGCGTGAAATTGTGTACGGTCAGAGCGTGCACCGCAACGAGTTTGGCATCAATAAGGGCACATTCTTCTCGCCCGACGGCAAACAGTTGGCTTTTTACCGCATGGACCAGTCGATGGTGACCGATTATCCGCAGGTCAACACCTTTGAGCGCGTGGCAACTTATGAGCCTGATAAATATCCTATGGCAGGAATGACCTCGCACAAAGTGACTGTGGGCATTGCTGACGTGGTCAGCGGCAAGGTGCATTATCTTGACCTTGGCGACGTCACCGACCGCTATTTCACCAACATCGCTTGGGCTCCTGACGGCAAGACGCTCTATCTCATTGAGGTGAACCGCGACCAAACCGATGCCCACCTCGATGCCTATGATGCCGCCACAGGAAATAAGATTAAGACACTCTACAGCGAACATAACGACCGCTATTGCGAACCGCTTCACCCAATTCAATTCCTCCCGTGGGATGACACGCGTTTCATCTATTGGAGTCAGCAAGATGGTTACATGCACCTCTATGTGATGGATGTTGAGGGCAACATTGTGCGCCAACTCACTCAGGGCAATTGGGTGGTTGACCAAGTGGTGGGATTCAATGCCAAAACCAAGAGCGTGATTTACGTTTCAAACGAGATTGACCCTCGCCAGATGAACATCTACAGCGTGAACGTTGACAAGGGCACAAAACGCCTGCTTGACAACGGCCTCGGTGTGCATAGCGCCACTATGAGCGAAGATGGCCAGTATATTCTTGACAGCTGGAGCGAGCCCGATGTGCCTCGCGCCTATGCCATCACCGCCACCAAGACCGGCAAGAGCGTTGAGATTCACCGCAGCGCCGACCCTTGGGAGGGTTATCAAGTGCCCATCTTTGAGTCGGGCACCATCAAGGCTGCCGATGGCGAGACCGACCTCTATTGGCGCATGGTGAAGCCAGCTGATTTTAACCCCGAAAAGAAATATCCTGTTGTGGTGTATGTTTATGGCGGTCCGCACGCTCACAACGTGGCTGCCTCGTGGCATTGGATGTCGCGCTCGTGGGAGACTTATATGGCTCAGAAAGGATATATAGTGTATATTCTTGACAATCGCGGCAGCGAGAACCGCGGCTTGGCGTTTGAGCAAGCCACCTTCCGCCAACTGGGTCAAGTGGAGATGCAAGACCAGATGAAGGGCGTTGAATACCTCAAATCGTTGCCGTATGTTGATGCCAACCGCCTTGGCGTGCACGGATGGAGCTTTGGTGGATTTATGACCATCTCGCTGATGACCAATTACCCCGACGTGTTTAAGGTGGGTGTGGCAGGCGGTCCGGTGATTGACTGGAAATGGTATGAAGTGATGTACGGCGAACGCTACATGGATACTCCGCAAACCAACCCCGAGGGATATGAAAAGACCTCGTTGCTCAATCGCGCCAAAGACCTGAAAGGCCGTTTGCTGGTGATTACCGGCATGAACGATAACACCGTGGTGCCTCAGCATTGCCTCATGTTCCTTAACGCTTGCGCCGAAAACGGCACTTACCCCGACTTCTTGGCTTATCCGGGCGAGGAGCACAATATGCGCGGGCACAAGAGCGTGCATCTGCATGAGAAAATCACTCGCTATTTTGAGGACTATCTGAAGTGAGGCGCGGCTACCTATGGCAGACGTTACACCTACACTTGTTGTTGTCACCGGACCCACTGGCGTGGGCAAGACTGCCACTGCCATCAGGGTGGCGCAGACGCTGGGATGCGAAATCATCTCGGCCGACTCGCGGCAGATTTACCGCGACATTCCCATAGGCACGGCGGCTCCCACAGCTGAAGAACAGGCTGCGGTGAAGCATCATTTTGTGCAATTCAAAAACCTTGACGAATATTACAGCGCGGCTCAGTTTGAGGCCGACGTGATGCAGATGTTGCCGTCGATGTTCAGCCGTGTGCCGTATGTGGTGATGTGCGGCGGTTCAATGATGTATGTTGATGCCGTGTGCAGCGGCATTGACGATATCCCCACCATCAGCCCCGAGGTGCGCGCCGGCACGCTTGCCATCTATGAGGCCGAGGGTCTTGATGGCATGCTCGCCCGATTGCAGCAAGCCGACCCTCAATACTACGAAATTGTTGACCGTAAGAACGCCAAACGAGTGATTCATGCCCTTGAGGTGATAGCCCAGTCGGGCACCACCTACACCTCGCTGCGCAAGGGCGTTGCCAAGCAGCGCAACTTCAACATTGTGAAGGTGGCGCTCAACACCAGTCGCGACGTGCTGTTTGACCGCATCAACCTGCGTGTTGAGAAGATGATGCAGCAGGGGCTTGAACAAGAGGCGCGCAGCGTGTATCATCTGCGGCACCTAAACTCGCTCAATACGGTGGGTTATAAAGAGATGTTTGCCTATTTCGACGGCATTATGGACCGCGACACCGCCGTGGCGCGCATCCAGAAAAACACTCGCGTATATGCCAAAAAGCAACTCACTTGGTACGCCAAAGACCCCTCGATAGTGTGGCTTGAACCACAAGCCGCTTACGATGGCATTATGAACATTGTGGAGAGCGGCAATAAGGGCACAAAATGACCTTGCCTCACAGCCTCAGCAGTGAGATTGTTGCAGATGGGGTTTTAATTAAATTTCTTGTTGAGGGTGTAGAGAATATCGTTAATCACCATTTTACGGAATAGCCAGTGATGCATGCCGCCGGGGATGCGTTGCAGCATCTCGTCGTTGTTTGAGAGCACAAAGATGGGGCGGATGCGCCACGAGTCGTTATATCGGTTTTTGCGGTCGTACATGCAATATTCCCACCAGCCGCGGTCAGAGCGCCACCATTCGCCGGTGGTGTAGCCGTTGCGCAATCCCCAGTTGGTGACATCAACGGCATTGGGATAACCGCATTGACGATAGATGTGATAGGGGGCAATGCCCAGGTCGAGAACGCGCCCCAGTGTCACACGGCAAACAATCAGCGCGCCGCTGCTGTAATGCATTGCCGTTGAGCGGTCGGGGGCAAAGTAGATGCCGTTGCCGGCGTAATTGCCGCCGCCCACGTTCCACACCTCAGTGTACCAAGTCTCGTTGTCGGTTCGCCCGCGAGCCTGGGTGATGCTTTCGGCTGCGCTCTCGTCGGTGCCATGAAACAGGGTGAGGGCTGGCATCACGGTGTCAATCGCGGTCCAGATGATGCTCTCAATCACGGTTAGAGAGCCGTGATAAACGGGGTAGATGATTATGCGCAACGGTAGCCATATTGCCCATTGCAGCCAGTCGTCGGCGCCCTCGCGCCTCCGTGTGGGATAAATCACCTCAAGCATTAGGTTCATGGCCTCAAAAGAGAGGTGCACAATGATGTTATAATAGAATGCGTTGATGGCGCGCAGCGGTGTGAGCACAATGTAGAGCGGCAGTTGCAGCCATTGGTAGATTTCGCGCAACTCGCTGTTGCGGGTGTTGTTGCCGTTGTTGCGCTTGTGGGCTATGCGCCAGGGTTTTGCCAAGAAGCGTTGCAGCCAATTGAGGAAATAAAATGGCAGGCTCACAATCCAATAGAGCTTATAGGCTATGGTGCTATAGATTGCTGCGCCCCAAAGCAGCAATTTGCGCAGCACGGCACACGCCACTACGGTGAGTACCAGTTTCCAAAGCAACGTTAACAGGATTGCCCACCAACTGGTTGTGTGCGTTTTCACCGGGGTGGGGGTAGGCGTTGGTGCAGGCTCGCGGTAGTTGCTTGGTTCAAGAAAGAGGCTTGAACAATATAATAGCCGGCCTGAATATTCCACCTTAGCCCATTTGCCCTCAAACCCCACCACCTTGAGGTTGGTGCCTTTGGTCACTACGTCAACTTTGCTCCAGTTGGTGCCCGGACCGAGGCGTAGATTGAGGTCGGAAGTGGTGTAATACCATGCAGGCAACGTGCTCTCTTGTGCGTGAGAGCAAACCGAGCTTGCCGCAATCAGCAGTAGTGCGATTACCCAAAGGAAGCGTTGCATAATTGGTTTTGTGGGTTGTTTTGTGGTGGGTTTATTGATGATGCTTTTTATTATTGATTTATGCTTGCGGTGATGATTTGAGAGGTAGCGTAATCACCATGGCAAGTCCGCCGGTGTATTTTGTATCTACACAGATTGTTCCGCCCAAGCGACTGGTGATTTCGCGACATATCGAGAGCCCGAGACCGCTACCCGGGGTGAAGGTGTCAATTTTTTCAAATCGTTCAAATATCGATTCGGCCTTGTCGGGCGGCACGCCGGGGCCGGTGTCTTCAATGCGTATCACCACATTGTCGCCAACGCAGTTCACGCGAGTGGTCACTGAGCCTTGCGTGGTGAAGCGGAAGGCGTTGCTATAAACACCGTTGAGCACCTTTGAAAGCCGCATGCGGTCAGTGACTATTGTGAGGTCGTTAGGCTCAATGCTTACTGAGGTGGTGAGTGACGATGTTGATGCATAGGTTTGCAGGGCGGTGTTGACAACCTCATCGAGCTGCACCTTTTCCCAACATAGGTAAACACGCCCCGAGTCGAGGCGGCCAATGTCGAGGATGTTGAGGATAAGGCTCATGAGCTGTGCCGAGTTTTGCCGCACAATGCCGGCATAGTCGCTAAGCTCGCTTTCGCTCTCGGCGCTCTCCACCAGCATGTCGCTGAAGCCCACAATAGCGTTGAGCGGTGTGCGTATCTCGTGGCTCATGTTTGAGAGGAACACCGATTTCATCATACCGTTGTTGGTGGTGTTGGCAAGACTTTCGCGCAGAGCCACTTGCCGTTGCATCAGCATCGACTCGTCGCTGCGCAGGCTCTTCTCGCTGCGTCGCAGTTCGTATTGCAGTTTTGAGCTGCGCCGCACATGATAGGCAAAGAGGGCAAGCAGCACAAGGGCAATGAGCAATGCCGATGATGAATAGATGATGTTGTTGCGCTGGCGCTCGGCCTGATATTCCTTGTTGATGCGCTCAATATATTGGTCGTGGCATAACTCCTGAAATTGCGAGAACTCGCTGAGGATTGAACGGGTGTACTCGCTGCGAAGGGTGTCGAGCGAGATATAGAAGTTTTTCGCTGCCTCTTTGTGGCGCGAGAGCCGTTGCAGCAGCGTTCCTTTCTCGTAGAGCAGCGTGTAGTGATACTCAATGAGTGAGCTATCGAGCTTATTGAGCAGTTCAAGCGCCACTTCGTATTCGTTCTTCATCTCATAGTATGAGGCGAGGGTGCGTGTGGTGCGGTCTTCAACAAACCAGTCGTCAATGCGCTTTTGCTTGATGAGTTGGTTGAAGCATTGGTCGGCGAGCTTGAAGTTTTTCTCGGTCACGGCGCCGTTGAGCGCATAAGCCATATAGAGCTTTTGGCAGCGTTCGTGTAGCGCACCCATTGCGGGGTTGATGCCTCCCGAGGTGAATATTCGCTCCATCTCGGGCAAGAACTCGGCATATTTTGCATGTTTCTCACCCTCAATACAGCACTCCAGAATCATGGTGATGAGCTGGAACTGATAGGTGGAGCGTTTGCCTTGATTTTTGAGTATCTTATAGCCGCAGGAATAGGCGTCGATGGCATCATCGTAGGCCTTGGCTTTCATAAACACGTCGCCCAGAAGCTCGTAGCAGGTCACTTCGCCGTCTTCGCTGCCCAGCCTTTTTGCGTCTTTTTGCAGGTTGGTGGCTCTGCCAAGTGCTTTCTCAATGTTGCCGCGGTCAAGAAACACGGTGCAGGCATAGTATTTGGTATCGAAGTAGCGCGAATAGTTGGCTGGCACCAGATTCACGCTGTCGATGCGGTCGGCCCACAGAATCACGCTGTCTCCCATCTCGGCGTTGTAGTAGTAGCGGCAAATATGGGAGATTGACATGGCGCGGTAAACGTCGTCGGGCTCGCCTGTTGAAGCCAGTTCATAGAGTTGTTTGAGGTATTGCAGCTCTTGCGGACATCCGAAGTTGCGGTCGGCAAGACGTTCAAGCGCGCGCATCGACTCCAGACGGCTTTGCACGTTCTGCTCGGCGCTGTGGCATATTGCCACAGCTAACGTGGTGAACATCAGGACTATGGCAATGCGCCTCGTGATATGTTTGAGCAGATGCATCATTGCTGTTCCTCCTTTCTTGCGTTGAGTTGCACGTCGAGGTCGGTTGGGTGCATAAACACAAATCGTGCACCGTGGCGATAGCTGCTGTCAACATAGAGTGTGCCGTGCAGCTTATCGGCAATTGAACGTGATATATACAATCCCAGGCCAAAGCCTTGGCTGTTTTCGCTGGCTTTCTCAAATCGCTCAAAGATGCTTTGCTCCATGCCGGGCTTAATGCCGCAGCCGGTGTCGGTGACGGCAAATTGCACATTGTTGCCTTTGCGGTGAACGCTCATGGTGATTGAACCTACCGAGGTGAATTTCACGGCGTTACCCACCAGGTTGGTGAGCATTTGTTGCAGCATGAAGCGGTCAGTGGTAATGAGTATTTCTTCGGGGTCGCTGTCGTAGATGAGCCTGATGCCTTCGATTGCCAGTGCGCCCACCGAGTTGAGCACGGTGTGCGCCAGCTGAGTGACGTTGGTGGTGGTGAGCGTCACGCAATTGGCGTTGGTGTCGTCGCTGTCAATGATTTGGTCAACAAGTTTTAGCATGAGGTCGCTGTTGCTGCGTATGAGCGACATGAACTCGCGGTTCTCCTCGCTCTTGTCGGCAAGGCTTTCGGCGATGATTTCGCTGAATCCCACAATGGCGTTGAGCGGAGTACGTATCTCATGGCTTATGGCAGCCATAAACTCGTTTTTCTTCACGTTGCTCTCTTCTTCTTGGCGAATGGCATCTTTAAGGTCCTCGTTGAGCCGCGCTATCTGCTTGCGTTTCTCTTCAAGGTTCTCGTTGAGCCTTTTCAGACGTGTGGTTTTGTGCACGTTGAAGTAGAGGATGATGAGCAGCACCACCACTGCCGCAGCGGTGACGGTGAGCAGCACCATGAGCCACATGTGCAGGTTGTGGGCATCGCGCAGGCGGGCTTCGTCAGTTTCAAGCTCCTCGCTGAACTGACGCGAGATTTGTCCGTATTGAGCCACCTCGCGCACCATGCTCTTTTGCAGGTCGGTGCGCAGCATGTCAACTGCCGAACGGAATGCGCTCGATGCTTGGTCCCACTTGCCGTTGTTGGCGTAGGCGGTTCCTAAGAGCGATTTATATTCGTAGGCATATCGCTTGTCCTCTTGGTTGAGCAGATAGTTAATGTCGTTTTCAACCAGTTTGAGCCGCCCGGCTTTCTCATTGACGTGCGCTCTCACCAGCACATACTGCTGCATGGTCCACGACGTGGGCATGTGTGTGTTGTCCCAGATGCTTTCAAGGCGTTTGTTAATCATCTCAAGGTTGCCGGTCATTGAGTAATAGAGCAACCAGTTGAGGTCAATGAGCCAATGAGCTTCAGCCAGATAGTGCTGTTGGTCTTGCGGCAGGGCGCGCAGTTGCCGGCTCCACGACTGAATGAGTTGTTTGCTGTCTTCCGGCTTGTTGACAAAGAAGAGAAAAGAGATGGCAGTATCGAAACCGGTGGTCACAAAGGTCCAGTTGTTGGTTTCAATGAAGGTGGGCAGATAGGAGTCGATGAGCGCCGATGCTTTGGCATCTTGCGAGGTGTAGGAATAAAGCTCGGCTGAGAGCAATGCCACCACGGCAATGCCAAGGCGATAGTTGGCGTGCGTCACGTCGCGGTCGAGCTGCTGAATCTCGCTCCACGCCTGACGTATGTCGTTGAGCCAAAAAGTCAGCTCAATCTCATAATATCGCACGGTAATCCAGTGTATGTTGCCCAGGTTGCAATTGTCATAGACCTTCTTTGCCCAGTACCTGACTTCTTGCAGGTCGTTGTGGTTGTAGTGGACTCGGCACATATCGGTGTAGCACTCCAGACGTTCTTCTTTAGAGCCTATTTTCTCGGCCAGTTCAAGCCTGCGTTTGATGAAGTCAACTTCTTCGGTGCAATTGTAGGTGAGAGCGCACGCCTGTTTTAGCAGCTTGAGCTTCTGCTGCTCAGATTTCTCGGCCGAAATGGCACGCTCCATGCTATTGATTTGTGGGCGCAGCTTGTTGTGCTGCATGTCAAAAATCTGTTGGGGAGGTATCTCATAGATGTTTGGCGCATTTTGCCCAAAAGCACTGGTGGCGTAAGCCAATGCCCATAACAACAATAATATTTTGGCCAAATGCTTCATCGCTATGTTGCTCGTTTTTGCGTTGATGCCTTGATGCGCTTTAACTGATATAAATGTAATTAGGTTGGTATAAACCAATTAGCATGCATGCGTGTGCAAAAGTGTGCCTTGGCAGCGAGGTTGTTGCAGTGTTTAACTGCAAGGCAATGCCACCGGGATGTGGCTATTTAACGTTCTGCGCGCATGATGAGCCTAAATTACAAACTTTTGTTGATTTGTGCAAATATTAATGATTTTTTTTAGGCAAAATGATTTTTTTGCGCGAGAAATGGTGGCTTCCCGGTGGCATTGTGATGGTTGGCGGGTGTTTTATCAACCGCAGTGGAAATGTTTCTCAACGAGTTGTTGCATCACGTTGAGGTTTCCTGATATGTCGTGACGCAGAGTGCGGTCATGGAAGGCCTTGAGTTCCTTTATGACGCCGTCAATCATCTGCGGCGAGAACACGCCATATTGTTCGTAGATGGCTCGTTGGCTGTTGAGGCAGTCGGCCGATGCGGTGCAGCTGTCGGGCAATTGCTTCAGGTTCATGAGCTGGTCGGCGTTTTCCTCGTTGTGTATGTTCACGCTCACATAGGTGTGCTTGGCAATGACGAGGGCGTCGCTCATTTCCAAGCCGTGACGGCAAGCCACGGCAAGACCTGCCATGAGGGTATATACCTCAGCCGAGCCGTCGGGCGAGCGCATCTCAAAGGTCTGCTTCATTGAGCGGTCGTGGTGCATGGCATCTTCAAGCGGATTGGCAATCTGGCTCATGTCGGTGGTGCGTTGCCATCCAAGCGGCACTCTCACCAGTGTTGAGCGGTTCATGTCGCCCCAACAGATGTTGGTGGGCGCTTCTTGATGAGGCACCAAGCGGAAGTAAGAAGTGGGGTTTTTATTGCCAAAGGCGGTGATTGACGGAGCTAACTGCATAAGTCCGGCGATGGCGCGGCGTGCAATGTCGCTGAGTGTGCCGTCGCGGTTCACCATCATGCTTTTTCCTTCTTTCACAATGCGCATGTGAATGTGCATGCCCGAGCCTGCTTTGCCGGTAGTGATTTTTGGTGCAAAAGTCACGGTGAGCCCGCGGCGCTGTGCCTCTTTGCGTATTATCCATTTGGCAAGCACCAGTTGGTCGGCGGCATCCTCGGCATCAACAGGCAGAAACTCAATCTCGTTTTGCTCATAGAGGTTGCCTTGATACTTAAAGGTGCCCACCTCGGTGTGTCCGTATTTTATTTGCCCTCCGGCTTGCGCAATGTACATCATGCACTGTTGCCTGAAGTCGCCGAATTTGGCAAATGGGCCTGACTCGTGATATCCGTGTTGGTCAACGGCTGGGAAACTGCCGTCGTCGGGTGCCACAACATAGTATTCAAGTTCGCCCATGCACTGAAAATGCATGCCTGTGATGGCGTGGAATGTGTTGCATGCGCGATGCAGCGTTTCAACGGGTGCGGCGCTGAAGGGCTCGCCGTCTTTGTCGAAGTAGCTGCACAGCAAGTTGAGCGTGGGTATCTCGCTGAAAGGGTCAACAAAGGCAGTCTTGAACCGTGGAATCACATAGAGGTCGCTGCACTCGGCGTTGACAAACGAGAATAGGCTTGAACCGTCAACGCGCTCGCCGCATGAGAGTAGCGTGTCGAGGTAAGAGATGCTGTTGATGATGAAATTCAGCGTCTTGAGCCTGCCGTCGCCTGCCGGATACATGAAATTGACCATGCGAATGTCATTTTCGGCAATAAATTTTATTATGTCGGATTTTCTGAATTTGTCGCGGGCTTTGCCCAGAAACGACTCCACCTTGTTGGTGCTAAATGTGTATTGCGTGTTCATGTTAGGTGATAGGTTATTTTTGTTGGTTGTTAATAATGTCTATATGGTCTATGTTTTAGCCAAAGTTAGCAATTAAAGGCGATGTGTGGTGCGTTTTTATAGTTATAAGTTGTTAAATGTTGATTGACAATTTGTTTGTATTTGTGGTATAAATGGCGTATTGCGGCGGTTGCCAGTCGGTGAAAATGGCGTTGTTTAGCTGTGTTTACTATCAAAATGCCACATTAGGGCTTGGTTTGAGTGCTTTTGTGGGTGCCAATGAGATAGGGGCAAAGAAAAAGCGTATCGAGAGGAAATGTTTGTTCGCTCTCGATACGCAAATGTTATTAAGAATTAATCGTGAAGTTGCTTTCGATTAGTCGATTTCTTCGTCAGCTTCGTAACCGCCCATTTCGCGCAAAGCGTTCTTGAGCATAACGTATTGTTGGAAGAGGTGGTTAACAGGCACTTCGTCTTGAGTGTAGTCGTGCATTGGGCTCTTGAGGAAGAAGCTCAAGAAGCGTTGTATGCCACAACGTCCGGCGCGAGCAGCCAAGTCGCTAAGCAGAACCAGGTCAAGGCAAAGCGGAGCGGCAAGAATTGAGTCGCGGCAGAGGAAGTTAATCTTGATTTGCATTGGGTAGCCCATCCATCCAAAGATGTCGATGTTGTCCCAACCTTCCTTATTGTCGTTGCGCGGTGGATAGTAGTTGATGCGCACTTTGTGGTAGTATTGGGTATCTTCGTCGTTGCCGTGTCCGTAGAGGTCAGGTTGGTTTTCAGGAACCAGGATTGACTCAAGGGTAGAGAGCTTGCTCACCTCTTTGGTGCGGAAGTTAGCTGGTTCGTCGAGCACCAGACCGTCGCGGTTGCCAAGGATGTTGGTTGAGAACCATCCCGAGAGACCCAGGCAGCGAGTGCCAATGATTGGTGCGAAACCTGATTTCACAAGTGTTTGACCGGTCTTGAAGTCCTTGCCGGCGATAGGCATCTTGGTCTTTTCAGAGAGTTCCCACATAGCTGGGATATCGACTGTGGTGTTAGGAGCGCCCATGATGAAAGGAGCACCTTCGCTCAATGCTGCATAAGCATAGCACATTGATGGAGCGATGTGTTCGCAGTCGTTGGCCTTCATTGCAGCCTCAAGGTCGGCAAGACGATAGTGAACTTTTTCGTTTACTGGTACATAGATTTCGGTAGAAGCAGCCCAGAGCACAACCACGCGGTTAACGCCGGTCTTGGCCTTGAAGTCGCGGATGTCTTGGCGAACTTGCTCGGTCATATCCCAACGGTCCTTGCAGGTCTTTACGTTGTCACCGTCGAGGCGCTTAGCATAGTTGCGGTCGAAAGCGGCCTTCATAGGCACGATTTGTAACAACTCGTCCTTAACAGGCTCAATGTCTTTTTCTTTGAGCACTTCGCAGTTGATTGCGCTTTCATAAGCGTTGGCTGGATAAACGTCCCATGCGCCAAACACAATGTCCTTGAGCTCGGCAAGTGGAACTATATCTTTGTAGTGAAGATATTTCTTGTCGGCACCACGACCCACACGAATCTTGTCGTATTGAGTCATTGAACCCACTGGCTTTGCAAGGCCTTTGCGTGCCATGAGTACACCAGTCATGAAAGTAGAGCTAACTGCGCCCAATCCTACTACGAGGACGCCCAATTTGCCCTCTGCTTTTTTTACATTTGTTGCCATTTCAAAAAATTTTTTTTACTTATATTATTCTATTAAGTTTATTTTCTTTCTCGGTTTTGTGAGTGTCTCTCAGTACAGAGCCGAAAACAGCGACAAATGTATGCCTTATTACAAATTTAAAAAATTATTTAGGTTTAATTTATGTTTACAAATAGTTAAATATTGTATAAGGGGCTATGTTTTTGTTAATGGATTTAAAATACTACTATTTTAATGGGGTGAATTGTAAACGAAAGTTAATGCTTGCTCACTGCGATTTTTGCATATTTTTTTGGTTTATTCAAGGGTGAAGGCTGGTTTGCCCTCAGAACTGAGTTGCGGGTTGTGGCAAAAGCCCTGATAGGTGAAGTCGGTGATTTGCTGTGGCGAGGTGAGCCGGTTGGTGATTACGTGGCGGGTCATGGCTCCGCGGCAGCTCTTGGCATACACGGTCACCACCTTATATTTATTGCCGGTGCGCACCAAGAATTGTGGTTGCACCACAGTGACCTGATTGGTGACCTGAGTCCAGTTGAAGAGGTGTTGCATCTCTTCGGTGGCGAGGTGCAGGAGCACGCCGCCGCTGGCTTTCACCGAGTTGATGAGCTGCTCGGTGAGGAGCTCACGCCAATAGGCAAACAGGTTTTGACCGCCTGCCGAGGGTAGGCACACGTTGCCCTCCATGCGATAGGGGTGGATGGCGTCAAGCGGTCGCAGCATGCCGTAGAGAAACGAGGTTATCCACAGGTGGTCTTGTGCAAAGAGCAGGTCCTGGCTTGTCAACTCGTTGGCGCGCAAGGCTTTGTAGGCTTGCCCATGATAGGTGAGAATGGCAGCGGTGCCTGGCGTGGGGTCGAAGAATTGCCTGAAGCGCAGCGCGGTGGCGGCGGCAATGGCGCGTGAGCAATGCAGCGCTTGGGCAATGTCGTCAACGCTCAGGTGAGTCATGTCGGCGGCAAACTGCATGGCTTGTGCCATAAATGCCGGCGTGCTGAGCGCATGTGCGGCTGCCTCGCCGGGCTCGGTCATAATCTTTGCACAAGAGAGTATTATTTGCATTAATCTGCGGGTTGTTGGGTTAATAAAACATTGCCCCGTGTGAGCACGGCGGCAGGGAATTAAATGCCGGCTTCCACAGCCATGCCTTTCTCGTTGACGCTCATTGGGATGAATGCAAATCCCCAGCGCTGATTGTTAAAGGCGTGTGGCACGGTGATGGTGATATGGTTCACGCCGCGCTTCAGCTGCAACTTGGCGGGTTGGCGCATCCAGTAGAGTTGCTCGTCGGTGAAGGGCTCCTCTTCTTGTGCACGCCCCCAGGTGTGATAGGGGTAGCAGTAGGCGCAAGGCTGTTTCCATGGTTGCGACGGCCACACGGCGGTGCCGTTGACGGTGATTAGGCCGTCGTTCTCCCAACGGAACTGTTGCCCAATGCCTGTTGCCATGCGGTCGCTGCGCGCCGGGGTGTCAAATCCCAGCCAAGCGGTGATAACGGTGTCTTGCGGCACGGTGATGGTGGTGGTTGCCACGGCATAGCGTTGTTCGTTGGGCTTCAGATTGTTGGTTTGGCACAGCACGTCGAGGTCAATGGCTCCGCCCCAAGCCTTCACGGTGGTGTTGCCAATGGCTATATCCCAAGCAATGTGTGAGTTAGCCACCCAACGAATGTCTGATGGGTCAAAGAATCGGTCGCGGTGGTTGGCGAGGCGTTGTTCAAATTGTGCAAGTGCCTTGCCCTCTGGGGTCGATGGGTCGGGGTAGAGGTTTTCGTCGGGCATCGACGAGGCACCGGCGCCGCCGTTCCAAAACCGTTCGGCAAATGCCATCATGCCGTTTGCCATGCCATTATGCAGCGAGATGCGCGTTTTGTCGTCAACACGCACGTCGTTCCACAAACAAAGTATGCCGCCAAGAGCTCGTGTGGTGTCGGGTTCGGCCTGTGCACAAGCGCGGTGCTGCCATGCGCGCATGGTGAAGAGCACTGGGTCGTAATAGTTGAGATAGCCCACAAACGAATCAACGTAGCGCTCGGGTCGGGCAACGGCTTTGGCGTTTGACTCGGTGCCGCCGTTCCATATCTGGCGTATTGTGCCGGGCATCACGGGCAGACCGGGGTCCCAAACCATGGCTTTGCGTCCGCGGCTGGTGACGTAGCCTTGCGCCCACGAGGCAAAGCCTTCAGGGTCGGGCACGTGCACCTCGTCGCTACCGACGTGAATGTAGGGGCATATTTCGGCGGGAATCTCTTTGAAAAACTCATCAAGGCAACGGCTCAGTGCCTCAATGCCTTGCTGTGTGTGCATCTTAAATCCCATAGCAGCGGTGAACGACTCGGAGTGCCCCGGCATATCAATCTCGGGCATGATGGTGATGCCGCGTTGGGCGGCGTAGTCAAAGAGTTGGCGAATCTCGTCGTAGGTGTAGAATTTGCCCTCGTCGCGTCCTCGTCGCTGATACTGAGGGTCGTTGAGCTGCGGATAGCAATAGCTCTCAATGCGCCACGATGGGCGGTCGGTGAGGTGCCAATGAAACACGTTGAGGCGATAGCGGCTCATCATGTCGATGGTGGCTTTGAGCATGTCAATCGTTTGGAAGTTGCGCCCGGTGTCATGCATGAAGCCGCGAATGGGGTAGCTTGCCCAGTCGTGGATGTCAACGTCGGGCACGCGTCCGCCAGCATCGGTGAGTTGGGCGAGTGTCTGGCGAGCCCACACGGTGTTGCCCCAGATGGTGACTTTGCCGCGGCGCGAGGTGATGCCATATTCATCGGCGCCACGAGGTGTGGCGTGCTTCACGGTGCGTATTTGCTTTATGGGATGGAGTTTGGTTGAAGTCACTTGGCACTCTTTGGGGGCAGGGATTAGCGACAAGCCCAGTGCGTCGAGCTCTTGCATTTGTGCCTGCATGCCGGTTGACAGCATCAGAATTATTGCCAGCAGTAGGTGTTTCATATCTATGGTGGTTTAAGTGTTATAATAAGTGCAAATATAGCATCAATTGCCGGCATTGGCAAGCGCCTGAGGGCTTTTGTAACTACCCATAAAGCACAAAAAAGCCTCGCATAATGTCTTATGCAAGGCTTTTAAGCGGAGAGGACGAGATTCGAACTCGTGGTAGGATATCTCCTACGTCAGTTTAGCAAACTGGTGGTTTCAGCCACTCACCCACCTCTCCAGTGACTTTGTGCTAACCGCGTTTTGTGGTTTAGCGCTGCAAAGATACGTCAAATAATTGAATTTGCAAATTCTTATGTGAAATATTTTGCGTATTTTTGCATTAAAATATTTGAGTTATGAAGATTGGAAATGTTGAAATCGGCGTTAAGTGGCTCATTGTTAGCGTTGTGGCTGTTGTGCTTATTGTGATGGCTGCGTGGAGTGCTCCGTTTGTGTTTAGTGGTGCGGCAGAGGGCGATGTGGTGTATGTCTATCCTGATATGGACCGCGATGCGTTTTCTGCCAACATAAAGGCGCAGTTGGGCGACTTTGGCGGTCGCGTTGCCACCGTGCTTGGTGTGGCAGGCTTTGACGTTGAGCGCCGTGTGGGTGCTTACCGTGTTGAGCAGGGTGAGTCGCCGCTGCATTTTGCACGCAAGATACGCAACGGGCAGCAGTCGCCGGTGCGGTTTACATTTAATAATATACGCACGCGTGAACAGTTTGCCGAGCGCGTGGCCGACAAGTTTCTGATGGAAGCCAGTGAGATGCTCAATGTGCTTAACGACTCGGCTGAGTGTGCCAAGTATGGGCTTACGCCTGCCACTATTGTGTCGGTGTTGTTGCCCGATAGCTATGAGTTTTATTGGAACATCTCGGCAGAAAGCATGCTTCAGCGATTTGCCTCTTACAGCAACGATTTCTGGAATAAAGACCGTAAGGCCAAAGCCAAGGCGCTTGGGCTTACACCCGACGAGGTGGTAACGGTGGCATCGATTGCCGAGGAGGAAACCGCCAAGCGCGACGAGCGCGGCAAGGTGGGGCGCCTCTACATCAACCGGTTGCAAAACGGCATGCCGCTGCAAGCCGACCCTACGGTGAAGTTTGCCATTGGCGACTTCTCTATTAAGCGCATCACCGTGGCAATGACAAAGGTCGATAATCCCTATAACACCTATCGCTACGCCGGACTGCCGCCTGGCCCAATACGCTTGGTTGAGAAAACAACAATCGATGCCGTGCTCAATAGCGACGCAAGCGACTATCTGTATATGTGCGCCAAAGAGGATTTCTCGGGCTATCATAATTTTGCCAAGTCGTATAATGAACATTTAACCAACGCCGCACGTTATCGTAAAGAGCTCGATAAGCGAGGCATAAAGTGAAACCCCGCTCAATTGTGTGAGTCATGAAGGTGATTAAATGCCCATTGATGTCGCGCCATTGGTGCATCAATCTGTTTGGCGTGGTGCTGAGTGCCGACACCTCGTGGATTAAAGGTAAGGTCATCAACCACGAAGCCATTCACACCGCCCAGATGAAGGAGTTGCTCTATGTGCCTTTCTATCTGCTCTATTGCATTGAGTGGCTGGTGAGGATTGTGGCTTATCGCAATTTCGACCGCGCTTATGAGAACATCTCGTTTGAGCGCGAGGCGTATGCCAACGAAGCCAATGCCCACTATTTGCAGCAGCGTCGAAAACAGGCGTGGACCAAATATTTGTGACTATATTATATAATGTGTAGAAAATTTTCAACTTAAATAAACACTTGCTATGGAACATCCCGAAGATTTGGTGAAACTTCAAGAGTATGAGTTTATTGCCGATGCATATATTATTAAAGGTATGCTTGAGAGCAACGGTATCCCTGCAACGGTGACCGATGAATATAACCCTTACGGCTCGGCGTTTTCAAAGCCCCGAGTGCTGGTGTTCAGGCGCGACGAGGCAGCGGCTCGCGAGTTGATGCAGTCGGCTGAGCTGAGCGATGGCGAACTCGATGCCATGGCTGAGGCAAGCGGCGAGCAAGAGTGAAGTGCCGGCAGCCTTGAAAGGTGAATTTGTGCATCAGTGATGCACAAATTTGCGGCTATGTGCTTGATTTGCACAAAGTATTTTGTAATTTTGCAACTTGAAATTGCCAGGGTGCTTGCGCTGAACGTGGCATCAGGGCTGTTGCGCACGCCGCCGGCGTGTGCACACAAATTAAAAAAATAAATCAACTGATAATCATAATAAACTGTCTATGAACGAATTGGCTACCAAGTATAATCCTGCCGAAGTGGAGGATAAGTGGTATAAATACTGGATGGACCACGACTTGTTTAAGTCCACTCCCGACGAACGCGAACCTTACACCATAGTGATTCCGCCGCCCAACGTGACCGGCGTGCTTCACATGGGCCACATGCTCAACAACACCATTCAAGATATCCTCATTCGCCGTGCGCGCATGGAGGGTAAGAACGCCCTGTGGGTGCCGGGCACTGACCATGCCAGCATTGCCACAGAGACTAAGGTGGTGCAAAAGCTTGCTAATGAAGGCGTTAAGAAGACCGACCTCACTCGCGAGCAATTTCTTGAGCACGCATGGGATTGGACCCACAAGCATGGCGGCATCATTCTTGAACAGCTCAAGAAGCTTGGTGCCTCGTGCGATTGGAGCCGCACAGCGTTCACCATGGACGAGGTGCGCAGCCAAAGCGTGATTAAGGTGTTCTGCGACCTTTATGATAAGGGCTTGATTTACCGCGGTTTGCGAATGGTGAACTGGGACCCTCAGAACCAAACCGCTTTGAGCGACGACGAGGTGTATCACGAGGAAGAAAATTCGAAGCTCTATTATTTGCGCTATTATGTTGCCGACGATGATATGAGCGGCGAGACCGGTGCTCCCGAAGAAGTGGTTCACCGCGATGCTCAGGGCCGACGCTATGCCGTTGTTGCCACTACTCGCCCCGAGACCATCATGGGCGACACCGCCATGTGTATCAACCCCAAAGACCCTAAGAACCAATGGTTGAAGGGCAAAAAGGTGATTGTGCCGCTGGTGGGCCGCGTAATCAACGTGATTGAAGACCGCTATGTTGACATTGAGTTCGGTACCGGTTGTTTGAAGGTGACCCCTGCTCACGATGTTAACGACTATATGCTGGGCAAGACCCACAACCTTGAGACAATTGACATCTTTAACCCCGACGGCACCGTGTCGAAGAAGTCGCCGCTCTATGTTGGTATGGACCGCTTTGACGTGCGCAAGCAAATTGCCATCGACCTTGAGGCTGCCGGATTGATGGAAAAGGTTGAGGACTACACCAATAAGGTGGGCTTCTCTGAGCGCACTCACGTTGCCATTGAGCCGCGTCTGTCGCTGCAATGGTTCATTGATATGAAGCACTTTGCCGAGATTGCTTTGCCACCGGTGATGAACGACGACATTAAGTTTGTGCCCGCCAAATACAAGTCAACTTATCGCAATTGGCTTGAAAACATTCAGGACTGGTGCATCAGCCGCCAGTTGTGGTGGGGCCATCGCATCCCAGCCTATTACTACGGCGAAAAAGACGAGAACGGTAACCGTAAATTTGTGGTTGCCGACACCGCCGAGAAGGCACTCGAAAAGGCTCGCGCAGCATCGGGCAACGCCGATATGCAACTCAGCGACCTTGCTCAAGACGAGGACGCACTCGACACTTGGTTCTCGTCGTGGCTGTGGCCAATCTCGCTCTTCGACGGCATCAACAACCCTGATAATGAGGAAATTAAATACTACTATCCAACCGCCGACCTTGTGACGGGCCCCGATATCATCTTCTTCTGGGTGGCACGCATGATTATGGCAGGATATGAGTATCAGCATGATATGCCTTTCCGCAATGTGTATTTCACGGGTATTGTGCGCGACAAGCTTGGCCGCAAGATGTCAAAGAGCCTTGGCAACTCGCCCGACCCAATTGAGTTGATGGAACGCTTTGGTGCCGACGGCGTGCGCATGGGCTTGATGCTTGCTGCCCCTGCCGGCAACGACATCCTCTATGATGATGCCCTTTGCGAACAAGGCCGCAACTTCAACAACAAGATTTGGAACGCCTTCCGCCTTGTGAAGGGTTGGGAAGTGGCTGATATTGAGCAACCTGAATATGCCAAGGTGGCTATTGAGTGGTTCGATGCACAGCTCAATGAGGTGCTTGCCGAGGTGAAAGACCTCTTTGGCAAATTCCGCCTTAACGAAGCATTGATGGCAGTTTACAAATTGTTCTGGGACGAGTTCTCGAGCTGGTATCTTGAAATGGTTAAGCCTGCTTATCAGCAACCAATCGACCGCGCCACCTACGAGGCTACATTGCGCTTCTTCGACGTGTTGTTGCGTCTGTTGCATCCGTTCATGCCGTTTATCACCGAGGAATTGTGGCAGCACATCAGCGAGCGCGCCGAGGGCGATAGCATAATGTATGCACGCGTGCCCGACGCCGTTGAGGTCAATGCCAACGTGTTGGCTCAAATGAGCGAGGCTAAGGAGATTATTGCCGGCATACGCACCGTGCGCCTGCAAAAGAACATCCCCAACAAAAACGCATTGCAGCTGCAAGTGGTGGGCAAGTTTGCCAACGCCTGCCGTGCCATCATAGTTAAGCTTGCCAATATTGATGCCATCGGCGAGGTGAGCGAGAAAGATGCCACCGCAGCATCGTTCTTGGTTGGCACCACCGAGTATGCTGTGCCATTGGGCGGCAACATCAATGTTGAGGAAGAATTGGCTAAGCTCAATGCTGACCTCAAGTATTACCAAGGCTTCTTGGCTTCGGTTGAGAAGAAACTTGGCAACGAGCGCTTTGTGAACAACGCTCCCGAGGCGGTTGTTAACGCTGAACGCAAGAAGAAGGCCGACGCAGAGAGCAAGATTGCCACTCTCATGGAGAGCATTGCTGCCCTGAGCAAGTGACCTTGCCCCTCATCAAGCCCGAACTGATGTAAATAATTACACATTATATATAATATATATAGTGCAAACCCGCTAATGAGAATTGCACCCCAAAAGTTTGATAAAAACTTATGGGGTGCATTTTTTTGTGTTATGTTGGGTGTATCAAATACGCCCAACCAAAAAAACGAGGCAATGATGTGCCATGTAGGGGCGTATCGCAATACGCCCGAAACACCGACCACGCCATCCGCATTGTCGTTCCCATGTAGGGGCGTATAGCAATACGCCCGAAAACACACGCGTTATTCGGTCGCCACGTCGCACCGATTGCGGTTATCATCCGCGTTGTTTGTCGGTTGTTCGGGTTTCCACGCCGCGCTCGCCGGGCGTATTGCTATACGCCCCTACAATATCCTCTGTATAATCATTTCATCGGATTTGGGCGTATTGCTATACGCCCCTACAACAACGCATCACATTATTTGTTGGTATTGC
>JBJECY010000086.1:0-7938 GCA_051871515.1 Muribaculaceae bacterium | reverse complement strand
GGGCGTATTGCGATACGCCCCTACAGGGAAACGGACATTGCGGATGGCGTGGTGGGTGGTTTCGGCGGATGTTTTTGGACGTATTCGATACTCCCCTACGGGCGGGTGTGGGTCGCATGTAATTCGAATTGGTGATTTGGGCGTATTGCGATACGCCCCTACAGGGAAACGGACATTGCGGATGGCGTGGTGGGTGGTTTCGGCGGATGTTTTTGGGCGTATTGCGATACGCCCATACAGACGGGTGTGGGTCGCATGTAAACCGAATTGGTGATTTTGGCGTATAGCAATACGCCCGGAACAGGATGATATGATTGTGCAGAGGGGATATTGTAGGGGCGTATAGCAATACGCCCGGAATCCGATGATATGATTGTGCAGGGGGATATTGTAGGGGCGTATAGCATACGCCCGGTGACCGTTGCGAGGTTTTTGATGTGGTTGGTTTTTCGAATTGGTGATTTCGGGCGTATTGCGATTCGACCATACGGGGGGACGGCAATGCAACGTGTTTTTTGGCGGATGATAACCATTGCATGTGATTTTGGGCGTATTGCGATACGCCCCTACAGGCGAGTTGGTCGCATTCAATCCGAATTGGTGATTTGGGCGTATTCGATACGCCCGGAATCCGATGATATGATTGTGCAGGGGGATATTGTAGGGGCGTATAGCAATACGCCCGGTGACCGATGATATCATTGAGTAGGGGGACGGACAATGCAACGTTTTTTTTGGGCGGATGATAACCATTGCATGTGATTTCGGGCGTATTGCGATACGCCCGGAATCCGATGATATGATTGCAGGGGATATTGTGGGGGCGTATAGCAATACGCCCGGAACACGATGTGTGGCGACCGCAGCGGTTTTTGGGACGGATGGCGTGGTTGGTGATTTTGGGCGTATTGCGATACGCCCCTACAGGGAAACGGACATTGCGGATGGCGTGGTGGGTGGTTTCGGCGGATGTTTTTGGGCGTATTGCGATACGCCCCTACGAGCGGGTGTGGGTCGCAGGTAATCTAACTATGAATATACTATGATTAAGGTATTTTGTGGTTGATGGTTTTTGTTGTAAATTTGCACAGGCTTAGAATTAAACCCGAATGGTTCATTAGGTTGTTATGTGCAAGCGAACTTTCTTTTGCCGTTTGTGTTTTCTGTTACAATGGAATCCCGTTGTGACCACAAAACTGAAAAACAATCTGCTCAAAAATGAAAGTTGTCATTTTAACACTAATCGCCGAATGGAATTAAACAACTATACACGAAAAAATATTTATTATAACACTATGGCTTATAAGAGTTTGTTGAGTTTCACGGTTGTTTTTCTGGTGCTTGGCGTGATGCCATTTGCCGCTGCTGCTCAGAACGGTGTTGAGAGTCCCGACTCCACAAACATTGTGCTTGATGGGGTGGTGGTGAGCGCGTCAAACGGCACACGTTCAAAATATCTTGTGAGCAATACCGACTTGATTGGTCAGGTGCAGCTGAGGCGCGCTGCCTGCTGTAACCTGGGAGAGTCGTTCACCACCAACCCCTCGGTTGATGTCAGTTATAGCGACGCAGCAACCGGGGCAAAGCAGATAAAACTGCTGGGTTTGGGAGGCACGTATGTGCAAATGCTCACCGAGAATGTGCCCAACCTGCGTGGGGCAAGTATTCCGTTCTCGCTTGGCTATGTGCCCGGACCGTGGATGCAGTCGATACAGGTGAGCAAAGGTGCTGCGAGTGTTAAAAACGGATATGAAAGCACCACAGGACAAATAAACATAGAGTTTCTTAAACCTCAGGGAACCGACGGCGTAAGAGGCAATGCCTATCTCGACTCGAAGCTGCGCGTTGAAGCCAATCTTGATGGCAGTGTGCACATCAACGACTTGTTGTCAACAAGTTTGTTGCTGCACTACGAGGACCGCCAATCAACCCACGATGCCAATCACGATGGATTTATTGATATGCCCAAGTTGCGGCAAATCAACCTGATGCACCGCTGGGCGTATGTTTCTGACGGCTTCATCAGTCAATTGATGGTGCGCTATCTTAACGACAGCCGCCTCAGTGGCATGAGCACGCATCACGATGGCGTGGGCGATGTGCCACGTTACACCGTTGACCTTGACGTTGACCGCCTTGAAGGGCAATGGAAAAATGCGTTGATGTTTGACGATGGACATAATTCAAGCCTTGCGCTGATGCTTCACGGCTCGTGGCACAAGGCAAACAACCTGTTTGGCGCAACGCGCTACGATGTGACTCAGCGTAACGGATATGCTCAACTGATGTATGAGAGAGACGTTAACGAGTGGGGCAACATCTCGGTGGGAGCCAGCATTAACCATGACTACTACGATGAGCGGTTTGCGGGTGATAAGATTGCGTTTGCCGGTGGCGAGGACAAGGAAACCACCTCGGGCGTGTATGCGCAATACACTTTCAAGCATGGCGATAAACTCACGGTGATGCCTGGCTTGCGTTGGGACTACTCGAGCGTGTATGGCGGCTTTGTGACTCCGCGCATCCATGTGAAATATAGCCCTGCATCGGCACTTACCTTGCGAGCATCGGCAGGCAAGGGCTATCGCTCGCCACATGCGCTTGCCGAGAATGTGTGGATGCTTGCCAGCGGTCGCACCTTCTTTAGTGAAAGCAATCTGCGCCAAGAAGAAGCTTGGAACATGGGGCTTTCGGCATCATTAAATATGCCATTGGCAGGGCGCAACCTTGAACTTAATGCCGAGTATTATTACACCAAGTTTCACAATCAGTTGATAGTGAATGTTGACGGTGCAAAGGGCAGCAACACCGTGTGGTTTGAAAACCTTGCCGGCAAGAGTTATAGCCACACGTTTCAGGTCGATGCCACCTACGAGCTGTTTGAGGGAATGTCAGCCACAGCGGCTTTCCGCTATAACGACGAGCGCTCAACCTACGATGGCGTGCTGCGCCGCCGACCGCTCACGTCGCGATATAAAGGCTTGCTCACGTTGTCCTATAAGACTGCTATGGACATTTGGCAGTTCGACCTCACGGGCCAGATGAACGGAAAAGGCGAGATGTACGATGGCACGGCTTATCCCACTTATTTTGGACTTCAGGCGCAGATTACTCGTGAATTTCGCTTGTTTAGCCTGTATCTTGGCGGAGAGAACCTTACCAACTACAGGATGAAGAATCCGGTGATTAATGCCGCCAATCCGTGGAGCAACTCGTTTGATGCCACACAGATATGGGGACCAATGGATGGCGCTATGGCTTACGTTGGCATCAGGATTAAGTTTGAACGATTTTAATAAATAACATAAACACTAAAAATAATAAGTAGAAATATGAAAAAGATTTTATCATTGGCATTGGCAGCCGTGTGCTGCTTGGGCGTGAACGCCAAGTCGGTGAAGCAAAGCCTTGACACTCTTGTGGTCACCACCAATCCGCAAATGCATTGCTCGGGGTGTGAGGCCAAGATAAAGAAGAATATCCGCTTTGTGAAGGGCGTCAAAAAGATTGAGACATCAGTGGCTCAGCAAAAGGTCACCATCGTGTACAACAACAGCCAGACCAGCTACGAAGATTTTGTGAAAGCCTTTGGCAAAATTGGCTACGAGATAAAGCAGAAGAAGTGATTATGGCTCTGAAATGAGCTGTGGAGCTGTGTGGCGTGATTATTTTTTTGCCAAAACATTTGTGTAATCTATAAGTAATATTTAAATTTGTAGTAGAAAAAGGTCATTGAAAAAATTACCACATCAAAGCTGATTGGGATACTCTTCAATTTTATTATGAAATGCCGAGGCCAGTGTTCACTGCAATGGCGGGCCCCAACCTGAAAAGGTGTCTTCGCGACCAGGCGGATTACAAAGCGGTGGATGCTCTCAAATCCTGTTTTTTCGGAGTTTCATCACATCCCTTTGGTGTGGTATCCTTATAAGAGCGATGGGTTGGCGCAGCGTTGCCGACTCATCGCTTTGTTTTATTTGTGAAATAGCCAAAATGTGATTATCTTTGCCTTTAGATGAACAGCTTGCCGGCTACCAGCTGCAACATTGCGCCAGTGTGGGGCGTTTGCTCCGATTGTGTGCGGTGTGAGGCTCAAGGGCGGCGAGAGTGCACGCGGCGATGGTGATAGAGGTCATCTCGCGTTTAATGACGTAGATTAAAAATAGAAAAAGAGAAATAGCGATATAGATTTGACATGACATGCAAATTGTTTAAACATGTTGATGCCGCAAAGTGCATTGTGGCGATGGTGTGGGTGCTGCGCCTGTTTGTTGGCGCGGTGTTTGTGCTGTCGGGCATAGCCAAGGCCATCGACCCCTGGGGCACGGTGTATAAGCTTGCCGACTATGTTGGCATATTGGGCGTTGACATGCTTGAGCCTTTGGTGATATTCGGGGCGTTTGCGTTGCCTGTGGTGGAGTTTCTTATTGGCGTGTTTCTGCTGTCGGGCATTTATCGCCGCACCACAGTGGTGCTGCTGATGGCTATGATGGTGGTGATGACGCCGCTGACGCTCTATCTTGCTGCCACCAATCGCATGGTTGACTGTGGCTGCTTTGGCGATGTGCTGGTGCTGAGCAATTGGGCCACCTTTGGTAAAAACGTGCTGCTGCTTGCTGCCGCCGTGTTGCTGTGCCGCTACAATGCCCGGGTGAAAAACCTCTATGGCTTTGGCGTGCAATGGGTGGTGTGGGCAGCATCGGTGATGCTGGTTCTTGCGCTTGAATATTTTGGATATGTTGTGCAGCCGCTTGCTGATTTCCGCCCATTCAAGATTGGCACAAGCCTTTACAGCGGTCCAAGCATCTCGCAGGAGGACGAAGACGACGGCAACCAGTTTGTGTTTATTTATAGCAAAAACGGCGTTGAGCGAGAGTTTATGATTGATAGCTTGCCCGATGACACGTGGGAATACGTTGACCGTCGAGTAAAAGACGGCGGCTCACAGGAGCCTGCGGTGCA
The DNA here is from genome assembly GCA_051871515.1 of Muribaculaceae bacterium. Taxonomy (GTDB): domain Bacteria; phylum Bacteroidota; class Bacteroidia; order Bacteroidales; family Muribaculaceae; genus SFTJ01. The sequence goes on along the minus strand of JBJECY010000086.1, from coordinate 2,976 downwards.
ATATCTTAGCATCTATGATAGCGGTTTTGACCGCACCGCCGAACTGCTTGACCCGGCAAAAGAGCAGCTCATCTTCACGTTCCCCGATTTTGACGACATCAGCGTGTCATACACCTATCTCATCAACGAGCTTAATGAGTTTGCCGAGAAACGCGGCGTTATGACCTTTGGCGTCACAAGCGGCAATAGCAAACAGGTTGAGGAGTGGAACGACCTCTCGATGGCGCAATATCCCATCTATGAGGTTGATGACACCGACATGAAGATGCTGGTGCGCGGCAATCCTGCGGTGGTTTACCTTAAAGATGGCGTGATAAAGTGGAAACGCACGTTGCGCTCAATCTCGAGCGAAGCCTTGCAAGATGAAAGCGCCGACCTTGAGAAAGTGGGGGCCGACTTCAATGCCACCCGTATGCTCAAAATGCTGGGTTACGGCTATATTTACCTCATGATTTTCCTGTTGTTTATCAACAGAATACACTCTGTGGTGAAATTTACCATCAAAAGGATAAGAAAGAATGGCAAAAAAGACGTAACTTTGCAAAGCAAAGACAGTGAAACTGATAATAATTAACAAAAAACAATATAACACTATAATTAATTATATTATAACACAATGAGAAAGAATATTGTTGCTGGCAACTGGAAGATGAATACTACAGTGCCAGAAGGCGTGAAATTGGCAAGTGAAGTGAATGCAGCACTCGAGGGCATCACTCCAAAGTGTGATGTTGTGATTGGCGTACCTTTCACTCATCTTACAGCCGTTAAGGCAGTTATTGGCGAAAAGCTTGGCTTGAGCGCTGAGAACTGTGCTGACAAGGCTAAGGGTGCTTACACCGGCGAGGTTTCTGCTGCCATGGTGGCTTCAACAGGTGCCACTTATGTTATTCTTGGTCACTCAGAGCGTCGTCAATACTACGGCGAGACTGCTGCCATCCTCAAAGAAAAGGTAGGCTTGGCATTGGCCAACGGCTTGCGTCCAATCTTCTGCATTGGCGAGGTGCTTGAACAACGCGAAAACGGCACTTACTTTGACGTTATCAAGGCTCAAATTGAGGATTCTCTCTTTGAACTCAGCGCCGAAGAATTTGGCAAGATTGTTTTGGCTTATGAGCCAGTTTGGGCAATTGGTACCGGCAAGACTGCAACTGCTGACCAAGCTCAAGAAATCCACGCGTTCATCCGTGGCCTGATTGCTGACAAGTATGGCAAGCAAGTGGCTGACGACACCACCATCCTTTATGGCGGTAGCTGCAAGCCAAGCAACGCTAAGGAATTGTTTGAGAAGCCCGACGTTGACGGTGGCTTGATTGGCGGAGCAAGCCTTGATGCAGCTTCGTTTATGGGCATCGTTACTGCTTTTTAAGCAAAACCGTTGATTGATACACACATAGTCGCAGGGCCACCGCACGGGTTTGTGCCCTGTGGCTAATTGTGTTTTATTATTAATCTCGTGAAGATGAGAGCCGTGCCTGGGCGGCTGCATCATGCGGCATCCTGCGTGTTGCCGGTGATGGTGGGGCTGCTGTGAGTGTGGCTTGCGCATGAGCGCAGTGAATCACTTGGTGCGCTTTGGCACCATTCATGAGAACTGAGACATTTATCAATTAATTAATGATTTTTCTATTATATTGGTTATGAGAAGATTTGTTGTTGCTGCTGTGATGCTGGCATTGGCATTTGGATGCTTTTGCTATGCTGAGTTGTTGACCGATGTTAACATTGTTGACCATTTGAATAAGAACACCGGAGGACAGGTGACCGTGATAGCTCCCGACCAATTGATTGAAAGATTAAAACCCGAAAACGGCGACCCAACCAACGGCGCGCCTCGCAAGGCTACGCAAAGCAACGTGGGTTACCGCATACAAGTGTTCTCGGGCAGCAGTGCCACTGCAAAGCGTGATGCGCAGGTGAGAGAACGCAACATCATTTCACGATTTCCGCAGATGCGTCCTTATATGGGATATAAGGCGCCGTCGTGGCGGCTCAGAGTGGGTGACTTCCGCACCCGTGACGAGGCCAACGATATGTTGCAGCAACTTAAAAAGGCGTTCCCTGCCTATGCGAGGGAGATGACCATTGTGGTTGACCGCATCAATTGATGCACGGAGGCAAGCAATGCCGCCGCGCACACACAATCCCAATACGCAAGGAAACAGGTATGTTAAATAACAATCAAGATAAGCAGCAGGTAGTGGAGCAGATTGCCGAGCACTACCGAGAGATATTGCGACTAATAGGCGAAGACCCTCAGCGCGAGGGGCTGCGCAAAACGCCTATGCGTGCAGCTAAGGCGCTTGTTGACATCACACGAGGATATGACGAACGAGCCGAGGACTACATCAATCAGGCTCTCTTTGAATATTCAGGCTCAAAAGTGGTGGTGGTTAAAGACATTGAGTTTTATTCGCTGTGCGAGCATCACATACTGCCGTTTTATGGTACCGTATCGGTGGGATATATCCCCGATGGCACTATGGTGGGTCTTAGCAAGCTGGCAAGGGTGGTTGATGCCTTTGCCCATCGTCTGCAAGTGCAGGAGCGGCTCACCGCCGAAATCTGCGATGCGCTCTACAACAGCCTCTCGTCGAAAGGCGTGATTGTGGCATGTTCAGCAGGGCACATGTGCATGAAGATGCGCGGCGTTGAGAAACAAGGAGCCAACACCCTCACGCTTGAATACCGAGGCGCATTTGAGGATGCTGCACTCCGTGAAGAGTTCTTCAGAATGATAAAGTGACGAGCGCAACACTTTGAGTGATTGCCTTTTAGCTTTTGGGTGTGTCGTCAGGCGAAAATTAAATGGCAAATTTTTCAAAAAAAGTTGTTTAAAAGTTTGCATAATTCGGCAGAGTGTAGTAACTTTGCACTCGCAATCGGGAAATGAGCTGACAAAATCACTCATCACCCAAAAACGCGAAAATAGCTCAGTTGGTAGAGCACGACCTTGCCAAGGTCGGGGTCGCGGGT
>JBJECY010000085.1:0-36255 GCA_051871515.1 Muribaculaceae bacterium | reverse complement strand
CCGAAGCCCTTCTCGTGGAGCACCTTAGAGATGGCTGCAGTCAAAGTAGTTTTACCGTGGTCAACGTGGCCGATAGTACCAATGTTAACGTGTGGCTTGGTTCTTTCAAATTTCTCTTTTGCCATAACTTTTTGTTATTTTTTTGATTAAATGATTAACTTTTTATCGTTCTAAATCTTTTATATACAATCATAAAGCTTGACTCATCGCCCTTTTGGGGCTCTCGCAACGCTTGCGCGCCACACCGAATCACGCTTTAGATTTTAGAGCCGATGGCGGGAATTGAACCCGCGACCTCTTCCTTACCAAGGAAGCGCTCTACCCCTGAGCTACATTGGCGAACCACTCTCCGTAATCGAAGAAGTGTGGGTAGTGATGGATTCGAACCACCGAAGTCGAAAGACAGCAGATTTACAGTCTGCCCCATTTGGCCGCTCTGGAAACTACCCGAATGTTTTTTTTGAAGCAACGCCTCTGCGTTTGCCGTTTCTTGAGCCTCTTGTCGGATTCGAACCAACGACCCCGAGATTACAAATCACGTGCTCTGGCCAACTGAGCTAAAGAGGCGTCTTATTTTCAGCACCAAACTAAGCATGCGGTGCATAAGCGAGTGCAAAGTTACGCATATTTTTTGAAACAGCAAATATTCCCAAACTTTTTTTCAAAAAATTTTCATTAAAACGGCACATTTATGCAGCGAAGGGCGTTTTTTGCATCGGGCAATAACGGCAAAAACGCCGCCAACCATCTCACAAAGAGCTTTTTCCCCGAAGAAAACGGCGTCTCAACGGCAATCATCAGCGCCACAGGATGTTTTTTCGCCATTTCCACCCCACGGCAGCAACCCCATGCCGCACAACGCTACCCCCATCAGGCAACACCGCCATCCCCACGGGCAACCTCAGCAGCTATCCCCCATCAGGCAACACCGCCACCCCAACCGGGCAATCTCATCAGCCATCCATCCTCGGCAACAGCCCCATGCCGCACAATGTTGCTATCCCCCAACGGGCAACTGCGACACGCAAAAGGGCCAATCGACATATCTCCTCCACCCAAAACACATGCCCACCATAGACACTCATTAATATAATAGAGCCAATGGCACAAAAAATCCCCCTCTGCCATGCGATGCTTCAGCAATAGGTGAAGCCAAACAAAGCCGAGGGGGAAAAGTATTTTTAGTTGCCCATGCGCTTTATCGCTGCTATGGTGGCTGCAAAAGTTGCGGAATCACTTCGCCGGATTCACTCACCAAGCAATGAGCTTCGGTGTTTAGTCCGCGCCGCAAGCCACGCAGCCGGCAACATATTGTTTATCACTATTTGTTCTTTTTAGCCTTTTCAAGTTGATGGTCAAGTGCATCTATAGCAAGGTCAACAGCCTCTTCAAACGTATCTGCAACCTTCGAAGCGAAAATCTCGCCGGTTTGCGGAATCACCAATTTAATTCCAGCCTCCTTGTTCATTGCCGATTCAGGCTTTATTACTTTCAGGCTGACGTCAACCTTAACTATTTCCTCGTTGCGACGTGCAAGTCGTTCTAATTTGCGAGTAATGAAACCTTCTAATTTTTCTGATGCATCGAAATGGATAGCTTTAATCTTAATTTCCATGATGTCCTCCTTTTTTTAGGGCCCGTGGATGGGCCGATTGGTAATTATCTTTAAGTTCTCTAAAAGTTATATGAGTATAAACCTGCGTGGCTGCCAACGATTCGTGGCCCAGCAGTTCTTTCACATTATTAATCTCAGCGCCGGCATTGAGCATGGCCGAAGCAAACGAGTGCCTGAGCACATGCGGCGAATATTTGTTGGTGCCGCCGGTTGTCATCAACGCCTTATGCACCACGTTATAGACCAACGACGCATACACCGGCTTGCCATTGGCTCGCACAAAGAATTGCGGACTGTTGCCACCGTCAACCTGCAAGGCACGCAAATGCCTATACAGTGTCACCCACGAGCAAAGCTCGTCGCACATGGGCACTATGCGGTCTTTATCGCGCTTGCCGTGCACCTTCATCTCCTGCTTCTCAACATCAACATTGGCATCAAGCAGGTCAATAAGCTCGCCGCGGCGTATGCCGGTTTCATAAAGCATCACCACAATAAGCTTGTTACGCACCTCTTCAAAATCGCTCTCGTCAATTGCCTCGTCAATCAAGCTATTCATGCTCTCGGTGCGCACAAACGTGGGCAGCTTCTTGCCCACCTTGGCAAGCTCAACATTCAACGCCGGGTTATCTTCAACCTCACCCATGCGCTGCAAATATTTATAGAACGTGCGCAACGATTGCACTTTGCGCCTGATGGTGCGCGTACAATCGCCTGCTTGCGAGCGGCTCAACATCCATGCGCGAATGTCGCTTTGCGTCACGTCTTGCAGCCTAAGTGGCTCATTGCCACCGCCTACCAAGTATTTGCTGAACTGATTGAGGTCGTTCTTATAAGACAAAACGGTATGAACCGAATAATTCAGCTCATACCGTAAATATTTTAAGAATCCCTCTATTGTCATATTCAGCGTGTGTGATTACACTTATTGTTATCACAAGCGAATATAGCAATAAATTTTGGTTTCTACAAAAAAATCTTGTTTTTATTCGTCAACAGTGCGAAGTTTTTGCACATAAACAGCCTTCATCATCTTTTTGCGGTTGGTAACCGATGGCTTTTCAAATGCCTGACGAGCACGCAACTCCTTAACGATGCCGGTCTTTTCATATTTTCTCTTAAACTTCTTCAGCGCTTTCTCGATGTTTTCGCCTTCTTTAACTTGTACGATAATCATTGTTTTAAAAAATTCTTGTTTTTTATGTAATTATTTTATTAATTTCTCGGTTGTTTGCAGATTTTGCTCTCAATCATGCAACGTATGTTGCAATCATCACAAGCATTTGCCCCAAAGGGGAAGCCACGAATCTGCATCGCGACTTTCAAACAATATCAATATGTAAACTTCTCTGTCTTAGTCTATTATTGTATTATTTACACAACCTCCTCTCCAATTTTTAGGGTTGTATTCACCCCACTTGGGGCGAAATCGGTTGCAAATTTACGTTTATTTTTTGTATTCTACAAATTTTTTATGTGGCTGAAAGCAAAAAATGCTGTCATCAAAACAAATTCATGCCTCTAAGGCTCAGATGATTAATCTTCAGGGGCTTATCGCTCGGCAATCACATAAGCACCGCTGCGGCGCATCACCACATGCGGCACCCCACGGCACTGCAAGGTTTCTGCCGCTATGGCGGCTGACTCCTCTCTCAGCCCTGCCGAGATTATCACCGTGCCACCTCCTGTGTATTTTTTAAGGTTACCCAACAGATACCCCGAATCATAGGGCACAATGGCATAATCATGGTTTAGTGCCGCCGTGCCTCGTTTAACCATTGTGCTGTGAGCACGCAACTCAACAATCACTTTGCCCATAACCACCGCATAGCCCTCAGCAAACAAGTTGCCATGCAGTTTGCAAGGTTCGCTTAGCACCTCCACAGTGTCCACGCCCAGGGCACACAACATGGCATAATGCCTACCGGCAAACACCTCGGCATCAATGTTGCCGTCGCAGCACCACACATAGCCGTGACCGTCGCAGTAATAAAACACCGGCGTAGCTTCATAATCGCACATCACTATGGCACCTTCGCGACTGCGATTACACATTATTAATATATGCAATGTGACAACCGCGGCTGCAAACGACGCCGCAACCAATCCCCAGCGGCGACTACGCATAGCCAAAGCTATGCCACCGGCAACTATGGCGGCATACGCCAAAAGCACCTCTTGCCATGTCACCCACATGCGGCTAACATAAGCCCCGGGGATGCCTGCCATAAATTCAGAGAATCGCACAAATGCCTCACTTAGCACGTTCAGCCCTTGGCTCAGCACACCAATCTCCACGCCCGAACCAAGCAGCAGCACATGAAGTGCGCCAAAAGCCATAAACAGCGGCAACAGCGGCGCAACCACAAAATTTGAAAATACCGACACAAAACTCATCGTATGGAAATAATAGGCCGTGATGCCCGATACGGCAATGGTGGCTACCACCGACCCCGATGCGCTAAACGCCAAATACCTCATCCATTTGCCTACTCCTTGCAACCGGACTGCCACCCACGGCATTGCCACAACGAGCGACAGCACCGCAAAAACGCTCAACATCAACCCTACGCTGAAAACGCTCAACGGCGAAAAAACAACTATGAGCAGCACCGCCCCAATCAAGGCATTGAGCATGAGCGGACGGCTGTTGCCAATCAACGACAGCAAAGCAATAACGGTCATGAGCGACGCTCGCGCCACCGAAGGCTGCAAGCCGGTGAGGAAAGCAAAGACCAGAACGGCAACAATGGTGCACATCAACCTCAGGCGCAAGCGGCCACCGCGCATCAGCGGCAGCAACAGCCACGCCACAAACATCGACACCAAACTGACGTGCATACCGCTCAGCGCCACCACATGTGCCACACCAGCCTCCGAGAGCAGGCGGCGGCATTCGGCGTCAATATCTTCGCCGTAGCCCAGCAGCAATGCCGCGCACAGTGTCTTGGCATCATTGCTCATGTGGCTATTGTAGATGCTGCAACGCATGCCGTAACGCTGGCGTTGCAACCAGTAATAAGGCGAGGAACTGCGCCCAACCACTACTATGTGGCGCACATCAGTGATATGCTGCTGATACCTCACACCCCGCAAGAGCATATAACGGCGGTAATCAAATTCATAGGGGTTGCCAAGATTGCTGATGCATTGCAACGAAGGCTCAAAAGCAACGCGGTCACCCTGATTAATATTGTAGCAATTGGCATTGGTGCTAAGCGCCACGCGCCCCAAATTGGCAGTTTGCACAATCAGGGTTGTTGATGCATCACGTTGTTTCACGTCGGTCACGGTGCCCACCAGTGGCTCAGGGCTGCTATACGAGTCGCCCACATCGGGCGGCAGGCACAGCCAGACATCTATGGCTCCCAGCGACAGCGACATGGCTGCCACAGGCAATATTGCCCAACGCACACGCCGCATCGGTTCAAGCGCAAAGTGCATGACCACCGCACACAAAACAGCCGTCACGCCAAGCGCAACGGCAGCATAGCCTATCGCATCGCCTCCGCCAAAGCCCACACACAGCAACACGCCTGCCACAAAGGGCACAGCAATGCGCACAAGAGGCATCTTTGACAACGGGGTGCTATAAGATGGCATAAGTCAATCTCTCAAAAAAAACCTGCTTATTCTCTGCTAAGTTCAAGCTTCAAAAACAAAGGTTCACAGCAATGGGCAGTGCCACCCTGCCACAACATTCGGCATGGCAGTTATCATAAGCACGAGCCATGAAAGGGCATCACTGATTCCAGATATTGTAAGAGGCAAAGGCCTGCAACAAAAGCATCTCAAGCCCGTTTTTCACCACGGCACCTGCTTCGCGCGACTGGCGCAAAAACATGGTCTCATCAGGGTTATAAATCAGGTCGTAGCACAGGTGTTGCGATGTGAGAAACCTATAAGGGATATTGGGGCAAGTGTCAACCTTGGGGTACATGCCCAATGGTGTGGTGTTGACAATCACTTTATACTTTTTCATATCGCTCTTGGTGAGCTCCTCATATATGAGCGTGTCAGAGCTTTTGCGGCGCGAAACCAACTGAACCTCAAGCCCCAACTTGCGCAGCGAGTAGCTCACAGCCTTGGCTGCGCCACCGGTGCCGAGCACAAGCGCAGCAGTGTGATGCGGAGCAAGCATGCTCTTGATGGAATCGGTGAAGCCAATGATATCAGAGTTATATCCTTTGAGTTTCAGGCCGTCTTTGGTTTGCAGAAACTTAATCACATTCACAGCGCCGACTTCACGCGCTGCCTCGTCAATCTCGTCGAGAAACGGTATCACCTGCTCCTTATAGGGAATGGTTACGTTGAGTCCGCAAAGGTTTTCATTCTCAGCAATCACTTCCATGAGCATACCCACGTCAGGTATCTCAAAATTGACATACTTGGCTTTTATGTTTTCTGACTGAAACTTCTGATTAAAATAGGTTTGTGAGAATGAGTGAACCAATGGGTACCCAATCAATCCATAAACTTTCTCGGGAGATGACAACAACATATATAATAGATGTAAAAAAGTTTGTTTTTAGCAATGACAAAAATAGTATTTTGCCATCAATTTTGCAAAAAAACAAAGAAAATTACTAAAAAATTCCAACTCGATGATATCGTGCCCCTTTTAAATGAATATACCGCACTATGTTGCTGATTAGCCGCACAATGAGCGGCTACGCGCCCATGCAATCACAGCACTCTCTCCCGGCCTCAGCGCTTCACACGCCCCGACGCCACATAATGCGTCACATAATAGTTCATATCCATAACGTCGATGGTGACTCCTGCCGAACCTGCGTGAACAAACCTGCCGTTTTTCAAGTATATGCCCACATGATTGATGCGCGAACGCGACTTCTGCGTTGAGAAAAACACCAAATCGCCCTCTCGCAAATCGTTCTTCTTTATCTCATGGCAATTCTCCTGCAATATCTTGGCGGAACTGCGCTGCAACAGAGTGCCATAAACGGTCTTGTAAATAGCCACCACCAGCCCCGAGCAGTCAACGCCGCTGCGAGTGTTGCCGCCGTAGCGATAAGGCACACCAAGCCAACTCTCAACCTCGGCATAAAGGCGCTCATTGTCGCCAGCTTCACGAGTGATGCCATAGCGCAGAAATGCGTCATGCAGCTCGCGCTCAGGCGCTTGCTGCTCATGCTCAGCCACTTGCGGTTCATACACATCGTCGCTCACCACGGCACGGCGCGACGAGTGGCATGAGGTCATCACGCACATCAGCAATGCAGCAACCATCGTTGCAGCACCATGCGCCCATCGGCGTTTCATTGCATTGGTTTCAGCATCAGTTCGTTCCACAATAGTTTTCTTAATGATGGGTTAAACAATATAAAAAGCCAAAGTGCAATATGACACGCATCGCTGCGAATTCACACATCACTTTGGCTCAGTTCCTAATTAATTGATTTACTAATGCCAATCTCGCTTATTGGCATAATTTTTCTCTTTTTGCTTTTATCGTTTATTCAGCACCTTCTTCAGGCTTTGCATCTTCAGCCTCTTCAAACGAGGTGAAACCGCCCGACAACAGAAGGTTATACCACTGAATGATTTTCTTGATATCGTTGTTATATACGCGGTCTTGGTCATATTCGGGCAGAACCTCGAGCAAGAAAGCACGCAAGCTCTCAGGTGTGGCATACTGCTTGGCGTCGAGTGCCTTGCCTTCATGTTTCTCATAGATTGAGGTGAACACCTTTGCCAATGGCACCTCTTCACCATAAGTGTAGATGGCAATATCGCCCAGCGACACAATCTTGTCGCGAGTGTAAGCCGGGATGCGCTTGCCGTCGAGCAAACCTTCCACAATTATCATGTTTTTGCCGTATGACACCAGGCGGTATAGGCCCGGTTTTCCCGATATAGAAAGAATTTTCTTGAGCATAAATTGTTGTTAAAAAAATTATTTGTACTAAAAATATTATCAAAACAAACGTACTGCAACGCAGAACGCCCACAAAGTTAATTGAAATGTTTGGGATGTGCAATTAATTTTTGCTCTACAAACCTGCCTGAAGCCACATTGATGACCGCAGCCAAGCACTTCAGCATACGCCTAACGGCATGATTGCAACCGTGTTTAGGTGGATTTTAATCAATTCGTCGCCCTATTCCCATGAACAAAAACAACGCGCAAACCAGTTTGGGCTGGCTGCCCACAATCAAGCTTTTTCTGTGATAACCAACCTGCCAACGGCACATTTATTTTTATTAAACAAAGGTGCGCACAAATCTTGCCCCCGGTTTCACCAACTTTGCACCGACAATAAAAAAACGAAACAACACACCCATTCACGCCACGGCACAATGCCGGCGAGCGTGTGTGATTTAATCAATAACCACAAAAAAGAAAGGAAAAATGCACTATGACCACTGAAGAAAAATTGCAAAATGGCATGAACATCTATGCCGACTATCGCCGAAAATACTACGAGGGCGATTTCTTCTCAGCCTGCGAACGCCAATATGTGAGCAGCATCATTGAAGCCTGCGAGCTGAATTTCTACGACCGTCTGATTCCCAAGCGTGAGATGTATCTGGCTCTTGACTATTGCCAACGCGCCAACCGCGCCGTGAACATAGTGCTCGATGCGCCGTTTCTCTCTGGCGAAGCCCTTGCGCAATACCGCGAACGTCACCGCGGCAACCGCGCCAAGCTTGCCTCTGCTGGCAGGCATGCCAACCAAATTTTCGACCGCTCGTTTCACATTGAATATGTGGCACGGCCGTTATCGCTCATCAGCAGCCGCATGCACGCGTTCCTAAGCCATTAGGCCTTCACGCGCCTTGCCAAGAATGCAAACAGAGCCGACAAGATGGCTCCCACCACAAACACTATTGCCGTGGTGTGAAGCATGTTGCCCACGCCCACCAACGGAGTCACCAAACCGCCGCTCACAAAGCCAATTGCGCCAAACACCGCCGACGCAGTGCCTGCATTGGCACGCTCGCTGTTGAGCGCAAGGGTGGTTGATGCCGTGAAGGTGAGTCCCATGAAGCCCAACAAGGCGTTGAGCACTATCTCATATATCCAAATGTTGCAGTCGGCATAGAGCACCACCGCCTGCACCAAGCTCAGCGCCAACATGCCGGCGCAGCTCACAGCCACGCAATTCTCAGCCTTGCGGAATCGCGCCGACAGAGCAGCGAAAACGCCTATAAACACGCCATTGATGGCAAAACACAAGCTGAAATAAACCGGCGACAGCCCATAGTGGTTCTGCACGATAAACGTAGAAGAAGCAATGTTGCCAAACAAGATGGCTTGTGCGGTGGCTTGTTGCATCACATAGCACATGAAACGGCGGTTGCGCATCACCACGCCAAACAAGCGGAAAGTTTGCCAAAAACCGGTGGTCTTGCGGCGTTCAACAGGCAACGACTCTCGCATGTAGAAGCTGCCAAAGGTGAGCAACACGCCAATCACCAGCAACACCACAAAAATGCCACGCCAGCCTATGCTGGTGACAATGGCGCCACCCACAACAGGCGCTGCCACCGGCGCAATGCCGTTGATGGCACCTATTATGGCAAGCATCTTCAGGAGCTGATGACCATCAAACGTGTCGGTGGCAACCGAACGAGAAATCACTATGCCACCGGCACCCGAGATGCCCTGCAACAGACGCAGTCCAATGAAAACCTCAATGGTGGGCGCAAAAATGCTGGCGAGTGTGCTCACGCAAAACACCAACATGGCAACCAACACCGGGCGGCGACGACCATACTTGTCGCTCAGCGGACCAAATATCAGCTGACCCAATGCCAAACCTATCATGCTGAACGACAATCCCATCTGCACCATTGGCACAGTGCTGTGAAAATCATCGACCATCGAAGGCAAACTGGGAACATACATATCGGTGACAAACGGACCAAACGCCGACAATGCACCGAGTAAAATAAGAAGATATACCTTGTAATTCATTAATCGACTCTTGAATTTGATATGCAAAATTAGTGCTTTTTGCAATTATATGCAAATATTTTCAGCCACATCACCACATTTTGCTGCTCTCAAAACAAGCCGCTTGAACAAACAATCAGAAGGACTAAATTCAGAAGCTATAACTGCGACAATTTTCTGCAAATACTCATGTAAATATTGCATTTATAAAATTAAAGAACTAAATTTGCATCGGAAATGGTTCTCTGCTTTTGCAGAGCTAAGATGGGAATGCAGTGAAATTCTGCAACTATGCCCGTAGCTGTAATTTCTTATATTGACATCCATAAGAAGTCACTGGATGTAACCCGAGTCATACGAGTTACGCGAAGTCCGGGAAGACGTGGTTGTTAAAGATTAAGCCAGAAGACCTGCCATTTTCAGTAAGATTTGCCTGCGGGGACACAGGCATTGAGTCTTATATTTTATGACATAATGAGAATCTTTTGCTTGGCTATGCTCGCGTGTGTATGGGTGCACACGGGTGTCTTTATGGTATCGGCACATAGTGCCGTCCCGAGATTGATGACAGACTCTGTGTTTGCCATCAATGAGGTCGTTGTGACCGCATCTCGCAACCTCACCCCGCAACAAACCATATCGCAAGAACAAATTGAGAACCTTGCATCAAATTCTGTTGCCGATGCCTTGAAATATATGTCGGGCGTTCAGATTAAGGACTATGGCGGACTTGGCGGACAGAAAACGGTGAATGTGAGGTCGCTTGGCTCGCAGCATGTGGGAGTGTATCTTGATGGTGTGCGCATAACAAATGCGCAAAACGGCACCGTTGATTTGGGCAAATATTCACTCTCAACCCTTGAATCAGTGTCGCTATATAATGCCAACAAAACTGAGCAACTGATGATGGCAAGCGAATATTCCTCGGCATCTACCGTGTATCTCCGCACAAAGCGCCCTCAGAGCACATCATTAGTAAGCTCCTACTCAATAGGCTCTTTTAACACCCACAAGGTGAATACCACTTTTAGTTATAAAAACTATGGTTTTATTGACGCGCATTTCACGCATAGCGACGGCAACTACCCTTTCCACTATAAAACCGAATATGAAGACACCACCGGAACACGCCGCAATGGCGATATTGATTTGTTAAGTATTGAAAGCTGCCTTTTCTATAAGAATTTTGAATGGCACACCTATTATTATTCCTCGCAACGAGGGTTGCCTGGCGGTGTGGTACGCCGACTATCTGACAAATACACCGATGTTGGGCGCGAATGGGACCACAATTTTTTCAGCCAACTCTCCTATCGTAAAGCCTTCAAATCGTTTGCCATCAGAGCAATAGCAAAATATGCCAACGACAAGCTGCACTATCGCTCAGATTATCCTGAGAACATGAGTGTGCACAGCAACAACCAATACCATCAACAGGACATTTATGGTGCATTGGCTCTTTCATATAATTTCAAAAGCCTTGGACTATCGGCATCGAGCGACTTGCGATGGTCGGACCTCACCACCGATGTGAAGAATTACCATTATGTTTGGCGACTCGACAACAAGACATCGCTTTCGGCAATGTTTAAATTCAAAGGACTGACCCTCAACGCAAGTGGGCTTTACACCAAAGTCACCGACCACACATATTATGGCGCAAAGCCTTTGGAAAGGTTCACCTATAATGCCCTTGCCTCTTACCAACTCTGCCCCAATCTTTCATTCAGGGCTTTCTACAAGTCGGTGTTCCGTGCACCCACCCTTAACGATTTATACTACACTCTTGTGGGCAACCGCAATCTGAAGCCCGAATATACCAAACAATTTGATGTGGGTCTATGCTACAACACTAATTGGCTAAATCTGCAAATCGACGGCTACTACAACCGCGTGACCGACCGCATTGTGTGCCTCCCATTGAAAGGCTCGTTTCAATGGACCATGTTGAATTATGGATACACGCGCTGCATGGGCATTGATTTGAGTGCCAATTTGCATTATCGCATCCACTCACTGTTTTTGAGCGGAGCCTTCCAAGACGACCGCAACTTAACCAACCCCGATGGGAATGATTATCGCGATTTCATAGCATACTCACCACGCTGGACGTGCAGCGCCATATATTCGTGCACATGGAAAAACCTATCGGGCTCAGTTTCCTATATGTTTGTTGACAAACGCTATTGGACATCAGAAAACGACATAGAAGACCCTCTCGACTCATATATGTGCGTTGACAGCAAGGTGGCATACCGTTTCTGGAAACTGACCGCCGAATTGGAGTGTCAAAATATCTTCAACAAACCATACGAAATGATTCAGCGCTGGCCAATGCCAGGGCGTCGTTACATGGTAACTTTCAAATTCCACTTATAATTAATTTTTTATTCGCATGAAAAAATTTTATCTTATTTTGGCGATAATCCTTTTATGGAATTGCGCCACAGCACAGGCAGATGAGGTTAAAGATAACCTTATAGTGTGTAACGAAGGCAATTGGCAAAGCGACAACGGCCAACTATCGTACTACGATGCCACAACCGGAACCCTCACCAACCAATGGTTCCGCACTGTAAACAACAAGAAACTTGGCGACACGCCTAACGACATCTTGCAAATCAACGATAATCTGATTGCAATCTGCGTCAATTGGTCAAACATCATCCAGTTTATCAACCCTAATGGCGAAGATATGGGAGCAACAGAAGACATCCCCAACAATCGCCGCATGTGCACCGATGGCAATTACCTTTATGTGACTTCTTATGCTCACACTTGCGGTGAAACAACTTTCACCAAAGGATACGTGGCAAAAATCGACATCAACACAAAAAAGGTTGTTGCCACATGCGAGGTTGGATGGGAACCTGAAGGTATTCGCTACTATGATGGCAAACTTTATGTTGCCAACACCGGCGGTTATTCGTTCTCTGAGAACCACGACTACGAAACAACAGTTGAAGTTGTGGATGCCAACGAGATGCGCTCAATTAAGACCATCGACACCGGTTGCATCAATCTTTATGGCGAAATGTCGCAGGCTGGGCAATACCTCTGCATCAATTCGTGTGGCGATTATTATGAAGAACCAGCCAAAACAGTGATTCTTGATTGCGAAACTGATGAGGTGAAAACATTTGATTTCCCTTGCACATACAATACCACCGATGGAGAAAAATTCTACACCGTGGGAAGCGCCTTCTCTTATATCACTTACGAATATGTTTACTACGTTAGAACCATTGACCCAAAAACAATGACATATAGTGAGGGTATCTACAACGATGAGGTAACCAATGCAATAAAGTCACTGACATCCGCTTATGAACTGTATATATCGCCATATACCAAAAACATCTATTTCACCGATGCTCTTTCATACGCTTCTGCCGGCTATCTCTATGGTTACACCCCCGAAGGAACCGAGGTGTTTGAACCTCAAAAAGTGTATATCAATCCTGCACACATTCTTGCTATTCCAACAGGTTCTACGGCTATTAGCACCATTGACACCGACACAACCGAAGGTGATGGCATCACCTACGATATCTTGGGCCGTCGCGTAAATGAAAACTACAAAGGAATCGTAATCAGAAATGGCAAGAAGTACATTCAACGATAACATGAGATATGTTTAACGTTCATACCATATTTGTTTGATTTAGTATCGGGAGCCAAAACGCAATGTTTTAGGCTCCCATTTCTTTTTTAGGTGTATCATGTCGTGCCGTTTAAATAGCCTATTTAATTGAGCATAGTAAGAGTTAATAAATCATCGCAAAAAAACACTCTCCATGCCCCCGGCTCATAGCAGCTAATCACCAAGCACAGTCAAAAAAAGGGGGCGAACCAAAGTACACACAAAATAAAGGCAAATTATTATCACCGCCACAAAAAGCTATGGCAGTTCAGAACAAATTCATTAATTTTGCAAGAATAATTTTTTAGTCAAGTAATAAAAGCATGAATTTGGGCAAAATTATCATAAAAGGAGCAAGGGTTAACAATCTCAAAAACATAGACGTGAACATACCTCGCGGCGAGCTGGTGGTGGTGACGGGTTTATCGGGCAGCGGCAAGTCGTCGCTCGCCTTCGACACCATCTATGCCGAGGGGCAACGTCGCTACGTTGAGAGCCAATCGGCCTACGCTCGCCAATTCCTTGGCAAAATGGCAAAGCCCGAATGTGACTTCATAAAAGGATTGCCGCCGGCAATTGCCATTGAGCAGAAAGTGACCACACGCAACGCCCGCAGCACCGTGGGCACCAGCACTGAGATTTATGACTATCTGCGTATGCTCTTTGCCCGAATTGGCAAAACCATCTCGCCCATCTCGGGCGACGTGGTGAAGAAACACACGTCGGCCGATGTGGTGAACGCCATCAACAGCTACCCCGAGCGCACGCGCATTGCCATCTTAGCCCCTCTGCTGTTGCCCCACGACCGCGATTTTGCCACGCAACTGGGTGTGCTGCTCAAAGGCGGATACTCGCGCCTTGAGCACAACGGCTCTTTTATTGACATCACAAGCCTGCAACCGCAAGCCAACCAACTGTCGCCCGACGATTATCGCCTGCTCATTGACCGCATTAGCGTGACACACAGCAAAGAAGACGACTTGCGAATACTCGACTCGCTCTCAACGGCTTTCTTTGAAGGTCACGACCAATGCATTGTGATGGCATGGAAAGCCGACGGCACAATCGACACGCTTGAATTTTCAAAACGCTTTGAGGCCGACGGCATCACCTTTCAGGAGCCAAGCGACCTGATGTTTAACTTCAACAACCCGGTGGGTGCATGCCCCACCTGCGAAGGCTTCGGCAAAGTAACCGGCATCGACGAGCGTCTGGTGGTGCCCAACATGGCACTATCGGTCTATGACGATGCCGTGGCATGCTGGCGAGGGAACATCATGAGCGAGTGGAAAGAGCAATTCATCAGGCAGGCTGTGCCCGCAGGGTTCCCCATCCACACGCCTTACAACAAACTCACCAGTAAGCAACGCCAACTGCTGTGGCACGGCGACCGTTACACCCAAGGCATCGACCAGTTTTTTAAATTTGTGCAAAGCAAGAGCTACTCAATACAATATCGCGTGATGCTGGCACGCTATCGCGGCAAGACAGAGTGCCCCGACTGCCAAGGCGCACGCCTAAAGAAAGAAGCTCTCTACATAAAAATTGACGGACTCACCATTGCCGACATGGTGAAGATGCCTGTGAGCGACCTCTACCAATGGTTCACCAACCTACACCTAAGCCCCGAAGATGCTATCATTGCACGCAGGCTTGTCACCGAAATCACCAACCGGCTCCATTGCCTGTGTGAAGTGGGATTGGGCTACCTGACCCTTGACCGCATCTCGTCAACGCTCTCGGGCGGCGAGAGCCAACGCATTAACCTCACCACATCGCTTGGCAGCTCGTTGGTGGGGTCAATCTACATTCTCGACGAGCCAAGCATTGGGCTGCACTCGCGCGACACTGACCGCCTCATTAAGGTTCTGAAATCGCTACGCGACATTGGCAACACCGTGCTGGTGGTGGAACATGACGAGGATATCATACGCTCAGCCGACTATCTCATTGACATAGGCCCCGATGCCGGACGTGCCGGCGGCGAGATTGTTTATGCCGGACCACTCACCGACAATGCCAACGCACCGCGTAGCTACACGCTCAAATATCTTTCAGGCGAGATGCAAATACCCACCCCAAAGGTGCGACGCAAGTGGAACAACTATATTGAGGTGAAAGGAGCATCAGAAAACAACCTCAAGAACATCGACGTGAAATTCCCGTTGGGCGTGATTACCGTGGTCACAGGCGTTAGCGGCTCGGGCAAATCGACCCTCGTGAACAAAATCCTCTATCACACCATTGCACGCCGGCTCGATGTGAACGTCGATGCACCGGGTGCGCACCTAAGCATCGATGGCGACCTGCATCTGATACGCCGCATCGACTATGTTGACCAGAACCCCATAGGCAAATCCACCCGAAGCAATCCCGCCACCTATCTCAAAGCATTCGATGAAATAAGGCATCTTTTTGCCGAGCAACAACTATCAAAGCAAATGGGCTACACGGCAGGCTTCTTCTCGTTTAACGCTCCCGGCGGCCGTTGCGAGGACTGCAAAGGCGAGGGCACCATCACCATTGAGATGCAGTTTATGGCCGACATCACCCTGCCTTGCGACTCATGCCATGGCAAACGATACAGCTCGAACGCGCTCGAAGTGGAATACAACGGCAAAAACATCTACGACGTGCTCAACATGACCGTGAACCAAGCCATTGAGTTTTTCTCAGCATCGAACGGCGCAAGCGAAAAACGCATTGTGCGCAGACTTAAACCGCTGCAAGATGTGGGATTGGGATACATCAAGCTGGGGCAATCATCGTCGTCGCTCTCGGGCGGCGAGAATCAGCGTGTGAAGTTGGCTTATTATCTTTGCGAGGAGGTTAGCGAACCCACGCTCTTTATCTTCGACGAGCCAACCACCGGCTTGCATCTGCACGACATCAAAACGCTCATGAAGTCGTTTAACCAACTCATTGACCACGGTCACTCAATCATCATCATTGAGCACAACCTCGACGTGATTAAATGCGCCGACCATGTGATTGACATGGGTCCTGAGGGTGGCAACGACGGCGGCTATGTGGTGGCAACCGGCACTCCCGAGGAGATTGCCGCATGCCCCAACAGCTACACCGGGCATTACCTCGCACAAAAACTCAAATAACGCCACTACACAGGGCGCAACAATAAAACAGCCGGAGGCAAGGATTAACAAAATTCACTGCCTCCGGCTAATATTTTCTTGCTAAGTTAATTCAAGATTCATTTATTGGTGATGCAAAATTCCATAAGCGCCACCAAGTCGTCGCCGTTTTTGTAATTTACTTTATGAGTTGAAGTATATTCCTTGATTTTCTTCTTCAGTTTGGGGAAAGCTTTCTCAAAAGCCTTGGCAGAATGTATTGATATTGGCTTGCAGTCAATAAGCAGCACGTATTCGCCCTCCACTTCATACTTCAAGTCGCGCATATTATCAAGGTCTTTGATGCCGGGTGTGAAAGCAATGCTTTGCACGCGGTTTGCCGACACCGTCTCGGTAGCTGTGCCATAAGCGCCATAGTTGCCGTCATATTGATTCACCTTAGTGTGGCGGCGATAGCACAGAATGGCATCATCATCGTAAACCACCAATTGGGCAAACGACAGCTTACCCGAGAAATAATAAGCATCGGTGCCAATCCTAATCACGCCCACATCAGCGCCATTTGAGATGGCTTGCACCTCGCCGTCATCGGTGCGGTAATGCATCTCGTCCATAATCATGCAGTAGTTGAACAGGGCTCGTGACACGCCGCCGTTTTTCAGATAAGCCACTCCAGGGCGAAACTCATCATAGACATACACCGCATTGGCTGGCATACGGCTGATAATCTCTTTCGCCGACGATATGTTAACCTCTCTCACCACATTATCCTCGGCATGGCTCAGCGCAACCGCGCCCACCGCTATGCCGGCAGCAAATACATATTTCGCAAAACGTTTTCTCATAATCATAACATTAATAATAACATTTACTTCATTTGTTATGCGCAAATATAGCACATTGGCATAAAAATCAGGCACAACTAATTGTTAAAAAAACAGCGTTACAGCAAATTTAACTTCATAAAACGCCTTCCCGAACACACGAAAAAAGAGAACTGCCCCACACAAACCGGGGAGCAGTCCTCTCTTATTTTCCTTTAGCCGCAATGGGCTGTGCTCAATAAATGAGTTTCACTTTATTTCTTAGCGTCGATTTGCTTCAGAAGTTCGTCAACAGCCACTTTGAGCTGAGTGTCAACGCCGTCAACCACTGTCTCGGGTGCGTTAGCCACCTTCACATCAGGTTCAAGCTGACAGTTCTCAAGATAAGTGCCATCGGCTTTGCGATAGCCAATCACCGGAATACCAAACACCAGAGATGGGTCGATGAGCGTTTCCCAGTTCACACTGGTCATGGTGCCCGGCACAGGCATACCCACAAGCTTGCCTATGTTCTTATATTTATAAACCCACGGGCTGCCATGAGCGTTGCTGTAATTAGCCTCGCATTGAATCATGATTGACGGTTTGTTCCAACGGCGGCTTGGCATATCGCAGGCTTCACGTCCGCGCACCACCTGAGTGAGATATTTCTCACCGCTGAAGAAGGTTTCAAGGTCTTCATGCAAACGTCCGCCGCCATTAAAGCGAGTGTCAATCACAATACCCTCTTTATCGTTGTATTCACCAAGAATCTTGCTGTAAATCACACGGAACGAAGCATCGTTCATCGACTTGATGTGAACATATCCCAAGCGACCGCCCGACATACGTTCAACATCGGCCTCGCGTGCCTTCACCCAACGGTCGTAGAGCAAAGCGTTGAAGCTTGAATTGCTGATGGGCAGAATCACTTCTTCCCAGCGTTTGCCGTCAGCAGGATTATAGAGCGAAACAAGCGTTTTCTTGCGGTTGATGTCGTTGAAGATTTGGCAATAGTCGATAGCATCAGTGAGTTGAATACCATTGATGGCCTCAACAATGCAACCGGCTTTTACTTGCGAAGTGGCACGGTCAAACGGACCGCCAACAAGCACCTCATCAATCTTCAAGCCATTGCCCTCGTATGTCCAGTCGTAGAGCAAGCCAAGGTTAGCGGTCTGGTCACCGTTGAGGTTTGGTGAATAGCGGCCGCCGGTGTGCGACACGTTGAGTTCGCCAAGCAGTTCGCTGAGCAGCTCGCCAAAGTCGAAGTTATTGTTGGTGTGAGGCAAGAATTTGCGATAAGCCTCAGCCATTGCAGGCCAGTCAACGCCATGCATATTCTCGTTGTAGAAGCACTTAGCCTCTTGCTTAACCACATGCTCAAACATATAAGCGCGTTCAGCGGCGTGGTCAAGCTTCATTTGTGCCGAAGCAGTGATAGCCTTAGACTTCTCTCCCGGAAGTTCAATCTTCTTGGCTTCGCGACCCACCAGGAACATAGCCTTACCATCGTCCATCATCTGCAAGTTGCCACGACCCACGCCCTTGCTCACAAGTTTAGTTTCCTTGCTGCGGGTTGAGTATTTCCACAAGTCGGGTTTACCTTCAAACGTAGTGATGTAATAAAGTGTTTCGCCATCAGGAGTGAGAGCGGCAGCGCTTAGATTTGATGAGTTTGGAGTAAGGCGCACAATGCGGTCACGCAATCCGTCAAAGTCAATCTTGATGTCTTTGGGAGTTTCACTTGCCTTATCGTCTTTGTCGCCCTTCTTTTCATCTTTCTTATCGGCTTTCTTGCCCTTTTTAGAGTCTTTCTTGTCTTTCTCGGCCTTTTCTTTCTCAGCCTTCTGAGCCTTTTCTACCTCTTTGAGCAATTCAAAATCTTCTTTGCTGAGGCAGAAGCGGTCGTAAGCGTCTTTGTCAACAAACGCCAGCATCACGTCTTCCTGCGAGCCCCAAGAGGCGTGTGAACGCATGCCATAGCGGTCGGTGGCAAACATTATTGCCTTGCCGCCAAGCACCCATGTGGCACCTGTGTTGAAGTAACCGCTGCGAGTGATGTTGAAGATTTCGCCACCCTGAGCGCTCACAATTCCGCAATCGTAATATGGGTCGTGATGCTTGTCAACAAACTGTATCACAAACCATTTGCCATCAGGACTCCATTCAAAGCCAAATTCCTCGTTTTGGTCATACCACTTGCTGCCGTCGGTCACCTGACGCACCTTATTGGTTTCGAGGTTCAGCACCATCAGGCGGGTTCGGTCTTCAATGAAAGCCAATTCCTTGCCATCGGGCGAGAATTGTGGAGCATAACGCTCAACCTCGGTTGACGGCAAAATCACTTTCTCGTCGATGAGCGTTGCATTGGCAAAGTTTTGGTCCCCTTTGCGATGTATGGTGGCTGTGTAGATTTGCCAATTGCCTCCGCGCTCGCTGGCATAAGCAATGGTGCGATTGTCCTTTTTCCAAGTTAGTCCGCGTTCCTCGGCTGCCGTCGAGGTGATTTGCTTGGTGGTGTTGTATTCAACCGAAGTCACAAACACCTCGCCACGCGAGATAAACGCCATCTGCTTGCCGTCGGGCGACACCTGGCCGTAGCCCACAGAGGCACGCAATTCCTCAATGTTGTTTTCCTCGTCGAGCACCACGTCAACAGCCACCTTGCGCTCAGCGCCGCCGGCAGGCTTAACGTAGATTTCGCCATCGTAGGTGTAGCACAAATCACCGCCGTTTGAGATTGAAAGGAACCTCACGGGGTGAGTGGTGTGGTTGGTGACGGCGCTCACCTGTTGCGGATTGTTGATGTTGAATTTATAGACGTTAAACGACGAGCCGCGTTCGCTCAGGAAATACACGGTAGTTCCATCAGGGCCCAAAACCGGCGAACGGTCCTCGCCACCGCGATTGGTGAGGTTGGTGTGTTTGCCTGTGGCAACGTCATAACGCCAAAGGTCGCGAGTCACCGACGAGGTGTGGTGCTTGCGCATTGCGTCTTCAAAACCTTTGCAGTCGTGATAGAGCATGGTTGAGCCATCGGCGCTGAAGCAAATATCCTCGGCTGGAGTGGCAAGCACCTGAGTGGTGCGACCGCCCTTCACAGGCACCTTATACAATTCGCGCAACGCCGAAGTCGGAAACAATGCGCTCTTGGCTGGGTCTTGTATCTGAGCACCAAAATAAACGTATTGCCCATCAACCGAGAATGCAAAAGGAAATTCTTGTGCCGAGTTGGTGGTGAGGCGTGTTGCCGAGCCGCCATTGGCTGGCATCACAAACACATCGAAGTTGCCGTGGCGATTGCTGCGAAAGGCAATCTGCGACCCGTCGAGGCTCCAAACGGGCGAACTCTCGTAACTGGGCTGAGTGGTAAGGCGCACTGCTGTGCCTCCTGCCGAACTCACCTTCCAAATGTCGCCCTTATATTCAAAGGCAATCTCCTTGCCGTTGGGCGAAATCTTTGCCGAGCGCATCCACAGCGGTGTGGTGGCTCCGGCACTCGCCGTTGCCATGGCTATGGCAATTAGCAAAATGTTTCTTTTCTTCATGAATATATATGTTGTGTATTATTGTTTAGTTTCTTTTTTTGTGATGACCGTTTTTCTCAGTCCGAGCCTCTTTTTACAGATTCTCGCTCTCTTCAGAGCGGTAGTCATACCACTTTGAATACATCAAATAGTTCTTAGCAATCTTCACGTTCATCTCCTGAGCCTGTGCCGGGTCAACTTTTTTCTTAAACTCGGCAGGTGCGCCAGCCCACAACTCGTTGGGACCAATCTTGGTGCCTTTCTTCACCACGCTGCCGGCAGCCACAATGGCGCCCTCGCCCACCTCAGCATCATCGAGCAGCACTGCCCCCATGCCTATGAGCGCAAAATCGCGTATCTTGGCACCGTGAACGGTCACGTTGTGGCCTATCGACACGTCGTTGCCTATCTCAATGGTTGATTTCTGATAGAGGGTGTGCAGCACGCTGCCGTCTTGTATGTTCACACGGTTGCCAATGGTGATGGTGTTGACGTCGCCGCGCAGCACCGTGCCAAACCACACTGTGCAGTCGTTGCCCATAGTGACGTCGCCCACCAGTACCGCGTTATCAGCCAAAAAGCAGCCTTCGCCATATTTTGGAGTGAGTATCTCGCCGTTGCGGTCAATTGTTCTTATTATTGCCATTTTTTATTGCTAATTATGTTTTCGGTTTATAATTCTTTAGTCTTTTCGTTGAGCCAAGCACATTCTTCGCTGTTGAGGTAAGGGGTGAGGCGACTGCGCACCATAGCATGGTAGCTGTTAATCTGCCCTATTTCCTTATCGGTGAGCATCGATTTGTCAATAAGCTTGTTATCGTAGGGGAACAGCGTGAGGTCCTCAAAGCGCATGAAGTCGCCAAACTCGTCGCTATGTGCGGCAAGCACGGTGAGCACGCAGTTCTCAATGCGCACACCGTATTCTCCGGTTTTATACAATCCCGGTTCGTTGCTGGTGACCATGCCGGGCACAAGCTCCACAGGGTTTTCCTGAGTGCGTATGCTCTGCGGACCCTCGTGAACTGAGAGGAAATGGCCCACGCCATGACCTGTGCCGTGGAAGTAAGTGAGATGTTCTTCCCACATGTATTGGCGAGCAAGCACGTCGAGTTGCACACCGCGTGTATGTTCGGGGAACACGGCATTGCCAAGAGCAAGGTGGCCTTTGAGCACAAGTGTATAATCGTGGCGTTGTGCCGGGGTGGGATTGCCAAGCGATACGGTGCGAGTGATGTCGGTGGTGCCGTCGTAGTATTGTCCGCCGGTGTCAACAAGCAACAGGCCCTCGCCTTGCAGAGTGGCTGCGGTGGCTTTCTCAGGCTCATAGTGCACAATGGCTCCGTGAGCGCCATATCCTGCTATCATGCCAAAGCTCTCATCAACATACATTGAGTCTTTGCTGCGTTCTTCAATGGCTTTTTCTGCCACGTCGGTCTCAGTGATGGTGCCTGTTGGCGCCATTTTCTCAACCCACATGAACGTGCGCACCAAAGCAGCGCCGTCACGCTCCATAGCTTTGCGGAATCCGGCTATCTCAACCTCGTTTTTCACGCCTTTGAGCATGGCAATAGGATTCTTAGCATAAGCTTTGCTTGGAATGGCAGAGCCAAGTGTGTCGTTTACCTCATTGGGGTCAATGAGCACGGTCACTGATTGGCGCAGATTCTCAAGATAGCCTGCCACGGCATCATAGTCCTTCACCTTCACGCCGGCATTGCGCAGATGTTGCTCAACTTCCTTGGTCACCTTATTATCGTCAACAAAAAGCACTGTCTCGTACTGCGACACATAGAGGTAAGAGGTCACCACCGGAGTGAATGTCACATCGCTGCCACGCAGGTTCAAAGCCCAGGCAATGCTGTCGAGCGAAGCCACAAACAGGGCATCGGCATCGTGCTTAGCCACTTGGGCGAGTATGCGCTGCAACTTGCTCTCAACGCTCTCGCCGGCATATTCCTCGCCAAGCACCATTGCTTTGCCTTGCGGTGCAGCCGGTCTGTCGGTCCATGCGTTTTCATACGAAGAGAAATCGGTTGCCAAGCGGAAACCGTTTTCAAGACAGTAATTTTCAAGTGCATTCACCTCAACCACCGAGAACAAACGTCCGTCGATGCCAATCACTGCCTCGTCTTCAAGCACTTGGGCAAGCCATTGCTCCTTAGTGTCAGGGTCGGGGCCGTTTTCGCGGTGCATCACAAAACCGCTGTCTTGCAATTGCTCAGCTGCTTGCAGAAAATAGCGTGAATCGGTCCACAAAGCTGCTTCGTTGGCTGTGACCACTGCCGTGCCATTGCTACCGGTGAATCCGCTCACCCAGTCGCGCACCTTCCAATGGTCGCTTATATATTCGCTATGATGAGGGTCGGTGCCGGGAATAATCACCGCATCCACTCCCACTCGGCGCATCTCTTCGCGCACGGCTTCAAGATTTTTGAGTGTTAAACTGCTCATGTCTTTATTTTATGTTTACTAAAAAATTGTTGTTATGTTAAAGGTTTACTCTCTTTTTCTGTATTTATGTATAGTAGGGGCTTTATTGCTTTGCCATTTTGCGCCGGCGCAAACGCTCGGCAACAAACCGCGGCACAAAGCCCAGATGCCGCATCACCGTTGGCAACGTGCCGTAGTAGTGGCACATGATGCTGAAACGCTCGCGCAACGATTTGCCTCGGTTTTTGTCGCTCAGTCCGTCAGTGAGGAAGCTGATTATAGGCTCATCGCCGGCATACGCATTGGCACGTGATGCCAAAAGGCAGCGTATGCACCAATCATAGTCGGCACTGAAACGGTAATCCAAGTTATATTTGCCCACAATGCTGCGTCGAGCCACAAAAGCCTGATGGCACACAAGCATACCGTGGCAAAAGTCGTGGGCTGTGAGCACCGGCGGCGCCACCAAGTGTCGTGAACCAAGCACACGGCCGGCACCGTCAACAAGCTGCGTCTGACCGTAGAGCACATCGGCACCGCTCTGCGCCAATTGCGCCAAGCGGCTCAGCACATGCTCATTGGCAAAGCTATCTCCGGCATTGAGAAAAATGAGATACTCGCCGCGGGCAAGCTCAATTGCCTTGTTCATGGCGTCGTATAGTCCGCGGTCGGGCTCGCTATACACCCTGGTTGACGGCACCTGAGCACGCTCCACGGCTTGCAGAGTGCCGTCGGCCGACGCTCCGTCAACCACCAGATACTCATATAAGCCACAGTCCTGATGCTTCACGCTCTCAAGCGTGCGCCCAATCACTGCCTCGGCATTATAGGTCACCGTCACCACAGTGAATAGCGGGTGTTGGCGTTCATCGCACTTTTCTTCGTTGTTACTTTTCACTGCTTTATATGCGAAAAATTTTTATTGTTTGTGATAAATTGCCCAAAGTTACAAATAATTTGTGACAATACATCTACTTGCCACCACGCAACCATCACATTATCTTCACATATTTGCTCTTATTGGGGTTTCTGGGCAGAATCATGGCTTGCTCTGAGCCTGAACACAAAACGTGCACCCTGAGTGTAAGAAGTGTCGAGCGACACCTCGCCGCCAAGCATTTTGGCAACCGAGCGGCATATCGACAATCCAAGCCCTGTGCCTTGCTTAAACGAGTCGAGCTTAAAGAAACGGTCAAAAATCTTGTCGGCTTGTTCGGGCGGCACACCGGTGCCTGTGTCGGCACAGGCAAATTCCCACCATTGCCCGTTGTGGTCGCTGCCATGCCTAAACTGAATCACTATTTTGCCCTGGGAGGTGTGCTTTATGGCATTGGTGACAAAGTTCACCAGCACTTGCTGCAAGCGTTTCTCGTCAGAATAGATGCTGTAATCGTCATCTACATCGCTGTCAAGCAGCATTTCCACGCCATTGGGTCGTCGCAGTTCAAGCGTGCGCAACACAAAGCGGCACAGCTCATTGACGTGCACATGGCTATAATTTGCTTGTCTCTTTCCTGAATTTAAGTCGCTCAAATACAATATATCGTCAACCAAGTTGATGAGCATCTGGCAATTGCTGCTAATGATTGAGGTGTACTCGCGCCTGTCGGCATCACTCAAATCATAGTCTTCGTTGGCAAGCACCTCAGCAAAGCCGCAAATGGCATTGAGCGGAGTGCGTATTTCATGGCTCATGTTCTGTATGAAGCGCGTTTTCAGCAACTCGTTGGCCTCAGCTTTCTCCTTGGCTTGCTTAAGCATGGCATTGGCTTGCTCAAGCTCATTTTGATATTTTATGGTTTCGCTCACGTCAACGGCAAAGATATCAACATCGCCATTGTCAATTGCCACATACATGGCGCAATAGGCACCGGTCCACACGTCAAGCACCATATCAAAGCCATTGGAGTGGTTTTCGAGGGCTATTTTGAGTTTTTGTATAATGGTGCCCCCCGATTGCGGCAACGCCTTGCGCAGCGACATGCCCTCAACGCCGCTCTTGCCTGCGCCGTAAGCCAAATTGCAGAACTTATCGTTGCCGTACATTATGGTCAGGTCGTCAATCTCGCCTCGGCTATTGAGGTTTACGCGTGCTCGTGTAAACACAATGGGAATGTTCTGTATCAGCGAGCTGAACCGCCTCACCGCTTCAAGGTCGCGAATACGCAGGTTCTTCACGTTCATCGACTGGCGCATAAAGCCCAGGAGCAGCAACAAAATGAGCATTATCACGCCGCCCGACACCATCACTATCTCGGTGCCGTATTTATCGAGAATCGACTCGGGTGCATTATATACGATTGCATTGTCAGGAATCAGGTTGGTGTCGAGCCCCAAATCGGCCATACGCCTGTAATTCAGCAATATGCGTTGCTTGTCGCCGAGGTTCGACGGCACCTGCTTTGCAGAAGCACCATTAATCAGCTTTTTCAGCGCCTGTCGCATGTCGTTGAAAAACTGTTGCTCATCGGCTACACATCCGCCCACCACACGATAGCCCTCGGCAATCCAGCCATTATCACGCAGCACAAAGGTGGGAGCTGTTGATGCCTCCATCAAATAGATTGCCGAATTCATGAGCATGGACTTCTCGCCCACCGAGTTATAGCTAATCCACGAGGCAAACACCACGGCATCGTGCTGCCCATTGAGGTGGCTCACGGTGCGGATAAGGCTGTCGGTCGATACAGACCCTGCCTCAATGGCGTGAAAACCCACATGGCTGTGATTTTTCTTCACCACGCGCTCCAAATCGGCACACTTGGTGCGGCTAAACGGGTCGTCACCACACACCATATACACGTTTTGCAATTGCGGCATCAGCCGTGTGATAAGCTTCATCTCTCCTTCAAGATAATAATCCATGCATTGCACCGTGAGGTTATATTTTTTGCGCAAACGTTCAAGCGGGAAACGTGTTTCGGGAGTCACAATGCGCTGTTCCACAATCTGTTGCTTATTTGAGATGAAACGGTCGCCGGCAACAAGCATCATTGATATGTTGGGGTCAACGCTGTGAATATCGTTGCAAAACACTGCCGAATTGACGCCCACAAGCACCACTATGCGCGGATTCATCTTGCGCAATGCGCTTCGCAGGCAGTTGCTCAGTGAGTCAAGCTGACTGATTGTGCGAGCGCCCACTATTGGCAGATACATACACTCAACATTGCCTTTACCGCTATTTTTCAATTCTTGCTTAACCTCGGCAATCACACGATTGCTCCATCGGTAATAAGGCGTATAGCCCGACACCACAAGCACATCGCCTGCGGCAGAGTGGTTCTCGGTGCCGTAAACACCTTGACATGCAACAATCAGCATCATCACAGCCATAAGCAATCTCACGGATACCGTATGTCTTAGTTTTCGTTTTAACTTCATCAGGAACAGTGCGTTCATTTTTCAGTTACTTCACAATTGTAAGGTAGCGCATTTTTTCAATGCTTGTTACACACTTAGCCATCAATCAAAATCACAGCAATTGGTGAAATTTAATGGCATTGTGCCTTTTCTTGCGCAAATATATCATATATTTTGCGGTGTAGCAACACAAATATACACTTTTTTGCTATTGCTAACCCGGCATCTTTGTTTTTTTGAAATTATGCAAATGTAAAGATGTGCAGGTTAATGCATTAACACATTTTAACCTTAAAAAGCGTTAACATATCCCCCTCTAATGCGTCATATACACAGAAACAACAAAAAAGATAACAGAAATGACAAGAAACCATTTGCTTACCACCCTATTTGCAACTTCACTCATGCTCATCGCATGGATTAGCGCCGAGGCCGACGTGATTAGCGGTCGCATAATCGACGCGGAATCGAAGCAACCCATCGAGGGGGCCAGCGTTTTCATCACATCACGTAATGGCAACATTACCAACAGCAACGGACACACAACCGATTCGCTTGGCACATTTGTGGGCCGCGCCAATTATCTTGAAACAACACTCGAGATACAAGCCTTAGGATACTACGACAAGAAGGTGCGTCGTGCCTGCTTTGAGGGCAACGACACCATCGACATTGGCGACATTGCCATGCGCCCGTCGGAACTGATGCTCAAGGAGTTGCAAGTGAAAGGCACCGCAAAGCGTTTCACCATGCGCGGCGACACCATCGTGTTCAACCCGCAAGCCTTTAAACTCGAAGAAGGCGACCGCCTTGATGCCCTGATTAAGAAACTGCCGGGCGTGAGGCTGGAGGAGGATGGCAGCCTGAGCTGGAACGGCAAACCAATTAAGTTGCGCATGAACGGCAACAAGGCAATGGACAGCGGTCTCGTAGGCCAACTGCCAGTGGAAGCCGTGAAAGAGATTAAGCGCTACGACAAAGACTCGGAATTCACCGCCCGAACCGGCGTGAACGACGGCGAAGAAGAACAGGTGCTCGATATTGTAATCAAGCCGGGGTGGCTCGACAAATGGTATGGCTCGCTCAACACTTCTGTTACTACCAAGGGCAACTACACCGCACACCTGCGCTCCAGTCGCCTCAGCGACTCCAATCCGCTGCTGGTGTTTGCCCGCGTGAGCGATTTCAACTCAATGTTTGTGCCTTATGGTTTCAACGGCATTGCGGGAAATATGGGCGCAAAACTTCGCCAACAAATGGGCGCTTTCGGCTATCAGCACCGTTGGAAGCCTGAATTTGAAGGCTGGAAAGAGCAAAACGAATTTTCGGCTGTTGCCGACCTCAACCACTACGACGAACGCCAAAGCCAGAAATCAATGAACGAACGTTTCCTCGACAATCAATCATCGAGCATCTCGGTGAATGAGAGCAACGTATATAACCATAAACTTGAACTGCCACTTGACCTCGCGCTTGACCTAAACCTCACTCCAAACGACGTGATAGAAGCAAAAACGCGCATCTCCTACAACAAAACCCGGCGCCGCCAAAACAGCGAACAGACAACATCGATTGTCAACTCAGATGAAGAAGATGTGAATCGCAGCACCACCCTGTCGCACACGCTCAATAACGGTTTTCGTGTAAATACAGATGCCAACTACACCCACTATCACGGCAAAAACAGCTATAAACTGACAGGCAGCCTTAGTTATAACAACTCCGACAGCGAAACATTGAGTAACTCGCAATACACCTATCTGAACGAAGGCAACACCATAGCCGACGACCAGCTGACCAACGCTGCCAGCCACTCGTTCAAAGCCATGTTCGCTGCCAAAGCAAATAATGCCCTGAGCAAAGCGGTGTTGCTGAACAGCGGTTATTCGCTGAATTTCGCTAACGACTACAACAACAATTCGGTGACACGCAACGACGCCTACGACTCGGCTAACAGTCTGCGTAGCGACGACAATGTTACCACACACTCATTTAAACTTTCATCAACACTCAACGTAGGCAAACTGATGATTAACCCTGAAATGGGCATCGACTTAATGCATCAACGGCTTGAATATCGGCGTGGCGTGCTCGACACCACTGCCACACGCAACGCCGTGTTGCCCGCGCCACGGCTCTTAATGCAATGGAAGCCCAGCCGCAACCACACCACTCGCATTAATGCCTCTTATTCGCAAACAATGCCCCAGTTTGTGAGTACTATGGCTTACGTCGATGACCTCAACCCGCTGTTCATCACCGAAGGCAATCCCAACCTGCGCCGCTCAGGCAAACTATCAATAAACATCAATCACGCAGCTGTGATACCCTGTCACGAGCAAGTGCTCTCATTACTCTTGGTTTTCGACAAAGAATACGACCCCGTAGGCTCAGTGAGCTATTACAACTCGCTCACCGGCGTCTATCGCTCGCACAGCGAGAACCTGCGCGGAGGCAACTCGTTTGGCGCTATGGCCGACCACTCAATAACGCTGTTTGAGGTGTTGCAACTGGGCAACCGCGTGAAATATAACAACAACAGTTCTTATGGCGTGCTCACCATGGTTGATGACGCTCAGCAGCAAACCTACACCAGCCGCCGGCTGCATCAGGTGATTTACGAGCCATCGTTCACTCTCACATTTGAAAAACTGAAATTCACAGGCAACGGCTCGCTCACTTTCAACCACAACATCTACTCCGACGCGCAAGAACAAAGCCTCAATACATTTAAATATACAGCCCAAATCACTGCCGAATATAAAACCGGCATATTCACATTCGCCCTCAATCCGCAACTAAACGGACAAAGCGGTTATCATTATCATAACTTCAACCGCAGCATTCTTTCACTCGACGCTTGGGCTAACGCCAAACTGCTCAAGAAAAAGCTAACCCTGGGCGTGAAGGCGGACGACATCTTCAACAAGAAACGATTCTTCTGGACAAGTGAAACCTCAACATCACGTTCCGACACCTCAATCAACAGTTTGCACAACTATGTGCAATTTTTTGTAGCCTACGATTTCGACGCCAAATAACAGCAATTTTCACCCCACACAAATAGATTATTATCACTTTGGCACACCGCCGGGCAGTTTCATCACTTTTTGCCTGTGCGGTGTGCATTTTTGTAAACATAAGGCAATAATACCCGCCAATAATCGTTATATAAATTGATGAAAAGCTATCGCATCATAAGGATTTTTTTGCTGTTTGCCGCGACAATCATTGCCATGGCCACCCAAGCACAACTGCGTGATAAGGTGCTCAACCGCCCCTATGCCGACCTCAAGCGCTGGCACTTAGGGTTCTCGGTGGGCGCGGCTTTTCACGACCTCAACATCACCAACAACGGTTTTGTTTCGCCCGACGGCAACGCATGGTATGGCGAGATACCCTCGCTCTCGCCGGGATTTGCTGTGGGCGTGCTTGCCGACCTCAGGCTGAGCAACCACTTCAACCTGCGCCTGAGTCCGGGCATGCAATTTGGCAGCAAGACCATAAAATGGCGCGACGCCATGAACCCCGATGCCGCTCTCAGCAGCCAGAATGTGAAATCGACCTTTGTGGTGATGCCCCTTGAGCTGAAATGCTCGGCTCTGCGTTATCACAACGCACGCCCTTATGTGATTGGCGGCGTGATGGGTGTGCTCGACGTGAGCAAGCGCCGCAGCGAACAGCTGCAATTCAACACCACCGACGCCATGCTCACTCTGGGCTTTGGCTGCGACTTTTATATGCCATACTTTAAATTCTGCCCTGAAGTGAAATTCTGCTTTGGGCTGCGCGACATACTTAAACGCGACCGCCCCGACCTGCAAGATAATCCCACAATGGAATATTTCACCCAAGGCACCGGCAAAGTCACCAACAACATGATGGTCATCACATTCTATTTTGAATAAATAATACGTCTCACATAAGCCCAATGAAACTGTTTGCAAAACATATCATTATATTGCTCATGGCAGCATGCCTGTGGACAACGGCATCGGCACAAACCGATGCCCAGTTCACGCAATATTGGGCTGTGCCAAACTATTATAACCCATCGGCAATAGGCACCACCGACGATATCCACGTCAACATGGGCAGCCGCTTGCAGTGGGTGGGCATCGACAATGCGCCAAAAAGCTTCAACGGCCTTGCCCACATGCCCTTTAAGTTTCTGGGGCAACGGTTTGGCGTGGGCGTCAACCTGTCGCAACAGAGCATGGGCCTCTACCGTTCAATCAATGCCGGCGCACAGCTGGCCTACAAGCGCAAGATGCTCAAAGGCATGTTTAGCATCGGTTTGCAAGCCGGCTTGCTCAACGAGACATTCAAAGGTTCTGAGGTGTTTATCCCCAGCGACGATGATTATCACGAAAGCGCCGACGACGCCATTCCCACGCAAGACGTGAGCGGCGGAAGCCTCGACTTGGGCGTGGGCATCAGCTACACCCACAAGTATTTTTGGCTGGGCATCTCGGCAATGCACCTCAACGAGGCCAGCATCTCGCTCAAAACCGAGAATTCAACCGACGACCTTTATGAATTTAAGGCCGGACGCACCTACTATTTTATGGCAGGAGGCAATATCCCGGTAAAAAACACGTTATTAGAACTACTACCATCGGTGTTTGTGAAGACCGACACGCAATATTTTCAAGCCGAAGCCACCGCGCGAGTGCGATACAACAAATTCCTCTCAGGCGGCGTGGCTTATCGCTGGAAAGATGCCGTGAGCGTGCTGATTGGCGCCGAGTTTAAGGGCGTATTTCTTGGCTACAGCTTCGACTATCCCCTTTCAGAGATTTCTAAGGCAAGCACCGGTAGCCACGAAATTTGGTTGGGCTACAACGTGAAACTCAACCTTAAAGAAGTCAATAAAAATAAGCATAAGAGCATACGTTTAATGTAAGTAATTACAATATATGAAGAAACTACTATTAATTGCATTTGTGGGCTTAGCGGTGGCATCATGTTCATCGTCGCGAAGCCTTAGTGGCAGTGCCGGCGGCGAAGTCACCGGCGTGGGCGGCATCTCATGGCAGGAACCAACCCCCTATGGCATGGTGCTCGTTGACCGCGGCTCCATGAAAGTGGGTCCAGCCGAGGCCGATTCGCTTTGGGGCATCGAAGCCGAAGCACGCGGCATCTCGGTTGACGGATTCTGGATGGACGAAACCGAAATCACCAACTCCAAATACAAGCAATTCCTCTTCTGGGTGCGCGACTCCATCATTCGCGAACGCCTTGCCGACCCTGCCTACGGCGGCAACGAGGCATTTAAGATTGAAGAAGACAAAGAGGGTAACCCCATCACTCCGCGTCTCAACTGGAATCGCCCAATTCCTTGGAAAAACGCCAACGAGGACGAGCAACGCGCCATTGAAAGCGTGTATCGCACCAATGCCATCACCGGCGTGCGTGAGCTTGACCCCGAACAGATGATTTATCGCTACGAGACCTACAACCTCACCGAGGCAGCAAAGCGCAAAAATCGTCTCAACGCCGAGCGTCGCGACTACAACACCGACCACGCCGTTGACTACACCCTGCCCATCATCAGCAAGGACACAGCCTACGTTGACGACGAGGGCAAGATTGTGCGTCAAACCATATCGCGCGCACTCACCGGCGACTACGATTTTGTGAACACATATATTGTGAACATTTACCCCGACACCACCTGCTGGATTAACGACTTTGAGAATGCCTACAACGAGCCTTATGTGCGCATGTATTTCTCAAACGCCGGCTACAACGATTATCCCGTGGTGGGCGTGAGCTGGGAACAGGCAACAGCCTTCTGTGCTTGGCGCACCGAGTTCCTCAAACGCTCGCTGGGCAAGCAAGGCGTGTATGTTGAGCCTTACCGTCTGCCCACCGAAGCCGAATGGGAATTTGCGGCGCGTGCCGGAATCGACAAGAACAAATATCCCTGGGAAGGCGACCTGCCGCTCACCGAGACCGACGGTTGCTTCTACGCCAACTTCAAGCCCATGGAAGGCAACTATGTGAAAGACGGCAACATCATCACATCGCGCGTGGGCACCTACAGCCCCAACGACTTTGGGCTATATGACATGGCTGGTAACGTGAGCGAATGGACCTCAACAGCCTACACCGAAAGCGTGAGCAAGCTCACCAGCGACCTTAACCCCGAATACCGCTACAATGCAGCCAAAGAAGACCCTTACAAGATGACGCGCAAGATTGTACGCGGCGGTTCGTGGAAAGACGTTGCCCACAACATTCGCGGCGACATTCGCATGTGGGAATATCAAAACGAGCAACGCAGCTACATTGGATTCCGCTGCGTGCGCTCACACGTTGGGTTTAACCGCTCAAAGAAGCGCAAAAACTAATTGCCACACATAATATAACAGCAACCCCCCGATTATAACAACTCATCATAGTCATAACGTACATAACATCAATTCACAATGGGCAGAATTAAAAGATATAAAAATATAGTTGAGCGATTCCTCTCAAACGAGGGCGGACAACGCTTCTTCAACGCAGCCTACAGCCTTGGCGCCGCAGTGGTGATTCTTGGCGCACTCTTCAAGATTCTTCACCTCTCGGGCGGTAACGAGATGCTTTGCATAGGTATGGGCACCGAGGTGCTTATGTTCCTCCTCACTGCATTCGACCGTCCTGAAGCTCAATATAAATGGGAAGACGTGTTCCCGGTGCTGGGCACCAACGACCCAGCCGACCGTCCCGACTTCAGCAGCGGCAGCGGCATCATCATTAACGGTGGTGGCGGCGGCAACGGCAATGGCGGCGATGGCGACGGCAACGGCGGTGGCGGCTTTGGTGGCGGCAACATCATCATCAACGGCGGCGGTGGCGGCGGCAGCTCGCAACAGCCATTTGTTAGCCCTCAGCAAGCTCGCGAAGCCGTGGGATTGCCACAAGGCATTGAGCTATCAGAATCCGACTCACTCTCGCTCTCTGAGAGCATAGCTAAAATGGCAGCCGCAAGCGACCAGCTCAGCCGCATGGCTGAACTCACCGATGCCACTCAGCAATACCTCTCGCAAATGGCAGCCATCAGCGACCAAATGACACGCCTCAAAGAGACTACCGAAGCCCTCAATCAGGTGCAAGACACACTGCTTGAAAGCTATCGTGCCATCACTGACAACAGCGAGACCATCACACAAAGCTCAACCGGCTATGTTGACCAGATGAATGCGCTCAACCGCAACATCGGCGGCCTCAACACCATCTATGAGATACAGCTCAAAAGCATATCGTCGCAACTCGACAGCATTGACCGCGTGAACCGCGGCCTCAAAGACATACGCGACATGTATGAAAAGAGCGCAGCCGAGAGCGCCAATTATTGCGACGAGACAGCCAAGCTGGCTCATAACATGAAACAACTCAACAGCGTTTACGAGAAAATGGTGAAAGCCATGACCGTGAGCATGTACCGCCCAAACATTATGCCGGGCGATATGCCACAATTCAACAACGACACCAACAATAACGACTAAGCAACATGGCAAGTGCACATAATCAGACCATAGGCCGAATGTCACCGCGGCAGAAGATGATAAACCTCATGTATATCGTCCTCACCGCCATGCTCGCACTCAACGTGTCGAGCGACGTGCTCAACGGCTTCAGCCAAGTGGAAGACGGCTTGGCTCGGTCAAACCGCACCCTCACCCTGCGCAACGCCGCCCTCGTTGAACAGCTGCAAGCCTTTTGCGACAAAAACCCCGAGAAAGGCACCGTTTGGCTTAACAAGGCTAAAGAAGTGCATCGCGCCACCGACGACCTCTACCAATACATCGACTCGCTGAAATATGCCATAGCTGTTGAGGCCGACGGCAAAAACGCCGACGTAAAAAACATTGAGAACAAAGAGAACATTGATGCCGCGGCACATGTGATGCTGCCCCCAACCGGCAGCAAAGGCGCCGAGCTGAAAAATGCCGTTGACCGCTACCGCACGTTTGTGGTGAGCTTTCTCACTGACGAAGCCAAGATAAAAGGCGTTAACGCAGCCCTCTCAACCGCTTCGCGCACCAAAACAGGCATTGCAAGCGGCAAGAAGTGGGAAGAATCGATGTTTGAAGATATGCCCGTGGTGGCAGCCGTGACGCTGCTCTCAAAGCTGCAAGGCGACATACGTTTTGCTGAGGGCGAAGTGCTGCAAACACTCATCACCAACGTTGACCTGGGCGACGTGCGCGTGAACAAGCTTAGCGCATTTGTGGTGCCCAACTCACGAATTGTGATGCGCGGCAGCAGCTATTCAGCCGATATTGTGCTTGCCGCTGTCGATACCACATCGCTGCCAAAAGTCTATATCAACGGTCAGCTCTTGGGCAACGGCAAAGGAAAATATGAAGTTGCCACTGGCAAATCGGGCAATTTCAACTACTCGGGCTACATTGAAGTGCCTGCCGGCGACGGGTCGCTCTCGCGCTATCCGTTTGAATCAAGCTACACCGTCATCGACCCTATGGCAACCATCTCAGCCACAATGATGACAGTGCTCTATGCCGGCATCAACAACCCCATCTCAATAGCCGTGCCCGGCGTGCCAAGTTCAGCCATCACCGCAACCATGACCAACGGCACACTCACGCGCAACGGCGACCAATGGATTGCCCGACCGGGCAAGGTGGGCACCGAGGCTGTGATTACCGTCACCGCCACGATGGACGGACGTCAGCAAAAGGTGGGCAGCACCAGCTTCAGAGTGCGCAAATTGCCTGACCCAATGCCTTATATAGCCTACAACGATGCCAACGGCAGCGAAATCCGCTACAAAGGCGGCAAACCGTTCTCAAAGACCTTGTTGCTGCAAGCTGAAGGCATCTCGGCAGCCATCGACGATGATATGCTCAACGTGGCATACCGCGTGCTGAGCTTTGAAACCGTGTTCTTCGACTCAATGGGCAATGCAATCCCCGAGGTGTCGAACGGAAACAAGTTCT
Source organism: Muribaculaceae bacterium (assembly GCA_051871515.1). Taxonomy (GTDB): domain Bacteria; phylum Bacteroidota; class Bacteroidia; order Bacteroidales; family Muribaculaceae; genus SFTJ01. Next base: position 907 of record JBJECY010000085.1, on the reverse strand, counting down.
CGCAACGCCAAATCGACAGTTTCCGACGCCTCAACCGCGGCAAACGCTTCTACATCTCGAAGGTTAAAGCCATTGGTCCTGACGGCATCGAACGGCAATTGGCACCAATGGAAGTGCTTGTGAACTAACATCATTGTCATTATTTTTTGAAAAAACTTAATTCATCACATCAATATGAATGTCATAAAAATATTTGCAACCGCCCTGCTCATTGGCATCGCAGCCACAGCCACGGCACAGACCGAGAGCTCAGCTTCAGTGGTGCGCCGCGCTAAAGCCGACGCACAAAAGGCCAATGCGCAAAAAGCAGGCAACGTCACTGAGCGCATGCAAACCTTCTACGAGGTGAAACAAAAAAGCGACGCCGACTTGCAATGGATGAAAGTGATTTACCGCTCGCTCGACATCAAACAAGATGCCAACACCTGCCTCTTCTATCCCGAAGAGCCTAACCAGGACGGTCAAAGCCTCTTCTTCATCATCATGCGGCTGCTCATCAACAATCAAATCAACGCCTATGAATACCTCGACGGACGAGAAATGTTCACCGACCAATACAAGGTGAAGCTGCGCGACATGCTCGACCGTTACGGCATCATCTACACCAACGCCAAAGGCAGCACCGAGAAAAACCCGAAGTTTGCCATTGAGGATGCCGACATTCCCGGCAACGAGGTGCTAAGCTATTACATTGTTGAACGATATGAGTTTGACCGCATCAGCAACACAATAAGCCGCCACGTTGAATCGGTGTGCCCGGTGTTGCACCGCTCATCTGACTGGGGCGGAGAGGCTGTGAAATTCCCAATGTTCTGGGTGAAGCTTGCCGACCTGTGTCCTTATTTGGCACAACAATACGTGTTCACCGACAACGATAACAACTTGCCACGTTACAACTACGACGACT
>JBJECY010000084.1:0-1771 GCA_051871515.1 Muribaculaceae bacterium | reverse complement strand
CAGATTCTTTTCGCTTCTGTATCATATTATGCACGCAGTTGCGGATTTGAGGATAAATAATTAAAATTTGATGAATGATTGTTTATAATTAATAAATGTATTATCAAATGTACAATCGGTAGGAATATGCAAAGTATGGGACATTAACCAACATATAGCGCCCCTCATTTGTGAAGTGGGCTCAATCCAATATTAAGTCATATAAATACTGTCATTGCAAAAATAATAAAACTTTGCTGAATATGGTGTGTGTTAACTGAAAAAAATAAAGAAATTGAAATAAAAGCAAATATTTTTAAACAACATGCCCAAACAACAAATTGTCTGTTCGTCAATTTTGTTGTTTGGGCAATTATATGAGCATGATTCTCACACGGCTTGGCTTTTGCGCCAACGGGCGGGTGTGCAACCCTCTTTGTCGCTAAACGTCCTTGAAAAATGGCTTAATGAGAGAAATCCCGAGGAGTCGGAAACTTCTTGAATCTTCATTTGCGGGTTTTGAGTCATCATCTGCTTGGCATGCTCAATGCGCAAATCTGAAATCCAGTCGCGGAAGCTCATGTGAAGCACGTTGTTGATATAGGCTGATAGGTAGGTGCGGTTGGTGTGAAGTGTGGTTGACAGCTCGTTGAGCGTGAGCCCTTGCTTCAGGTAGCCTTGATTGTTTATCCATTCGTCGATGTGCTGTGCAATGTCGGTGTGATAGATGGGCTCGTTGTTGTCGGCGGCGGCAAAGTCGGCGGCAAAGTCGGCGGCATTGTTGTCTTCTTGCGGCATTGTGGCGGCTTCTTCAATAAGGGCATTCTCAACCTTCTCGTAAAACAGCATGTAGTTTTGGTAGCTGCAGTAAAGGTAGATGTAGAAAGGAATGGCTGAAAGCACCCACAGAAACACGTATTTGTCGGGCAAAAAGGTGAGAGCGCTGCAACTCACGCCAAACACAATGGCCCAAATGGTGAATATTGATAGCCACCTAATGTAAGCGCCAATGTCGTCGGAGTGACTGTCGCGGAACACCTTCAGCGCTTTGGCATAGGCGCGCAGCAGGCGTATTGACAAAAACAGACCGTAAATCACCAGCCACACAGCCAATGCAATCAGCCCCAGGTGCTGGGCATCGCCCCTGGGAAGCCACGCCAACATGCATGCCGACAGCAACACATATACCGCCCACATTGCCAAGTGCTGCAGCACTCGGCGACGGCTGATGTAACGGTTGTTGAGCAGCGTCATCAGCGCCGAGCTAAACAGCCAATAGCACAAATAATAGGTTGATAGGTTTATTAATATGGTGGCGTTGATGTCTTTGAACCGCGGGGCGCAGATGAGGTGCACTGAATAGTTGATGGTGAGCACCAACAATGCCGCTCCCATTATGCGGCGCGACAGCAGAAAATTCAAGAAGATTTTCTTCTCGGGCACTCGTGCAAAGAGCATGTGAAAGCCAAAAAACAGCAGTAGAGGCAATGCAATGCACAAGGAATATCGGTAGAGCAACTGATCCATAGAAAACTGTGATTAAGGTGTGGTTTGTTACTGACTTATGATGCGCCTTTTTCTGTAGGCTCGGTTATCTGGCAGGCAGTTGTTGCCTGAGTTTTGCTCAACATGTGTTCATTGTGACAATGTTTAGGAGTGGATGTGCCGTCATAGTTAAGTATCTTTTTTAATGCAAATATACAAAATCATTTTTTGATTTCGGGCTTTTTTCTCCCCTGCGCAGGGGATATGGCATCAAAATAGTGATTTTTTAACAAACTGACCACCACCG
>JBJECY010000083.1:0-8203 GCA_051871515.1 Muribaculaceae bacterium | reverse complement strand
AGTCAGCCATCTGCGTGAGCACCTCTTCCTTTGTGATTCCGCACACAGCAGCAAATTCCTCTTCCATTGAGATGTTCCGCAAATTGTTAAGTTCGCTGAAGATGCTCAACTGCGAAAACTTAGTGATGCCTGTGATGAACACAAACTTAAGGTATGGGTCGGAGGCTTTGAGCGGCGAATAGAAGTTTCGCATCACATTGCGCAAGACTGTCAACAAATCTTTTTCATGAGCCACGTCGAGCAAAGGCGCATCATATTCATCAATCAGGACCACAACCTTTTTGCCTGTCTTAGAATTTACCTCACGAATCAGATTTGCCATTCTAACATTCGGGTCAATATGATCAGATGACAAGCCGAAGCGTTCCTCGTTTTGCTCTAATATATACAGCAGGTATCGTTCTAATTGATTCTTGTCAAGATGCTTAGCCATTGACAAATCGAACCGCAGCACCGGATATTCTGCCCACTCCTTTTCAACGGTTTCAATGTATGTTCCCTTGAAAAGTTCTTTCTTTCCTTCAAAGTAAGCTTGGAGAGTTGACACAAGAAGCGATTTCCCGAATCGCCGTGGACGACTCAGAAAGATGTATTTACTAAATTCCAGCATTTTGCAGATATATTCAGTCTTATCAACATAGAGGCAACCTCTGTTAATCACCTCTGAATACGTCTGAATACCCACTGGCAGTGGTTTTAACTTCTTGTTCTCCATGCTTGCCTCCTTTTTAATCATACAAATATACGCAAGTGTTTTGGAATTAGAAAGAAAAGGGCAAATTTTTAGTGTACAGAGGCTTGGTGTATCTCTCGCTGACAGCTCCAATAAGCACCAGCATTGGCGCGGAACATATAATTTTGAAATCCCAGCTTTTTTGCGTAAGTTTGCATAAAAGAATCTAAACTCATAAAAACTTAAACAATATGAACATACGAAGCATATTAAGTGTGGCTTGTGGCTTGGTGGCTGCAATGTCAATTAGCGTGTCGGCTCAGGAAGTGGGCACCGAGGTGCATGGGCGCAGCACCACCTATGAGTGGCCCACCGACCCCCAGGTGTTGCAGAAGCTTGACCAATGGCGCGACCTGAAGTTTGGCGTTATTTTCCATTGGGGATTGTATAGTGTGCCCGGCATCGTTGAGAGTTGGAGCATCTGCTCGGAAGACGTTGACTGGATTGGCCGCCGCACCGATATACCTTACGATGAGTATAAGCAGTGGTATTTTGGACTGAAGGACGTTTTCAATCCCGTGAAATTTGACCCCGACCGTTGGGCTGATATAATGCGTGATGCAGGCATGCGCTATATGGTATTCACCACCAAACATCACGACGGCTTTTGTATGTACGACTCGAAATACACCGATTTCTCAATTGCAAAGGCTGCTTTCCGCGGCAATCCGCGTCGCGACGTGGCCAAACATGTGTTTGAGGCGTTCCGTAAACAGAATTTCTGGATTGGCTGTTATTTCTCAAAGCCCGACTGGCATTGTGAATGGTTCTGGAATCCGAATTACGCCACTGCCGACCGTCGCCAAAATTATAAAATCAAGCGTCACCCCGAATGGTGGCAAAACTATAAGACTTTCACCAAAAATCAGCTCACCGAGCTCACCACCAACTATGGCAGCCTCGACATTTTGTGGCTTGATGGCGGCTGGGTGCGTGGCGACGATGTTGACCTTGATGACATCCTTGTGGATGCACGCAAGCGCCACCCGGGCTTGATAAGCGTTGACCGCGCCATTCATGGCAGAAACGAGAATTATCAGACTCCTGAGCGTGGCATCCCCGATGAGCAACTCGACAATCCTTGGGAAAGCTGCATCACCCTGTCGAACGACTGGGGTTGGGTGCCCAATGCGCCATATAAATCGGCTCAAAAGGTGATAAACACACTGGTTGAAGCCACTGCTAAAGGCGGCGCGTTGCTGCTTGGCATCGGTCCTGATGCTCAGGGCACCATTGAGCAACCCATTGTTGACCGTTTGCAGGTGATTGGTCGCTGGCTTCGCGCCAACGGCAAGGCAATTTACGGCACCCGCAACGCCAAGGTTTATCACGACGGCAACGTGTGGTTCACCGCCGACAAAAACGGCACCACGCTCTATGCCATCTATGCGCTTCCCGAGGGCGAATCGTTGCCTGCCACCATCACTTGGAGCGGAAATGCCCCTCGCGGTGCAGTGAAACTGTTGTCAACTGGCAAAACGCTGAAAACGGTTACTCGCAATGGCAAGACAACGGTGATATTGCCCAAGAATCTTGCTCAAGAGCCTTTGGCAATGGAATTTAGTATGTAATCAGGCGCGTCTGTGCCATTCAGTGAGCCTTGGGTGAAAAACATCGTTCATTAAAGAGTGGGCAACAGACTGCATAAATAATTTTACAAAGCGTCGGGCAAAGTCTTATGCAGGCTTGCCGGCGCTTTGGGCGTTATGCCCTTGCCTTAGTGCGAAATGTGCGCAATAAATTTTGAATTATTCTGCAAAGAGAGTAACTTTGCCGTAGCCGTAGCCGTCACGTTGCCTTTTTGTGCGGTATGAGGGCTAATATGGTGTTGATTTTGGTTAATAGTCAATCTTTCGTTACGATATATGAAGATATTTGGAGCCTTTGCAAGATTTTTTTCCACGGTGCTGAGCCCGTTGTTGATGCCAACCTATGGCGTGTTTTTGGCGTTTTGGGTGTCGCTGTTGTGTTACATCCCCTTTGGCACACGCATGATGGTGATTGTGGTGGTGTTTGGCATCACTTGCATTCTGCCCATTGTGTTTATTGCGTTGTTGCACAATGCCAAGCTCATCACCGATAAGCGCTTGCTCAATGCGCGAGAGCGGTGGTTGCCTTATGTGTTCTCTGCGCTGTGCTATGTTGGTGCGTTTTTCTATCTCAAACATATTCATTGCCCAGGCTGGCTCACCGCGTTTATGATTGGCGGTGTGGTGTCGGTGTGCGTGTCGTGTGCCGTCAATATGGTGTGGAAAATCAGTGCCCATTCGGCAGGCATCGCCGGAGTGCTGGCGTTGCTGCTTGCCATTCACGACATTGGGCTGTCGGCATTCAACCTCGAGGGCACCATCTGCGTCACCATTTTGCTGTGTGGCTGTGTTTGCACATCGCGCATTTTGCTTGATAGGCACAATGTGTTGCAGACGTTGGCAGGCGCCGCCAATGGCTTGCTGTGCGTGTATTTTGCCATACGCCTGTTTGGCTGATTTAGCCGCGGCGGTAGCCTTGCGCTTTGCTTCTCGGCGAAAAAATCGTTGATAATTAGCTTTTTATAATAATATTGTCTTTTTTGAATATGAAACCATTGGTAAGTGTGATTATGGGCAGCACCAGCGACCTCCCCATCATGGAAAAGGCGCTCAATCTGCTCAATGATATGGAGATTCCGTTTGAGGTGTTGGCTCTGAGTGCTCACCGCACTCCGGCACAGGTCGAGGAGTTTGCCCGAGGTGCTAAGGCTCGTGGCGTGAAAGTGATAATTGCTGCGGCTGGCATGGCCGCTCACTTGCCTGGCGTGATTGCCGCAATGACTCCGCTGCCCGTGATTGGCGTGCCCATCAAATCGACCATCGAGGGTATTGATGCGCTGCTCGCCATCGTGCAGATGCCTCCGGGCATCCCTGTGGCCACTGTGGGCATTAATGCAGCCCTCAATGCCGCCATCCTTGCCACGCAGATGCTCGCCCTTGGCGACGAACTCATTGCTGCTAAGGTGGAAGCTTATAAGGCCGATTTGGCTGGCAAGATTGTCAAAGCCAACGAGCAGCTTGCACAAATAGAATATAAGTTTAAAACCAACTGATGCCCCTTTTTGCGCAGCAGGCGCAGAAAGAGGTTGCCCCCTCTGGAGGGGCGCGAGACGTCAGTTCCGGTAAAAAATATGCTAACACAAGTTTGTGACATGGAAAGTGTTTTTAATTATAGCCGAAGGGTCACTTCGCCGGTCAAGGTGAAGGATTTGATGATAGGGTCGGACTATGAGGTGAGGGTGCAGTCGATGACCTCGACGAGCACGATGGACACCGATGCCAGCGTGGCTCAATGCGCCCGTATAGCCGATGCCGGCGCTGCGCTGGTGCGGCTCACCGCTCAGGGCGTGCGCGAGGCCGAGAATATTGGCGTGATACGCAGCCAACTCATTGCTCGCGGATATAACGTGCCATTGGTGGCCGACATCCACTTCAATCCGCGCGCTGCGTTTGCCGCCGCTTGCCGCACCGATAAGGTGCGCATCAACCCCGGCAACTTTGTCGATGTGGCTCGCACGTTCAAGAAACTCACCTTCACCCCCGAGGAATATGCTGCCGAGCTCCAGAAGATACGGCAGGCGTTGCTGCCGTTCATCGCCGTGTGCCGCGAACATCACACTGCCGTGCGCCTTGGCGTGAACCACGGCTCGCTCAGCGACCGCATCATGAGTCGCTACGGCGATACTCCTGCCGGCATGGTTGAGAGCGTGATGGAGTTCCTTCGGGTGTTTGTGGCCGAGCAATTTACTGATGTGGTGATTTCAATCAAGGCCTCTAACACTGTGGTGATGGTTGAGACCGTGCGTAGGCTCATTGTGGCTATGGATGCCGAGGATATGCACTTTCCGTTGCATCTGGGCGTCACCGAGGCGGGCGACGGCGAGGACGGTCGCATAAAAAGCGCCGTTGGCATTGGCACGCTGCTTGCCGAGGGCGTGGGCGACACCATCAGGGTTTCGCTGAGCGAGGACCCTGAGTGCGAGGTGCCTGTGGCTCAGAAGTTGGTGCAATACATCTGCTCTCGTGCAGGACATGAACATATTGAGGGCTGTGCCTATGACCAATACAATCACATTGCGCCCGAACGCCGCCCATCGATGGCGGTTGACGGCGTGGTTGGCGGTCGTTGCCAGCCTGTGACGGTGGCATCTTATTCGCCTGCGCAGGTTCAGGGAAAGCCTAAGCCCGATTTTTATTATATGGCTGATGGCAACGCTCAGCAAGGTTGCCGCTGCATTGTGCCTGCCGCCTGCTATACCGGTAGCCCCGGCACTTATCCGCTGTTCACTCAGCATCAGGTGGCTGAAGCGGCCGCTTGCAATGCGCCTATAGTGTGGGTGCAGGTGTCGGCCGATGCGCCCATTGAGTCGCTGCAACCGCTGCGCGATGCCAGCAACGTGGTGTTGGTGCTCACTCCTGCCAATGTGAATGTGCCCGGCAGTTTGCAGGCCATGTTGCATGGATTGATGCGTGCCGGCTACGATTGGCCGGTGGTGCCACGATGCTCTTATGACGATGTTGACCGTGAATGGCTGCAAGTGAAAGCCGCTGCCGACATGGGCACGCTGTTGCTCAACGGATTCCGCGACGGCATGTGGGTTGAAGCACCAAATTATGCCGATGCCTCTGACGTGGTGCGCCTGGAATACGGCACTCTGCAAGCCGCTCGTCTGCGCATGAGCAAAACCGAGTTTATCTCTTGCCCAAGCTGCGGACGCACACTCTTTGACCTTCAGAACACGGTGAAGCAAGTGAAAGCAACCACATCTCATCTCACTCACCTCAAGATAGGCATCATGGGGTGTATTGTCAACGGTCCGGGTGAGATGGCCGATGCCGATTATGGCTATGTTGGTGCTGCCGTGGGCAAAATAAGCCTCTACAAGGGTAAACAGTGCATTGAAAAGAACATTCCTCAGGAAGAAGCCATTCCGCGGCTCATTGCGCTCATCAAGGCCGGCGGCGATTGGGTTGAGCCGGAGTGAGTTCCCTGTTTAAGTAACCATACTTAAATCCTTAGTGGATATGAAAAAATTTTTCTTTTGTGTGATTATGAGCATCTTTTGTGGTTTGGGCGTATGCTCCGAGGCCGCCGATGTGTCTGATTGGGCTAAGTTCAACAGGTACGCCAAAGAGAATGCCATGCTCAAGCAAAACCCCGAGGTGGTGTTTATGGGCAATAGCATCACCGATTTCTGGCCTGTTAAGTCGCCTCAGTTCTGGGCCGACCATCCGGGCTATGTGGGTCGTGGCATCTCGGGTCAGACCACTTGCGAGATGCTGGTGCGCTTCAGGCGCGACGTGATTGACCTGCATCCGCGCGTTGTGGTGATTCTTGCCGGAATCAATGATATAGCCCAAAACAATGGTCCCATTTCGCTCGACAATGTGTTTGGCAACATCCAAAGCATGGTTGAACTGGCTCGCGCTAATCGCATCAAGGTGGCGCTGTGCTCGGTGCTGCCGTGCAGCTCGTTCCCTTGGCGCCCGGCAATCAAGCCGGCGGCTCAGGTGCGTAATCTAAATGCCAGAATCAGCAATTATGTTAAGACTTTGCATGCCGATGACGTTGTATATGTCGATTATTATTCGGCAATGGCAAACAAGAACGGCGGACTTGACAGCTCGCTTAGCGACGACGGCTGTCACCCCACAGCCAATGGCTATGCCATCATGCAACAAGTGGTGACTCCAGTGCTCAACAGGTTGCTGAAATGATGCGCCTCGGTCGCATCCAAGTTATTTTGCTACAACTAATAAATAATTCTATAACTTAAAACCACAAACAATCATGGAACAATCAAAAGAAAAAGTCTTGTATCTGAGAGTGAGAAACTTATGTGGATTGTTGGGCATTATTTTACCATGGCTGGCGCTGTTCTCGGCAGGCATAGCCACACATCCAAGCAACGAGTGGTGGTGGAGCATCTCGGCCACCTATTATCAGTCGCCGGCATTGGTGGGCGTACTTGTTCCGGCAAGCATCGTGCTCATCACCTATGTGGGATATGACCGCACCGACAACCTCGTGACATCTCTCAGTGGTATCTTCGGATTGGGAATAGTGCTTTTCCCATGCCATGTGAGCTGGCTCGACGATGCTGCGCGCGTGGGATTCTTCCAACTGCCCATGAACGTGTCAAACGTGCTTCACACCGCATTCGCTGCATTATTCTTCATCTTGTTGGCTTACAACAGTATATGCCTTTTCACCAAGTCGGGAGGCGAACTCACTCCGCGCAAGAAAATGCGCAATAAGGTGTATCGCATTTGCGGCTGGGGTATGATTGGCCTCGAAGTGCTCTTTGCCATCAACGTATTCTTGCCCACTCCGGGTTACATAACCATGCTTGTTGAGATTGTGCTCCTGCACTTGTTCGGCATCTCATGGCTTGTTAAAGGCGAGGCAGTGAAGTGGCTCAACGATGATTGATGCTTTGGCTGCGTTTGCGCTGAAGGCTTAATAGGCTTTTTTTGAATCATAAACACTGTAATTATATAATGGAAGAACCTGTATTGAACGCTCATAACAAAGATGAGTTTCCGCCTGCCCATACGGCAGAACATATCCTCAATGGCACTATGGTGAAGATGTTTGGCTGCCAACGTGCCCACACGGCACATGTTGAGCGCAAAAAGTCGAAGCTTGACTACGACTTTCCGCGCGCGCTCACCCCTCAAGAGGTGGCTGCCATTGAAGAACGTGTTAATCAGGTGATTGCTGCCGATATGCCGGTTACGGTTGAATATGTGCAGCAAAGCCAGGTGGCGCAAATCTTCGACCTCTCGCGTCTGCCTCAAGATGCCACCCAGACGGTGCGCATTGTGCGTGTGGGCGACTACGACCAGTGCCTGTGCGCCGGCAGCCACGTTGAACACACCGCGCAGATTGGCCACTTCCGCATCTCAAGCACTCGCTATCAAGACGGAGTGCTGCGTTTGGTGTTTCGCCTCGACGGCGTGTGACGGCTTGCCCTTTTATATATAATGTGTTTATGCTTGCCCGGCAAGAAGTGCGTTGGCTGCTTGCGTGATTATGCCAATGGGCGTTAACCTTATGGTGAGAATGTGCCTGTTGCTTCACTCGTTGCCCATTCGGTTGGTTTATGACGCACCTGTTTTAATTGATGGGCCGAATGAAATAGCTTCATGCCGCAAGAAGCCCGTTTTTTAGCAAAAAATCAATGATTTTTCGCGTATTTATGTTGTAAAACATATATTTAACTTTACTTAACAATTGGCTATATTGTTGTTAATCAGCAATATAGCCAATTTTGGCTAAAAATCGGCTCAAAAAAAGTTTCAAAAGTTTTGCCAGTTTAGAAAAAAGCTGTAACTTTGCACTCGCTTTCGGGAAACAAACTAACGAGCGAGTTTCACAAGAAAGCGCTACGATCTTTGAAATGATTGCGAAAGGAAAACAAGACAACAGTGAGAGACA
>JBJECY010000082.1:0-8242 GCA_051871515.1 Muribaculaceae bacterium | reverse complement strand
ACTTTTGACTTACTGTAAAAATTATCGGCATAGCACACCAGCTTCTCCTCGATGCTGATGGGCAACATATCGCGTGGCTCAAGTGGCAATTTCTGGTCGATGATTTCCTGAGCAGTAAGTCCGGCTCCGGTGTGACGCTCGCACACCAAGGCATGCCGCGGAAGCCCCAAGCTGTTGAGAATGGCGGCTCCCTCAACGCCGTGGCGCAAATAAGGCAACTCGCCATAGCAGAATATCGACGGCGCATGGGTGCGGAACATGCCAATGTCATGAAGCATAGCCGCCTCATAAACAAAGGTGGTGTCAATGTGCAGTTCGCTCTTGCCCTTAGCCAATGCCATACTCAGTTCTGCCACCTGGCGGCTGTGAGTCATCAGCAGTGTATAGGCATCGCTGCCCTTTTTATAATAAGCTTCTATTATGCTCTCATAGTCAATCATGCCGCTAATGTTTTCAATCTTAGTGTTTAATTTTTATATACGTGTTCATGCAGATTCCATCTTATGCAACATCTTCAAGCGACATCAGTCAATGATTCCTGCCAACTGATGTTCAAGGTCGGTTGAACTCATTTTCAACCTAATCTCACCTTTATAAGCCATTGAGATGTTGCCGGTTTCTTCCGACACCACTATTGCCACAGCATCGGTTTCCTGAGCGATGCCCAACGCCGAACGGTGGCGCAAGCCCAGATAGCGCGGCAGGCTGCTGTCGTGGCTCACCGGCAAGATGCATCCCGCCGAAGTGAGCTTTCCGCCCGACACAATGAGCGCGCCATCGTGCAACGGACTGTTTTTGAAGAATATGTTTTCAATGAGGCGACCGTTGATGTTGGCGTCGATAATGTCGCCGCTCTCGGCAAAGCTGCGCAATGGCACACTGCGCTCAATCACAACCAAGGCTCCGGTCTTGCTGCGCGACATGTTCATGCAAGCGTGCACAATTGGCAATATCCAACGTTTCTCGTCTTTCTTACCACGGCCGTGGCTAAAGAGTTTGCGCAATGCCGGCCACTTGTTGTGGGCACCCACCTCATTGAGGAATCGGCGTATCTGTTCCTGAAACAAAATCACTAATATGAGCAAGCCCATATTGATGAACTTGTCCATTATGCCGCCAAAGAGCTGCATGTTGAGCACCTTGTAGGTGAGAAACCACAGCACTATGAATGACAGCACACCGGCAAAAATGTTCAACGTGCCCGATTGCTTCATTGCCCTATATATGTAATAAAGCATCGCTGCAACCAGCAGAATGTCTATTAAGTCCTTAATCCCGAAATCCATATATTGTTATCAATGTCTTTTATGAAAATGAAAATTCGCTTTTAGTGCAGGAGAGATTACGCCTTAACGCCTTTAATAGCATTCACCAGCTTGCAAACCTCAACGGCCTCTTTCACATCGTGCACTCGCAAGATGTGAGCGCCCTTCATGGCTGCCACGGCATTGAGCGCGGTGGTGCCGTTGAGCGACTCCACTGGCGAGCAATTGAGTGTGCGGAAAATCATTGATTTGCGTGAAATACCCACAAGCAAAGGTTTGTTAAGGCTGTGAAACTCTTCAAGGTGCTGCATCAGCTCAAAGTTCTGCTCAACAGTTTTGCTGAATCCAAATCCCGGGTCAACAATCACGTTGTCAACACCAAGACTATGCAAGGCATCGGCTTTGCTTCTGAGCTCGCCTATCACATCGGTGGTAACGTCGGCATACTGCGTGAGTTGCTGCATGGTGGCAGGAGTGCCTCGCATATGCATGAGTATATATGGCACATTAAGTTGCGCCACGGTGGCAAACATGTTTTCATCGAGCGAGCCTCCGCTGACGTCATTGATTATGTCAACGCCATATTCCTCAACACACAGGCGCGCCACCGAAGCTCGGAACGTATCGACCGACACTATCGCGCCAGGCCACACGCGCTTAATCACGTTGAGCCCCACGCGCAGACGCGCAATTTCCTCTTCCTGGCTCACATCGGGAGCATTTGGACGCGTGGAATAGGCGCCAATGTCAATCATGTCGCCGCCCTCGCTCATTATCTGCTCAACGCGCATGGCAATCTTCCGCTTGTTGGTATCCATGCGGCTGCCGGAGTAAAACGAGTCGGGGGTAACATTCAATATGCCCATCACCATAGGGCTGTTTACTGGCTGTTTCTTGCCCCGTATAGTTATTGTGCAAGCACAATTATTGCTGTCCATCTCAAAGTTCGTTTATAATCATGCCGCAAATTTAGTTAACTAAAACCGATTTAGCAAACCTCAGGCCACTCCATTTTCAGCCAAAGTGCCCGGTGAGGCTTGTCGGGCTCAGCCATCAAAGCAAAAATTCAAGCAGACCAAGTCCGTAAAGGAAAATAAGCACAATAGAAATGGGCGCAACAAACCGTATGCAGAACATCATTGGCACTTTCACCCATTTGCTCATCTTGCCATTGCCGTTACTGGTGAGCTGGGCATCGAGGAACTTGTTGTTGACAAACCATCCCACAAACACCGAGAAGAAAATACCGCCCACAGGCAGCAGTATGCTCGACGACACAAAGTCAAACAGTTCGAAGAACGTCATTCCAAACACCTTCACGTCGCTCATCACGCCAAACGACAGCGAGCATATCACGCCAAGAAACATGCAAATTATTGTGTTGGCTATGGTGGCTGCCTTGCGGCTCATCTTCAACTCCTCAATGAAGCACAATATGCACGTTTCGCTCATTGAGATGGTTGAGGTGAGCGATGCAAAAAACAGCAACACGAAAAACGCCAACGACCAAACATAGCCAAACGGCAATTGCTGGAAGATGCTGGGCAATATCTCAAACACAAGCTTAGGACCAGCCTCTGCCGACATGCCAAACGAGAACACTGCCGGGAATATCATTATACCTGCCAAAATGGCAACAAGCGTATCGAGCAACGCTATGGTAGTGGCATTCTTCACCAATGGGGTCTTATCAGAGAAATAAGAGGCATAGGTGAGCAGGCAACCCAAACCCACGCTAAGCGAGAAAAACGCCTGACCCATGGCACCTATCACCACCGACGGTGTGATTTGTGAAAAATCGGGGCTGAACAAAAAGCGCAATCCCTCTGATGCATTGTCGAGCATAAGCGAGTTAACGCAGAACACTATAAGTATCACAAACAGCAATGGCATGAGAATGTTAGCCATGCGCTCAATGCCTTTTTGCACACCTCTGATGAGCACCATGTAATTGATGCCTAAGAAAATAAGCGTACACATCACGCTGAGCCACGGATTGCTCACAAACTTGCCAAATATCTCACCATATTCCTGCGGAGTGTGGTTGCTCAATGCGCCGGTAACCGACTGATAGAGATACTGCAATATCCACCCTGCCACAACCGAATAAAAACCAAGTATCAACACCGATGCAAGCACGCCAAGCAATGGGAACCAACGCATAAACGAGCCTTTGCGCAGCTTCGATATCGACCCTTTGGCATTGGAGTGAGTGCCGCGTCCAAGCACGAACTCAGCCACCACCACAGGTATGCCCACAAAAAGCACGCAGATTATATATAATATCAAAAATGCGCCTCCGCCGTGCACTCCGGCTTCGTATGGGAAACGCCATATATTTCCCAAGCCCACAGCCGAGCCCACAGTGGCGGCTATGATGCCTGTTTTGGTTACAAATTGCGCTCTATTGCTCATATCACTTCTAATAGTTTTGTTCTAATTTTATCTTATTGTTTTTATAATATTCATTTCAATCTATTCTGAAAGGCTGATTAATACTGCGGCACGTTGGTGATTGGCACAGTTTCATCAGCTTCACGCTTGGCGGGTTTTTCACGCTTCTTTTTGCGCTTTTCAAGGGCGGCATCAGCACTATCGGCTTTTGCTTTAGCGACCTCGGCTTCAACCTGCTCAACTTGCTGTTGACGCAGCAACATTTGCTTAGCCAGAGCTTGCTCGTGGCTCGATGCGCGGCAGCTGCGATAAACGGCGGCACTTGCCACCATCACTGCCAACACAGCAATCACCACATAGGTGCCTCTGCGGCTGTCGCCACTCATGGCAAATAAGTCAAAGAATCCGCGCCACCTCATGCCACAAGTTAATTGCCAAGCATATCTATTATTTTTGCCGCAAACACCAGCAAAATCAGCACCGGGCTGATGTAGCGAATCAAGAACTTAAGCACCGGCAGCGTCTTGGTCTCAAAATCGCCATCGTTGGTGAGTTCCTTGTCAATAAACCCTTTTGGCAACACCCAACCCACATAGATGCATATCAAGAATGCACACAAAGGCAACAGCAAATTGGTGGCAAAGGTATCGAGGAAATTAAAAATAGGCATTCCTGCAAGGCTGAACCCGGGCACTGCGCCAAGCGACAGCGAGCAAATGGGGCTAAGCACAAACAGCGGAGCAATGACAATGATGCATGCCCAACGGCGTGACACGCCAAAACGGTCGCTGATAAACGCCACTGCCACCTCGCCAAGCGAGATGGTAGATGTGATGGCGGCTATTGCAAGCAGCAAGAAAAACAACACCGACCACAAACTGGTGGCATACATATTGGCAAATATCTCAGGCATGGTCACAAACACCAATGTGGTGCCCTCAACATTGTCGCCACCGCTCATGTTGAAGCTGCACAATGCCGGGAAAATTATCAATCCCATCATAAACGCAACCACAAAATCGAGCATCGAGACCTGCATGGCGGTTCGCGCCAAATGGGTTTCTTGCGGAAAGTATGCCGAGTAAGTCACCAATATACCCATACCCAAGCTCAACGAGAAAAACGCCTGACCAAGGGCATTGAGTGCAACGTCAATAGTGATTTTGCTAAAGTCGGGCTTCAAGAAAAACTCCAGTCCTTCAAGCGAGTTTGGCAGCGACAGCGCCTTAAAGCAGAATATAAGCAGCAGGACAAACAGCATGGGCATCAACACATTCGATATCTTCTCAATGCCTTTGCGCACGCCCAAAAGCAGCACAACAAGGTTGATGGCAAGCGTCATAATGGTCCAGAAAATGGGCGTGCCAACCGAAGTTATCACCTCATCCATCTTGCCGCTGAAAAAGGCACTACCCTTTTGTGCCTGGTCATAGCCATCGTAGAGGCCGCCGGTGAGCGAGCCCCACAGATAGTCCATTGTCCATCCGGCAACCACCATGTAATACGATAATATCAGATAAGACGCAAGCAGCCCAATCACTCCGGCAATCCACCATTTCTTGTTGGGCGTGAGCGCCTTGAAATTGCCCACCGAGTCAGATTGGCCTGCCCTGCCAAGCGAAAACTCGGCAAGCATCACAGGGATGCCAAGCACCAATACACATATTAAATATATAATAAGAAATGCAGCTCCGCCATTAGCTTGCGTCTCGCCCGGAAAACGCCACACGTTTCCCAAACCTATTGCCGAGCCAACAGTTGCTGCAACCAACCCTATTTTGGTAGCAAATTTTGCCTTTTCTGCCATAAACTCTTTGTCTTATCTTTTTACAATTATCTCTTTTACCTTAATATTTTATGCAAAATTACAAATAATAAACCTTATACACAATTTTTGATTAAAATTATAATCAAATAACCCCTTATTAGTTGCATTTTGAAAGAAAAACAAGCCTCATCACTACAACCACATCCGGCAGAAAACACAATAAATACACACTAAACACCCACAAAATCACTATTATACAGCATTTTTTACCATTTTTTTGCACATTTACTATTGTAGTCTGCTACGATATCTCACAAAAAAATGTAACTTTGCAATACGATAACATCGGTTCTGACCAAAGGCTATTCTTCACCACAGAGCCGATTGTGTCGAAAAATAATATAGAGTACGTATATGACTATTAAAACCAATCACCTATTATGAATCATCTTGCTCACTTAATCAAGGCAATGCCAAATTGGATGATTTCAATTATTGTGGCAATCATCATCGCCTACATTTCGCTTGCCGACGACCCTCTAAGCATCAGCCGGGTTCACCTGTTTAATGGCGCTGACAAGGTCATTCATTTCATCTTGTACTTTGCATTGTGTTGGGCTCTGATTTTTGACTATGCAAAATCTCGTCTTCCTCATCACACCAAGATTAACGGCGAATTGGCGTTTACTTGCACAAGCATTGTGTTTGGACTCCTAATGGAAGTGTTTCAAGGCCACTTCTCGCAGTTTCGCTGCTTCGACATCTACGATGTGTTGGCAAACACCTTCGGTGCCATCGTCGCTCTGATTCTGATAAAGACTTGGGCAATGCACTCTTTTCGCAAGCTCATGGTGCCCCTTTACATAAAACGCAAGCACCGCCGCCACCATACAACAACACTGCAACAACAATAATCATCCCCTCTCCCTGCTCCGCTTATGGGGCAAAGCGCACAAAAAAGCGAGGAATTGCATTAAGGCAAACGCCTCGCCACAATTCCCCGCATACAATTAAACACACGATTGTATATACTCGATGAAAGTAATCTTCTCCTAAAGTTTAGAAATTATATTTTACACCTATGCTCAAAACGCATTGGCTGTAAGACTTTATCAGCTGACCGCGAAGCTCGGCTACAAGCGCAATCTCGTCAGTGAAATTATATTCAATGCCACCGCCAATGTTCACGCCAAAACGGTCCCAGGTGTTCACGGCCTTGTCAACATGAACCACTTTCACCTCCTGAGTCCAGTGAGAATAAGTGAAACCCACCAACGGATAGAACTTCAAATCGTCGAACAAAGTGCTCACATATTCAATATTGGCATTAGCATCCCAAGTTTTCATATTCTTATTGCTAAAGAAATATTGCATCTCAGGTGCAATGCGGAAATTTTCAGTAAGATTGACCTTGTAGCTCACGCCAAGACCAACCTGGTCAAACTTGCTACCATAAAGGAAATTAGCACCCAAAGAGCCCAACCCCTGTGCTGAAGCCGATATCACACATGCCACAGTAGCAATCAACGTTAAAATGGTTTTCTTCATATACTTTAATTTAAAATTATTATTGAGTGTAAAGTTATAACAAATTTATTGTGATTGATTGTTCAATATCACTTATGTAATGTTCATTTTTCTTCTTTTTTAAACTCGTCTTCACCAAATTCCTTGGCAACAAGGTGCTCGTCGGTGTTTGGGTGGAAATTCTTCATTCTGATTTTCATTGCGTCGAAGCCCACTCCGTAAACGCCATTCACGTTGCTTTGCGTGATAAAGGCATACGGGTCAATCGACTTCACCACCCTCATCACCGTCACGCCCTCAATCTTGCGGCACATCACCATGAGCATCTTCACATCGTTTTTGGTAAACCATCCGGTGCCCGAGAGCACAGTGCAACCGCGGTGTGCTTCGTTCACAATGCCATTGGCAATCTCCTCCCACTTATCTGAGATGATGAGAAACTGCATTGCCTGACGGTTGGTGTTGATGATTTGGTCGGTCATAAACGTGGCAAACAGCAACTCCAAGAAGCCATACACCACATTGTCAATGCTATGGAAAATGAGCATACTCGAGAAGATAATCACACCGTCGGCATAAAGCAACATGCGCCCTATCGACACATTGGTGCGCTTATTCACCATGGCGGCAATGATGTCGGTGCCTCCGGTGCTGCCATTGTGCACAAACGCCAGACCAAGACCCATGCCACACAGCACACCGCCAATAATCACGTTCATCATGGCATTCTCAGGTGCCACTATGGCGTGAGGGAACAAGGGCTGCATCACCGAGATTATCACACTTATGCCAAAAGCGCCAATGATGCTGCGCAGCACAAACCTGCGCCCAACAATCTTATATGCCACGGCAAGCGACGCCACATTTAGCACAAATATCACCGGACCAACTGGTATGCCCAGCGTGTAATAGAACAGCGACGCTATACCCGTGTAGCCGCCTATCACCACATCTTGCGGCAAGATAAACGCACAAAAACCAAATGAATATAATAGCAGACCAATAAATATCATGATATAGTCTTTGGCCTCTACATACAGTCGTTCTTTAAATTTTGATGCCATAACTCCGTTTTACAGTTTTTGTTACCTCACTAAATTTTTCTCATTAAGATATCTTTTCAAAGCAATGCTGCCCGCGGCTGCCGTGCCGGTGAGGCATTTGTCATTGCGAAGATAACCAAACTTTTTTGAAATACACATTTTATAACCTAAATTTATATTAACAATCGCCATCGCAGATTCTACCTGCAAGTGCAAAATTAGCGAATAAATTTGAAGAACTCAAC
>JBJECY010000081.1:0-105208 GCA_051871515.1 Muribaculaceae bacterium | reverse complement strand
CAGATTCTCAAACTCCTCGCCGGTTTCATATCGGCCTCGGTATTTGAGCGTATATTGGAAAGTGTTCTCGCTATCCTGACCCAGTGTACCGGTGCTCGACTCCACATTTTGCTCGCCCAGCACGGCAATCACGTCGGCGGGCACCAGCCCATACTGCGCCATTGCCTCGGGCTTGAGCCAAATGCGCATGGCATAGTCATTGCCCATCACCATCACCTCGCCAACGCCCGAGATGCGTTGTATGCGCGGCACAACATTTATTTTCAGATAGTTGGCAAGAAACTTCTCATCGTAGTTGCCGTTGGTGCAATAGAGCGACATGAGCTGCAATTGGCTGTTTTGGCGCTTTTGCGCAGTCACGCCAATCTTGGTCACCTCAGAGGGCAACGTGCCCTGCGCCTTGGTCACGCGGTTTTGCACGTTGATGGCAGCCATATCGGGGTCGGTGCCCTGTTTGAAATACACCGTTATTGTACCGCTGCCGGTGTTGGTCGATGATGAGGTCATATACAACATGTTCTCCACGCCGTTGATTTCCTCTTCAAGAGGCACAATCACGGCATTCTGCACCGTGGTGGCGCTGGCACCCGTGTAGGTTGCCGACACCTGAACAGTGGGAGGAGCAATATCAGGGTACTGTTCCACCGGCAAATGTGTTAGCCCTATGATGCCAAGCATCAGTATCAGCGCCGAGATGCACGCCGAGAGGATGGGCCTGTCAATAAACAGTTTTATCTTCATTGTGTTTGTCTGCTCTTATTTGTTATCAGTTTTGTTGTCAACAGTCACGCCTTCACGCAGCAAGCCTGCTCCCTTGGCAATAATCACATCGCCAACGCTAAGGCCGCTTTCCACTATGTATTCTTTGCCGTCGCTTATGCCCAGCACCTGTATCTGCACGGCCTTGGTTTTACCATCGACCACTTTATACACCATCACTTTGTCCTGCAACTCAAAGGTGGCCTCTTGTGGCACCACAATGCAGCCTTGGCGCGTGATGGGCACACGCAGCACAGCCTGTCCGCCACTGCGCAACAGTCCGTCAGGATTGTGAAACACGGCTCTCATGCTCAATGCTCCGGTGCTGCGGTCAATGATTCCGCTCACGGCATCAACATTGCCTTCCATGCCATAATCGCTGCCGTCGGCAAGCTGCAACTGCACTTTAGGCATCAACGAGCACACGTCGCCACCGCCTCGCGTGATGCTCAGCATCTGTTTCTCGGTCATCGAGAAATAGGCATACATCTCGCTGTTGTCAGACACCGACACCAATGGCGACGTCATGGTGGGTCCCACAAGCGCACCCACACGGTGCTTAATCATGCCGGCGCTGCCGCTAACCGGGCTTCGCACCTCGGTATAGGCAAGATTGTTGCGGGCATCGGCAAGCAACGCCTTGGCTTGGCTCAGCTGCGCTTCGCGCTGGCTAAGCTCGTTCTCGGCGGTTTTCAGGTCAACCTCGCTCACAATACCTTGGCTGCATAATTGCCGCTTGTTATCGACATTAATGGCAGCATTGGCAACTGCTGCACGCGCACTTTGTGCATCGGCTTCGGCCTTGGCAAGAGCAGCCTCATAAGGCACCCTGTCAATCACAAACAGCAATTGCGATTTTTGAACCTTTGCGCCCTCGCTCACACACACCTTAACAATGGTGCCCGACACTTGCGGATAAACGTCAACGTCCTGACGTCCGGCAAGCGACGCCGAATAGCTTTGCCACACTGTGCGGCTCACCGTGTCAACCTCAAGCAACTCATATTGCGAATTGCTCATCTGCATGCCCTGAGGCTTATTGCACGACGATGCCAACAGCAACACTGCTGCCGACAACGCCATCAGTTTAAAACTTGTTGTTTTCATCTTACGGGATTAATGTTGTTTTGGATTTTTCTGCTGCAAAATTATCTGCACTATTTGCAAGTGGCATCTTTGCAAGTGATACAAAATTTGTCGATTTTGAACCATTTAACCGAAAATAACACTCCCCAAACCATCACTGAAACAACATTTGCCATTTTTGAAACCACAAAATCACGTCATCATACTTTTTTTCGCGCCAACACCTTGCAATAGGTGCATAAATAGCTATATTTGCAGTGCACTTGCCCAAGCTTCTCTCCCAACGTGCACGACTGAGGCGGCAAGAGCAGTCATTTTTTTAACAAACACGCCCTTCAACAAGGCATAACCATGCAATATTTCACCAAATTTCATTAATAAGCGCTATGACTATCAAAGAATATGCAAAACTGCTCCCCAACGCCCTCTCCTATGGCGACGGCCTGATGATTTGGAACATCGACGACAACACTCCGTTTATGCCTTACAGCCTGCAACACGACAACCGCCAGTTCATAGTGCACATCGGGGTGTGGAAAGGCAGCATTACGGTGCAAACCAACATGGGCACAACATCTATTATTAGCAACCAGTTTGCCACAATCATTGATTGCTCACAGTTCGCGGCGCTGAATGCCGACTCGGGCACCAAAGCCACCGTGCTGATTTTCACCAGCCAGTTCATAAGCCATCTGCTTGGCAACCAACCGCCCATTCCGGTGTTTTTCCTGGTCAAGGCGCGCCGCAACCCGGTGTATCCACTGCAAATTGCATCGTCGCATCTGCTGCATCAACGCATGCAACAAGTGTGGACATCGGTTGCCAACGTCAACCATGCCTTCCATCACAAGATGATTGGGTGCTCAATATGGATGCTGCTGCTCGATTTCTCAAACCTGCTCATGCAATCGCCCGGCAGCAATCAGCAACAGTCAAGCAAAAGCCCCAGCAACCGCCGCATGCAACTATTCATACAGTTCACCAAGATGCTCCCCGAGCAAGTGAAAGAACACCGCTGCGTGGAATACTACACCTCACAGCTGTGCGTAACACCGCAATACCTCAACCGCATTGTGAAAAGCATCTCGGGGCGAACCGCCTACGCTTGGATTTGCTTCACCCTCTCGGGGCAAATCGCCAGCACACTTTTATACTCAGGCAAATCGGTGCAACAGGTGGCAAACGAATTTCATTTCTCTGACCAAGCCCAACTCACAAAATTCTTTAAACGCCACTCGGGCTTGACACCAACGCAATACATTGCCCGTAACTCGTGAGCGGCACCTGCTGCTTGCCACAAAAAAGCTAACGGGAAGGCACGCCCACAATGGCGCACCCTCCCGCATCATCTTAAATAGGTAATTACTTTTTTCCTTTTCACGCGCTGTGCCAGCCCTCAATCGGGGGGGGTGGGCACAAGCCCTTTCACTTCACGCGCATCATCTCAATGGGCTGAGTCTTTTGCTCATCGAGTGCGCCCCACTGATATTTCACCTTGCCAAAGTCAATGCCGCCAAGGTCAAAGCAACGTATGTTGCTGTTATGCATGGTGCGATAATAGATGCGTCGGTTGGTCAAGTCGCTTGCCACAGTCCACTGTGTGGCACTGGGTATGTTGGGCACCTCTTGTCCCTCGGCAAACTGTATGCCGGTGGGAATGTCAAAATTGTTCAGTATGTGAAACGCCTGAGTCACCGCTTTTTGAGCCGTGGGCTGCACCGGTGCTGTGAGCGAGAAGAATGCGGCACGCACAAAGCGCGATGGCGGAGTCATGTCGCCGGGAAGTCCCAGCATGCCGCTGCCGCCGCCCCACGAGCGCAAGTCGATGTTGCCAAGCTGCAAGTCGCCAGCCCTGCCAGTGCGCAGGTTCACATAGTTATTTAGGTTGGCAAGATGCCATTCATAGCCCGGCGAGTTGGTGAGCACGCCAATGTGGCTATCATAGAAATGCAGCTTGCCGCCCACAATCTCAAGCACCACCTGCTTGCCGCCCGGCTCGGTGATGCGCCAATGCACAGTGCCGGCACTGGGGTCAATATTGGTGATGTGGATTTTGGTGATTGCCGCCTTAACGTCGTCGATGGTTGAGAATTGGCTCAATATCCATGAAACCAATTGCAGGTCAACCACCGTTTGAGAATCGTTTGCCGGAGTGTAAGCCTCATATTCGCCACAGCCGGGGAAGTAAAACAGCCCTGCCGAAAGACCAGCCTCGTTGAGCCCTTCAACCACAAACTCGGGCTGCTGCACAGCCAAGCCCACATATCCATAACGTGCGGTGAAGGTGAGCCCTTTCAGCTCGCCGCCCGGCACCATTGAGCGGTGCTTATGTCCGCGCGGCACCACCGCATATTTGCTCTCAAGGTCGTTGCCAGCCCATTCAATGGTGCGAGCAGGCACCGTTTCGCCCTGTGCCGAGTGAAGCGTGATGCCAGTGCAGGCATCGGCATTGGTCATGGCACCAATCCATGCCATTGTAGTGAGTGTCATAATCTTGATAATTGTTTTGTTCATTTGCTTAATAAAAAATAAGAATTAATTGTAATTGCTTGTTTAACTGAGATTTAGGATATAACCACACTAAAATCCCGAGCGGTTGAAAAAGCCCTCACAAACCGCTCTGCAAAGATAACAACAACAAGTGGCATTTGTTCACCCAATCGCATGTCATAATCCACCAACAACTGGTCGTTTTGGCAGACACCATGCCGGGCATGCGCACAAAAAAACCGTGGCTGCTTGGCTTATATCAAGCTCTGCAGCCGCGGCTTCACTAATAACTAATTACCATTTAATCAAAAAATTCACTTTGCCTGAGGGCAGAGCCTCGGCTAATGAGAGGTTGTGGGCCTCATTCAATGGCTATCTGGCGCACGGCCTTCTCCTCGGCCTCGACCGTCATCTTTGGCAAAGTCACCCTGAGCACGCCGTCAACCACGCAAGCCGAGATGCCGTCGCGCTCAACATCATCAGGCAACTGATACTGCTGCTGAATGTTGGAGTAAGCAAACTCGCGGCGCAGATAGTGCTCTTTGCGCCCATCGTGCTTATGCTCAAGCTTGTTCTCAATGGCTATCTCAAGATTGCCATCGGCACTTACGTTAACCCTGCAATACTCTTTCTTGATGCCCGGAGCAGCAATCTCCATCACATAGCTCTTGGCATCCTCTTTGATGTTTATTGCAGGTGTTGAAACACCCATCTTTGCAACCCACCGGTTGTCATCGAACAAATCGTCGAACAATGTAGGGAACCAATTTCTACTTACTACAGGTAACATAAATCAAAACCTCCTGATTTCTATTGTTAGTTGTGGATTCCGCATGAGCTTACTCCCGTTGCCGGGGCTCTTTGGTTTCCACTTATCATACCTTGCAATTTGCAAGCCAAATGCCACCGCCGCCCGCATTTGCGCCCGTCTTGGCCCATTTGTCACCATCAGGATAAAAACTGTCAGCCCCACAGGGAGTAAATTCTGTCACCATTTGCATTGTGTTTGCCAAAAATTCCACATCAACGCGCCGTCACATTGCTATGCCCGTCAACCGATTAACATAGTGTAAAATTCACAATATCCCCACCGCAATAAAATTGCGCAATTCGTCTTTTGTAAACACTTCGTTTCACGCAAAAAAGCTGCGAAGCCCCAAGCGAAAATTTTTTAAATTTATATTTTGTTTCAAAAATTAGGCAAAAAAATTTGTTTATATCAATGCTTTATACCTATATTTGCAGCGTATATGGGGCAAGAAAGGCAATTAATGGAAATTTCACGTTACATTTTAGCAACATAAGCACAAAAAAATACACCAACAACGACCCATCTAAAGCCACGTTTCACACCATATACAAAAACCCCTTGCGCCCGTGGGCGTAAAGGCACTTTTACAGCAATACACAATTTGTAACATTAACAATAACTTAACTAATAAAACAACTAACCACCAAGAACCAATATGCTAAAACCATTACACCCTGTGAGTGGACTTATAGCGTTGGCATGTGTAGCTTTCACAGCAATAGCTGTACCCTTCAAAGCCCAAGCCACACCTGAAGCTCCACAAGTGAAAACAAGCTCCACAACCGCCACAGGCGTTGTGAAAGACGAAACGGGCGAGCCATTTATTGGCGCCACCATCTTTGTAGTTGGGACAAATAACAAGGGCGGCGGCACCGACCTCGACGGCATTTTCTCAATCACCGACGTTGCCAAAGGCTCAAAACTGAAAATCTCTGCCATAGGCTACAAGCCTGTGGAAGTGGTGTGGGACGGCACACCCATCGACGTGCAGCTGGAACTTAGCTCTCAGCAACTGCAAGAAATTGTGGTCACCGCAATGGGTATTCAGCGCAAAGAGGCCTCACTCACCTATGCCACACAAGTAATCAAGAGCGACGACCTCATGAAGGTGCAAGACTCAAATTTTGTGAACGCCCTCTCAGGCAAAGTGTCGGGCGTGTCAATCACCCAGTCAGCCGGCGGTGCCGGTGGCACATCAAAAATCCTCATCCGCGGCAACAAATCAGTGATGGGCAACAACAGCCCGCTCATTGTGGTTGACGGTGTGCCCATGACCAACCAAGTGGGCAATGCCGCATCGAGCTGGAACGACGGCAGCTCGCTCACCTATTCAAGTTCGTCGGAAGGCGGCGATGCGCTCTCGCTCATCAACCCCGACGACATTGAGAGCATCAACGTGCTCAAAGGCGCCAACGCCGCTGCTCTCTACGGTAGCGCCGCAGCCAACGGTGTGCTCATGATAACCACCAAGAAAGGTAAAGAAGGCCGCATCACCATCTCAGTGAACTCAAACGTGACCTTTGAGAAACCGCTTACCAAGCCGGAGATTCAAAACATCTACGGCGCAGCGGTGAATCTGGCTGCCGGCACTCTCACCCCCGAGAGCTGGGGCAAAAAGGTTGCCGAGATGAGTGCCGAAGAGCTTGCCTACCCGCGTGCCAAGCTGCGCAACTACGCCAAAGACGACATCAGCGACTTCTTCAACACCGGTGTCACATGGAACAACTCGGTGAGCATGAGCGGCGGCACTGAGAAAGTGCGCACCTACTTCTCATATGCCAACGCGCACTCAAACGGCATGGTGCCCAACAACTCCTACAACCGCAACACCCTGTCGCTGCGCCAAAGCTATTCGCTCTTTAACAACAAACTCAACATTGACGTTTCACTAAACTATGTTTATGCACGCAACCGCAATCGCCCGGGCGGCGGCACCGTGCTCAACCCTCTCTATGACCTCTACTTGGCATCACGCAACGTTGACATGGACTACTACCGTGACAACTATGTGGCTGAGGGCACATGGACCTCGAACAATCACACCTACTTTGACAAAGGCGGCAACCGCGTGAGCGGCACGGTGGAACTCACCGGACCTAAGCAACAATGGGCATATTTCACCGCTTCACATAACAACCCTTATTGGCTGGTGAACCAAAACCGTGGTCAATCGGTTGAGGAACGTGCCTACGGCTCAATCTCGGCGCGCTACGACCTTTGCGACGGACTTTCGCTGCAAGGCCGCCTCAACATGGACCGCGCCAAATTTAAAGGATTCTCAAACCGCTACGCCACCACTTGGAACGTGGCTTCGATGGAGGACTACGGCGTGTTTGGGCAAGACATCATCAGCAGCAACGACATTTATGTAGATGCCATGGCAAGCTACAACAAGACCTTTGGCGACTACGACGTGTCGGCATCGCTCGGATGGTCGGGGCACACCGTGAAGGGCGACACCCAAAAGATTTGGACCACGGCAACCTACTACAACGCCGGCTCTATGACCCAACTACCCACCATCATCAATTTCTTTGAACCCGACGCCGGCTGGAACGGCAACGGAACCACCTATTCAAAACAATCAAACTGGGATAAGGGCCTTTTCTTCACCGGTCAGGTGGGTTGGAAAGAGATGGTGTATCTTGAAGGCAGCTACCGCCAGGACTGGTATCGCGCATTCCGTCAGTTCACTGACCGCGGCACCCCCGACAACTATGGCTATTGGTCGATTGGCGCCAACACACTGGTGCACAAATATGCCCAACTGCCCAGCGTTATCACTCACCTGAAGCTGCGCGCCTCTTACTCTGAGGTGGGTAACTCAATCCCCAACCTGTTCTTTGCAAAAGGCACCACCGACCTCTCAACAGGCGCAATCTCAGGCTCGGGCTACGGATACTTCGACAATCCTCGCCCCGAGAAATCGAAGTCGTTCGAGGCTGGTTTCGACATCTCAATGTTCCGCAACGCCCTCAACTGGGATTTCACCTACTATCACACCGACCTCACCAACAGCTACTTTGTGAGCGCCACCACAGGCGGCAAAGCCAAGCCCGTGAACACCGGTTTGATTCGCAACCAAGGTATTGAAACCACTCTCACCTACGACATCTATTCAAACCGCAGCATCACTTGGCGCTCAGGCATCAACTTTGCCTTCAACGCCAACAAGATTGTGAAAACCTACACCGACGAGCGCGGCAACCCTGCCAAGATGGAGCAGAAAATTGCCAACGGACACGTGGTGGTGCGCTATGAGAAAGATGGCTCTTACGGCGATATGTATGCCCTCGACTTCAAGCGCAACGCCGACGGCACCATTGCCTTCACCAAAGCAGGCGTGCCTCAGCTCAGCAACGACCAATATATCTACCTTGGCAACATGAACTCAAAATACAACCTGGGGTGGAGCAACACCGTGACGTGGAAAGACCTCTCGCTCTATTTCCTCATCAACGGACGCATTGGCGGCAAAACCATGTCAATCACAGAGGCTTACCTTGATAACTTTGGCGTATCAAAGCGCACCGGCGATGCACGCCTCGCCGCCGAGCAACAAGGGCTCATGTGGACTGCCCCCGACGGCACCACTAAACCGGCTATGGTGGTTGATGGTCAAACCGTGCCCATTGAGGAATACTATAAGACCGTGGGCGGACAAGTGTTTGCATCAGAATACGTCTATAACGCCACCAACTTCCGCCTTGCCGAACTATCGCTCTCTTACTCGTTCCGCAACCTGCTGGGTGGACTCATCAGCAAAGCGCAACTCTCGGTGGTGGGTCGCAACCTGTTCTTCATCTACAAAGATGCTCCGGTTGACCCCGATATTTCGCTCTCAACCAAGAACGGACTCGGTGCATTCGACGTGTTCAACATGCCATCGACCCGCTCAGTGGGTGTTAACCTCAAGTTAGAATTCTAAAATCACAATTATCTCATTTTTTCACAACACCATTATAAACATGAAAATCAATTCGTTAAAAGCCCTTATTGCAGCATTGCCGCTGCTCATGGTGTCATGCTTGGAGTTCGACACTCCTTCCGACGAGTTTACCGGCGCCGAAGAGGAAGTTGAGCCTGAAGTGTTTCATGGCAAGGCCGACGAAATAAACTATACAAAAGAAATCACCCAAGAAGGGTTTGCCGCAGCACAAAAAAGCCTCAACACCTTCTTCCGTCAGGTGCCCACCGCCAGCTTCTACATTCGCGGCGGCAAAAACGGCGGTATGCCCGGCGAGCATCAATATCAATACGTCTATAACCTGCACATTGATAACTACTCGGGCTACCTGTGCGCCGACCAGAATTTTGGCGGACGCCTGCCAAGCACCTATTTCTACAACTACGACTTCTGCGACGGCCCTTACGGCTCGTTTCTGGAAGTGAAAAACAACTTGGTGAATATGCTCAACCACCCCGATATCGACTCTATTCCTGAAATCAAAGCCATTGGCTTGCTGCTCTATAACTATTCAGCTCAGGAAATGGTTGACATATACGGCGCAATCCCTTACGTTGACCACAAAAACAACGTTGAGACCAACCCGTTTGAGTTTAACAAAGGCATGGACATCTATGCCACCATCATTGACAATGTTGACACCATTGTGGCATGCTTCGACCACTTTAAGCTGCGCCCCGAGTGGTATAAGAGCAAAGTGAACTCGCTGCTCAACACCGTTGACGCCATCACCATGGATAAGAGCATCGACAGTTGGAAACGACTTGCCAACTCACTGAAGCTGCGCATGGCAATGCACTCGGTGAAAGCCATCCCCGAGAAAGCCCGTAAATGGGCCGAGGAGGCCGTTGCCAGCGGCGTGGTTGAGAGCACCGAGCAAGAGATTGCGCTCAACTGGATTACCGGCTGCTTCTATCATCCGCTGCACACCATTGCCAACTCGTGGAGCGACACGCGCATGAACGCCTCGTTTGAGAGTCTGCTCATGAGCCTCGACCACCCGTTTGCCAAATACTTCTTCACCAAAAACCTGGCACCAATCACCAACGAGAGCACCGGCGAGGTGATGCCTGCCAACACCCGCATTGTGGGCTTGCGCGCCGGACTGGTGATGATGAGCGGTCAAAGCACCGACGTGAATCCAAGATGCGCCTATTCGTCGCTCGCCACCGACTATATCATGGATGCTCCGCTCTATTACGTCAAGGTTTCTGAGATGGACTTCTTGCGCGCCGAGGGCGCTCTGCGCGGCTGGAACATGGGCGGCTCGGCACAGGCATTCTACGAGCGCGGAATACGCAACGCTCAGGTTGAAGGCCGCTACGACGATTCGCGGCAAATATATGCCGAGTATGTTGATGATTACATGACTCTTGAGCAAGCCAAGCCTTACACCTACATCGACCCAATGGACAACGCCAACAACCACGAGAGCGTAACCACCATTGGCGTGAAGTGGAACGAAGCCGACAACCTTGAAACAAAACTCGAGAAAATCATCACCCAGAAATATCTGGCACTGTTCCCTTACAGCAACGAAGCATGGACCGAGATGCGCCGCACTGGCTATCCGAAAATCTTCCCGGTGCTCAACGCAGCCGACTACGGCGACGGCTCGCTGCTCGATGGCGACTTGGTGCGACGTATTCCGCTGCCCGGACGCGGCACCACGGTTGGGCTCGACGACATCAACACCTCAGGTATTGAGGCGTTGGGAGGCCCCGACATGCAAGGCACCCGCATCTGGTGGGACGTTGAAGGAAAAGCCAATTTTTAATTAAATACACAATTATATTTTATTAAAAACATCATCGGCAGAGTGTGGCTGCCACCTTGTGGCGCAAGCGTGCGCAGCCACCATTATTCCTTTGCCCGCCATCAATGCAACGTAATATATGCCAACAATACACTGTTGACAACAAATCCCCAACTAACCAATCTTTTCACAAAAAATCAAACTAATTTTTATTCACAATTTTTCTAAAACCAATTATTTAAAATGAAAAAGTTTACCCTACTTTGCTCAGCCCTGCTGGCACTTGCAGCAGCGGTTCCCTGCGCCGCCCAAGAAGCGCCCGCATCGGCATCAACAGTCGTTTACGACTTTGAGCCTTGGGCCAACCGCGGCGTTCTGCAACTCTTTGCCAACGCTGCCAACGAAGGCCGCCAGTTCCCAACACAAGCCGAATTTGAGGCCGCAGGCATCTACCTTGACCTTGAATTTGCCCGTTCTCACGTTCGCCCTGCTAAGATTCTTGAGCAGTCAACCGATAAAAACGTGGTTAAAGACGTGTTCCCAACTCGCCGCCTGTGGATGAACATCCCATCAGGACAAGGCAAAATCACCGGTGGCTATCCATCGAGCGTGTTCCACAGCGACGTGTTCTCAATGTGGAACTACACCCATATCTTTGGTTCGTGGAACCACGGACAGCAACAAGCTCCGGGCAGCTGGAGCGACGCAGCCCACAAAAACGGCACCCACATCTATTCAGGTATTGAATTTTTTGAGTCGTGGGGCACAACCTCATCGGCCTACATCGAGTTTATCACCCAAAAGAACACCGACGGCTCGTTTAAATACGTCGATGCCCTCATCAACGCTTGCTTGTTCTTTGGCCACGACGGCTTGAACTACAACATTGAGGACAGCGGATATATGAACGACGAGCTCATCGCCTTCCACCGCGCCTGCTACAAGCGCGCCGCTGAGATTGGCTTCGACAGCTTCCACATTGGCATCTACACCTCGCAACAAAGCCTCAGCAGCTACAACTCTCAATTCTTGCTTGGCGACACCGAGAACGGCAAAATCTGCGACCCGATGCTCAACTACAGCAACGGCGACTTTGCTTACTACGGCGTATCAAGCTCTCTGGCAGCAGCAAAAGCCGCTATTGGCACTGCCGAAGACGTTTATCAAGGAGTGTGGATTGTGACCTTTGACCGCAATTGGCCAATGATGAACACCGACGCACGCAAAGAAATGAACCTTTGCCTCTGGGGCGAACACGCTGTGAGCCGCTTCTTCCAATACACCGTGGGCACCACCGTGATGAACACCCAAGAGAACTATCAACAACTGCTTGAAAAAGGCTTCTCGGGCGGCTATCGCAACCCCATCTATCGCCCAACTCTCTCAGCTTCGGGCAACCTGTTCCAAGTTGACGGCCCGGGCAAGGTGAACACTCAGCTCGCCAACTTTGGCGGCTTGGCTTCAATGATTCCTGAACGCTCAGCCATTCAGGGCAAACTGCCTTTCTGCACCAACTTCTCGCTTGGTAACGGTGAAATCTATTTCTATAAGGGCAAAAAGACCCACGGCAGCTGGTACAACATGGGCCAACAGGACTATGTGCCGACTTACCGCTGGCTCGTGACCCAAGCAGGCAACATGGCATCGGCAGCCACCAACATCGACGTGCGCTTCACCCATGAAGATGCCTACATCGGCGGCTCGTCGATTCGCATCAGCGGCTCGCAATCAGCCTCAGGAACCGATGTTGTGCTCTATCGCACCAAGCTCAACGCATCGGCAGGCGACGTTAAGGCCACCGTTGCCCTCAAGAGCGGCATCGCCGGCATCAACCCATCTGACCTCTCTTTGATTGTTCGCCTTGAAGGCAGCGACAACTGGCAAGAATATGCACTGGGCGACCTCGACGGCGCAACATGGCAAACAAAGACCGTTGACCTCAGCGGTGTGTCGCAAGGCGATAACATTGAGTATATTGGCCTGCGCGTGAAAGGCAGCAACAGCAACTACAAGATGCTCGTGGGACAACTCATGATTGCCGACAACCGCAGCAGCGTGAAGCCTGCTCCTATTGTGGCTGAAAGCGTTCTCACCGAAATCAAAGAAGAAACCCAAACCTCAATGTCGGTTAAGCTCAACTGGAGCGTTGACGACACCGGCTACAATGCTCAATACAAAGAACGCGGCATGGTATATAACGACGAGGTTGACATTGACCACTTTGAAGTGCTGCTGCGCAACGGCGCCGAAGGCAAAGCCCTTGAAGTGGCTCGCACATCAACATGGCATGCCTACATCGGCAACATCGACCTCAGCACCTATGCCGACCCTTATGTGGGCGTGCGCTCGGTTTCGGTTGATATGAACACTTATTCACCGGTTGTTTGGGTGAAGCTCAACCGCCACGAGAACATCGACGAATTGCCAACAGCATCAAGCGATGTTTACGACCCAACCTACATCAACACAAGCTCTGAGAACTATCAAACAGCTCTTGAAACACGCTACTTTGAACGCATCACCACCACCGGTGCCGACCAAGACCTCGACTACAGCCGCAACACTCCGGTGGGCGACAAAGACGACCCAGCCAACACCAACTATGTGTTTGAAAAGGAACATGTGCTCAAAGTGTCGCAAGGTCAAACCTTCACATTCTTCTATAAAGGTGCCGACCTGAGCGACAACATCAAATATTGCTTCATCAAGGGCTACATCGACTGGGATATCAATTACGACTTCGACGGCACAAGCGACGAACTGGTGTTTGAAGGCGGAGAACTCAACAAGGGCACCGCAGCAATAGTTGACCCGGGCATCTCGGTAACCATCACCGTGCCTCAAGACGCAGCAGTGGGCACATCACGCCTGCGCATTGTGGCCTCTGACGCTTGGTTCCCACACCCTGGCCCAACAGGCGGCACCGCCAAGGGCTTCTCAATCGACTTCCCGGTTGAAATCACCGGCTCAAACACTCCACGCGAAAAGGCTGCCACCTATCGCGACGCTCGCGATGGCGGCGAAGCCGACCAAGTTGACGGCGACGTTTCAGCTATCGACAACGTAATCAGCGAAGAAAACAGCACTATGAGCGTGGCACTCGCCGGCAACCTCGCCACATTTGAAGGCGCTCAGAAAGCTTGGTTCTTCACTCCAGCCGGACAATGCGTGAAGTTTGTTGACAACATCAACGCACCGGTAGCCGTTGAAAATCTCGCAGCAGGCATCTACCTGGTGAAGATGCAAAACGGGCAGTTTGTTCGCACCCAAAAGGTGGTAAAAAAGTAAACGAAAACACACCATAGATTACAGGTTTTTTCTCATTTTCAACAGCTGAACAATAGTTTTTAAAAAGGAAAAAAGATTGTTCAACAAAAACTGCTTACTTAAGACCCATGAGGGGCGTGCCAATGATGGTTGCACGCCCCTCTGTTTGTCTCAAACATCACCTTTATGCGAATAATAAAACACATTTGATTCCATTTTGAACAAATAAAGGCCTGTTTTGCTCAACGTGCTATGCAAATATTCTTGTTAAATTTGCAGCATGAAAAAAACCACTAACACTCTAACAACCTTATTGATAGCCTTATTCGCAACCACTATAACCAATTCATGCGACCTTATTGACTATCATCCTTACGACACCCGAGTTGATGGCAAACACAACATAAACGCCACCAACATTGAGCGCATAGAAACCGCTTGCACCGGACGCACAGCACTGCGTTTTGTGCTCATCAGCGACACCCAACGATGGTACGACGAAACAAAAGACGCAGTGAAAAGCATCAATGCGCAACCCGACGTTGACTTTGTGATTCACTGCGGCGACATCAGCGACTTTGGTGTGACGCGCGAGTTCACACTGCAACGCGACATTCTTGAAGACCTGAAGATGCCCTATGTGGTGCTGCTTGGCAATCACGACTGCTTGGGCACTGGTGCCGACACTTTCCGATACGTCTTCGGCGACCCTAATTTTGCCTTCAACGCAGGCAACACCCACTTCCTGTGCATCAACTCAAACGCCTTTGAATATGACTATTCAACCGACGTGCCCGACTTTGCTTTCATCAGCAACGACCGCGAAAACCTGCCCGACGACATCACTCGCACCATCGTGGCAATGCATGCCCAACCCACATCTGAACAATTCAACAACAACGTGTCACACCTCTTTCAGTGGGAAATAAACAAATACCCGGGGCTGGCTTTCTGCCTCTGCGGACACGGACACAAAACACAAAGCAACGACCTCTTTGGCGATGGCATTCTCTACTATGAATGTGGAGCCGCCAAAAGCCGGGAATACTTAATATTCACCCTCAACACCGACGGAAGCTATGAACATCAAGTGGTTAATTATTAATTTGCTCTGCGCCATTGCCATGGCACACACTGCGGCACAGGCATCAACACTCCACTCCACAACGCACTTAGCTGCCGCCGACACCGTTTTCACTCTGAAAATCGACTCAATCAACACCGTCTTCATCCCCGACTCGGTGGTGCGCCAAATGGCTCACTCACTGGGAATGGTTGACAGCTGCACCAACTTGGCAACGACGCCTGAGAACTTGCCAAAATACCTGAAACGCATGCAAGCCATTGAACGGCGATGGATGAAACTGCTGCCCAACCAATTCACCCTGCAATATGCCGGAAGCATAGGCCTCATAAGCGGCGGTGTGGGATGGCACTACGGTCGCCACAACCATTGGGAAACCGACTTCCTCATTGGCATTGTGCCCAAATACCATTCCTCGGGAGCCAAAGCATCGTTCACACTCAAACAACGCTACATTCCCTGGACTTGGCGCATAAGCTCACGATGGGCAGTGCAACCGCTCACCACCGGCATCTTTTTCAACACCATCTCGGGCGACGACTTTTGGCGCGACCTGCCCGACAAATACCCACGAAAATACTATGTTTTCCCCACCAAGGTGCGCACCAACATCTATTTAGGGCAACGCCTGCGATATAAAATACCCAGCAATCACCGGCAACTACACTCCGCCGTGTCACTCTATTACGAACTGTCGTCGTGCGACCTCTATATAGTCTCAAAAGCCGTCAACAGCTCATTCCCCTGGAGCCAAACGCTTTCCCTCGCCTTCGGCATCCGCTGGGAAATGTAGGTTTTCACAAAAAACACAATTATCTTCAACAATACAGAAACACAACAAATACACCCCATAACGAATGTGGCATAAGCAATACAAGCAAGCTTATAGCCACTTTTTTTACGCCCAGTCGCCGCGGTCGAGGTTGCGGTAGCTGATGGCTTCGGCGATGTGCTCGGTGAGGATATCGGGCGATGCGGCGAGGTCGGCGATGGTGCGTGCCACTTTGAGGATGCGGTCGTAGGCTCGCGCGCTCATGTTGAGCTTGGTGATTGATTCTTTGAGGCGCGCCATGGCTGTTTTGTCGATGGCACAGTATTGCCTAATCATGGCAGGGGTCATCTGTGCATTGCAATGCACGTCGGGGCAATCGGCAAAGCGCTGCGTTTGAATCTCACGCGCCTTAACCACTCGCTCGCGTATTTTCTCCGACGGTTCACCGTCGGCTCCCGACGACATGGCATCAAATTCCACCGGTTGCACGTCAATCTGCAAGTCGATGCGGTCGAGCAACGGACCGCTGATGCGGCTCATGTAGCGCTGCACCTGAGCAGGTGTGCAGGTGCAAGGGCGCGATGGGTGGCCATAGTAGCCACATGGGCATGGGTTCATACTTGCCACAAGCATGAGTGATGCGGGGTATTCAACCGTGTATTTAGCACGGCTTATGGTGATAACGCGGTCTTCAAGCGGCTGTCTCATCACCTCAAGCACGCTTCGCGGAAACTCAGGCAGCTCATCAAGATAGAGCACACCGTTATGCGCCAAGCTTATCTCTCCGGGCGAGGGATTGGTGCCGCCGCCCACAAGAGCCACCGGCGAGATGGTGTGATGGGGCGAGCGGAAAGGACGCATGGTGAGCAGCGTGTCGCCGCGTTTTAGCTTTCCTGCCACCGAGTGTATCTTTGTGGTTTCAAGGGCTTCACGCAGAGTGAGAGGCGGCAATATGGTGGGCAATCGCTTGGCGAGCATGGTTTTGCCCGAACCGGGACTGCCAACGAGCAAGATATTGTGTCCGCCGGCGCAAGCCACCTCAAAGGCTCGCTTCACGTTTTCCTGACCGCGCACCTCTTTCATATCGAGGGGATATTGGCACGATGCGTTGATAAACAGCTCGCGAGTGTTCACCCGAGTAGGCTCTATCTCAATTTTTCCGCATAAGAAGTCAATCACTTGCTGCAAGCTGTCAACGGCAATCACGTTGAGATTGTTGACCACGGCAGCTTGCGAGGCATTGGCGCTTGGCACAATAAAGCCGTCGAACTGCAACTGCCGGGCAAGAATAGCCATTGGCAACACGCCTTTCACGGGCAGCACCGAGCCGTCGAGCGAAAGCTCGCCCATGAGCATGTAGCGATGCAGATTGTCAACTGGAATCTTCTCGTTGGCGGCAAGTATGCCTATGGCAATGGGCAAGTCGTAGGCGGCGCCTTCTTTCCTAACGTCGGCAGGCGACATGTTCACCACAATCTCAGTGTTAGGAAAGCTTATTCCGCTTTGGTTGATTGCCGATTTCACGCGCTCCGTACTCTCTTTAACAGCCGCATCGGGCAACCCCACTATGCACATGCCAATGCCCTGTGACAACGTGGTTTCTATGGTCACAAGCGTGGCGTCAACGCCCGTTAGGGCTGCACTAAAGGTTTTTGAGAGGGTGCATTGCGTGATGAATTGCATAAGCTTGTTGTGAGAGTTAGCGTGAGATAAATGAGTGATTGTTTTTGGCATTGCAAAAATGAAAAGTGTGGAGAGAACATCTTTGCAAGCCGTTGAGCAAAGTGGTTATCGCACGGTTGCCTTTACCGGCACCGGATTTTGGTCGGTGGTGATGATGTAAACACCCACAGGCAATTCCACAAAGTCGCCATTGTCAACACTTGGCACCGTTGCCACCAAACGCCCTTGCATATTATAGGCTTTAAACGAAGTGTGCTTTTGGCTGCAACGCACCAGCACACCACCCTCGTAAGAGGTGATTTCAATAGGCATAGCCACGGTCACGTTGCTGATGCCTGACGGCGTCAAGGTGATGGTGTTGCTCCACTCTGATGTGCAACCCAGTCTCACCGATTGCACCTTGTAGGTGTGGGTGAGTCCCTCTTGCGAGTTGGTGAAGTAATATTCGCCGTAAGCACTTTCGGGGTCAAGGTCGTCATTTGTCACATTCACAGTCTCATCAACAATGAGAGTGTTATTGTCATATACACAATGGTTCACGTTATACGAATCGATGGTTTCATTGGGCAAATACCAAGTGGCGGTGAAGCCTTCTGAAGTGATGTTGATGGCATCGGTGGCAGTGATGGTGCTGAGCGTTGGAGCCTGCAAGCACTCGCCGCTGAGCGCCACGCCAACGCCGGTTTCAGGCAGACCGCCGTCGTAGAAGAGCAGACGAGCAGCGTGAGTGCCCAAAGCGTTTGGCTGATAGGTGAGTTTCACCGAGAAGCCTTTTGATGCCACACTTTGTGTAATCTCGTTGACGGTGAGATTGCTCCATTGGTCGGAATTGGTGCCGTAAATCTTAAATTTGAGCGAATTGGTGAGGTTTTGTGCTTTCACAACTACCTCAATCGACACGGTTTTGCCCAAAGCAATCTCGCCGAAGTCGATGGTGCTGCCCGGCACAGGATAAAGCAACTCAGGGTCGCCGGTCACCTCGCTGTCGCCGTTATACACCTGGCCCATCTTATTGCCCCAGATATATTCTTCGAGCCCGGGATTATCGATAAACGGATTGCGGTTGTTTTGCACCTTAAACACAGCCTCGTTGCGGTCAATCTCCTTTTGGCTCACAGGGTCTTTGCGAGCCCAGTCGAGCAACATGGTATATGCCCACGACGACAGCGTGAGGTCGCTGCTGTTTGAAAGCATATAAGTGTATTTCCAAGTGTAGTCTTGATAGCATGTTGCCATATAGAAATAGGTGCGGGCAAAGTCGCCTTTATACTCGTCGGCTGGCTCAAACACGTTTTGGCAACCGCCGCCCATGCCGCTTTTTGGCGAACCAACCTTGCACACGCCGTTATTGAAACTGGCGGTGAGCACCTCGCCAAGTGGATAGTTACTCTTGGCGGTGTTGGCAGTGCCGTCAGATGGGTAAAGGTGGTTGATATCAGTGTAAGCCTCAACCTCGGCGCCGCCCCACCAGCTCTTGGGGAACGAGTGCTCGCGGTTAAGTCCGCTGGTGCCGTTGGGGTAATAATACTTTTGAATATTGTAGTTATCAGAATACATATCCCACACCAGCGACTTGCCGTTGACAGGCTCGGGATAGACGTCGGTCGATGGGAAGTGGTTCCACAAACTGCTGTAAGTGAGCTTGGTGTGAGGGCGAATCACCTCGTAAATGGCATTCTTGAGTGCGATGCCCGATTTTCCGTTGAGCGAGCTGTAGTAGCCGCTTGGCACCCCGGCAACTGCCGTGATGCAAGCCATGCAGCTTAATGTTGCCGCAATAATGGCGGTGTAAAAATATCTTTTCATATTCTCAATTTATCGAATCTTAAACATTACACTGTATTTTTGATAGTTAACCTACAAATGTAGCAAAATTCATTTGAAATCACCGCACACAAAACGCTAAATTTAGGGGAGCATGCCTTAAATGGCTCAAAAACCGTGCCTCAGCCGGCTATTTGGGCATAGCATATAAAGAGTTGTGGAGCACACTTTAAGGTATGCTCCACAACTCGCAATAATGCCTAAGCCTGTGCTGACAGGTTGGCTTTATTTGGTGTAGAAGTCGATGATGCGATTGAGTGCTCGCTGGCAAACCGGGCAGAACGCAGGCGCTTTATTGGTACGCATGCGGCAATTGTCGGTTGGGCGATACATGCCTTTCTCGTTATATCCGGCACCTTCAAAAGCGCCAATGAGGCCTTTGTTGGCGTCAACGTCGGGGGTAGGAATGGCAATGCCTTTGGTGGTCATATCCTGCCACTTGCTCTTGAAGTTTTTGAGCGTGGTGATGTTTTGTTCCCAAGGCTCCACGTTGAGGTCATAGGTTTCAGGGTCGCCATATTGATATTCGTCGGCAAGACCGCCAAAGCTGTGACCGAACTCGTGCACCACCACCGGAGCAAAATTGGGGTTATGTGCTGTGGTGAGGGTGTAGTCGTTATAAATGCCGCCGCCGCCATATTCGTCGGTGTTGGCAAGGATGATGATGTGCTCATAGAGAATACCGCTGATGGCATCGTGTATGCTCTTCACGCGCGAAGTGGTGAGGTAGCGGTCGCTATAGAACGTGCTGAAGTGCGAACCGAATGCTGTGTTACGCCAAATGCCCAGGCGCGGAATGCTCATGCCGCTTTGCTCTGATGGGGTGAACACAGCCACAATGTTAAACTCGCTGCTGCGGCTTTTGAATGGCTCGTGGCTGAAAAGCGCGTCGCGTGTGGCTTGCGCATCGGCATAGAACAAGTCGCGCTCGCTTTGGTCATAGCCTTCGCCCAATATCACCACGTCGATGGCACGCTCCACGCTGCCGCCTTTGTGCACATAGCAATAATCCAAATCGGGGCGGCGATGCTTGTGCTCAATGAGGATGTCAGCAGGGTCAATGCGGTGAGAATAGGTTGCTGTGGTTTGCAGGCTTGCATTGATGAGCGTGGTGGTTACGTCAACGGGGCGCAGCGGCAGGGGCACCAGCACGGTGTGCTCAAACGAGCGCGGTGTGGTCTTGGCCTCGTCGGTGGCTATCCATTCAAGAAACAGTGATGAGAACGAGGTGCGATAAATCACCTTACCGGTTTCGGCGTCACGCATCTCAAGCTGACCGTTGCCTTTGAGCGGCATTTGGTCGAGGTTGTGCCGGCGTCCGGCCCACAAGTCGGTGCACGACAGCGCGTCGAGCACAATACCTTGTTGCTTTGCATCGCCCATAAACTGATAGTCGATGCGCAGTGTGCTATTGGCAAAATAATTGCTATATTCCACTTCATTGTTTGCAGTCTTGGCGCTCGACGCCATTGCTGCCACTGCCATGATGATTGCTATAAATGTTCTTGTCATATATCAATATTTCGGTTAAGTAATTAAAAATAATCAATCTTGTGTTGTAACTCGCCACTAAGACGTTTGCATTCGGCTGTTCGCATCATTCAGTGTAAGTTGCATGTTGTGTGCAGGCTTGCCAACGCATATCACAGGCAACGCTTGCCCCGGCGTTGGCGTCAGCCTTTGCCGGTGAGTATCTTCTTTATCTCGTTGAGCTTATTGAGTGCCTCAACGGGAGTGAGGTTGTTGATGTCGGCATTAAGAATCTCGTCGCGCACTTGGCTCAGCACAGGGTCATCGAGCTGAAAGAACGACAGTTGCACACCACCGCCGGCATCGGTTTGGGTGCTCACGCGCTCAATGCAGTTGTCACCGGCGTGGTCGGCCTCAAGCTGCTTCAGCACTTGGTCAGCGCGCTTTATGATGACCTGCGGCATACCCGCCAACTTTGCTACATGAATACCAAAGCTGTGTTCGCTGCCGCCCTTCACCAACTTGCGCACAAAAATCACCTTGCCGCCAATCTCCTTCACCGACACGTTGTAGTTGGCAATGCGCTTAAGCGACTTCTCCATCTCGTTGAGCTCGTGATAGTGGGTGGCAAAGAGCGTTTTTGGGTGAAAGCGGTTGTGCTCATGCAGATATTCCACAATCGACCACGCTATTGAGATGCCGTCGTAGGTGCTGGTGCCGCGCCCAAGCTCGTCAAAGAGCACCAGGCTGCGTTCACTTATGTTATTGAGTATGCTTGCCGCCTCGGTCATCTCAACCATAAAGGTCGATTCGCCCAGCGAGATGTTATCGCTGGCGCCCACGCGGGTGAATATCTTGTCAACAATGCCAATCTGCGCCTTCTGCGCCGGCACAAAACTGCCAATCTGCGCCATGAGCACAATGAGCGCCGTTTGGCGCAGCAACGCCGATTTACCCGACATGTTTGGACCGGTAATCATGATTATCTGCTGATTGTCGTTGCCCAGATGCACGCTGTTGCTCACATATCGCTCGCTCAGCGGCAGCTGTTTCTCAATCACAGGGTGACGGCCCTCCACAATGTCAATATCGAGCGAATCGTTAAGCTCGGGGCGGTTATAGTGGTTCTCAATGGCAACGCGCGTAAACGAGCACAGGCAGTCGAGGTGTGCCACAAGGTTGCTGTTGAGCTGAATGGCAGGGATATAATCAGCCACGGCAGCCACAAGCTCATTAAACAGGCGCGTTTCAATCACGGCAATCTTCTCCTCGGCTCCCAGAATCTTCTCCTCATATTCTTTGAGTTGCGGAGTGATGTATCGCTCGGCGTTAACCAGCGTCTGCTTGCGTATCCAGTCTTGCGGCACTTTGTCCTTGTGGGTGTTGCGCACCTCAATGTAGTATCCAAACACGTTGTTAAAGCTGATTTTCAGACTTGGTATGCCGGTGCGTTCGCTTTCTTGCTGCTGCATCTGCATCAGATAGTCTTTGCTTGAATGGCTTATGTAGCGCAGTTTATCGAGCTCGCTGTCAACGCCGGGATTTATGAAGTTGCCGCGGTTAATCTGGTTTGGCGCGTCGGGGTTTATCTCACGTCCTATGCGGTCGCGTATGAGTTGGCACAGGTTCAGTTGGTCGCCAATGCCTTGCAGCACCTTGTTTTCGCTGTAGGCGCACATCACTTTGATAGGCTCAAGTGCGGCGAGTGCGGTGCGCAGCTGCATCAGCTCACGCGGAGTGATGCGTGCCACAGCCACCTTTGAGATGAGGCGTTCAAGGTCGCCAATGATTTCAAGCTGCTGCCTTAGCAGCTCGCGCCCCTGAACATTTTTAAAAAGGTGCTCCACCACGTCAAGGCGGCGATTGATTTGCTGCACGTCGATGAGCGGAAACACCACCCAACGCCTCAGCAGGCGAGCGCCCATAGGCGATAGGGTGCGGTCAATCACCGACAGCAGGCTCTTGCCGTCCTCGCCCATAGCGTCAATAAGCTCAAGATTGCGTATGGTGAACTTGTCGAGGCGCACATAGCGGTCGGCCTCAATGCGTGACAGTGTGGTGATGTGGCTGATGTGGGTGTGCTGAGTGATGTCGAGGTAACACAATATCACGCCCGACGCCACAATGGCATTGTGCATGGTGTGCACGCCAAAGCCTTTGAGGTTTTTGGTTTCAAAATGTCGCAACAGGCGGTCGGTGGCGGTTTCCTCGGTAAACATCCAGTCGTCGAGCTCAAAGGTGAGATAGTTGGCTGAGAATGTTTGGTTGAAGTGCTCTCTGTTGCCGCGTTGCACAAGCACCTCTTTAGGCGAGAAGTTGCCAAGCAGCTTCTCAACATAGTCGGTTGAGCCTTCGGCGGTGAGAAATTCGCCCGTGCTGATGTCGAGAAACGACACTCCGCATGCCTTTTTGCCAAAGTGCACCGCTGCCAGGAAGTTGTTCTCGCGCAGGTTGAGCACATTATCGTTGATTGACACGCCCGGGGTCACCAACTCGGTGATGCCGCGCTTCACCAGTTTCTTGGTGAGCTTGGGGTCCTCAAGCTGCTCGCATATTGCCACGCGCTTGCCGGCGCGCACCAGCTTGGGCAGATAGGTGTCGAGGGCATGATGCGGAAAACCCGCCATCTCAACGCTTTGCGCTGCACCGTTGGCGCGGCGAGTGAGCGTGATGCCCAGAATCTCTGACGCGGTTACCGCATCGCTGCTATATGTTTCATAGAAGTCACCCACACGAAAAAGAAGCACTGCGTCGGGATGCTTAGCTTTCATCTCGACGTACTGCTTCATCAAGGGAGTTTCTACTATGTTTTTTGCCACAATATGATGTTCTTTATTGTTACACAGGCATCAAGTGTGCCGCATCAGCAAAGATAACAATTTTTATGCTATCACCAAAAAAAACATCATTGCAAGGTGTCAACAAATTGCCAAACGCTCGCTTTTTGTCAGCGGCAACGGCATTGTGTGGCGCAGGTTGTCACTTCAGGCACATTGCCATCTCAGTGATGGCTTGGCGAGGAGAGCGGCCCTCATAGAGGATGCCGTACATGGCATCGAGGATGGGCATTTCCACCTTATGCACCTCGTTGATTTGGTGCATGCATTTGGTGGCATAATAGCCCTCAGCCACCATTTCCATCTCCATCATGGCGGCTTTCACCGAGTAGCCCTTACCAATCATTGAGCCGAAGTTGTGGTTGCGGCTGAAGCGCGAGTAGCAGGTGACAATAAGGTCGCCCAGATAAGCCGAATCGCAGATGTTGCGCTCAGCAAGCGGACAAACGGTGTCAACAAAGCGTTGCATCTCGCGTATGGCGTTTGAAACAAAGGTGGCAAGGAAGTTATCGCCGTTCTTAAGGCCGTGCAATATGCCGGCGCAAATGGCATACACGTTTTTGAGCACGCCACCATATTCAATGCCTTCTACATCGGCCGAGGTGACGGTGCGCATCTGCTTGCTCACCAGCAACTTGGCAAATGCATCGGCATACTCGCTGTTGTTTGAGCCAACGGTGA
Source organism: Muribaculaceae bacterium (assembly GCA_051871515.1). Taxonomy (GTDB): domain Bacteria; phylum Bacteroidota; class Bacteroidia; order Bacteroidales; family Muribaculaceae; genus SFTJ01. The sequence continues at coordinate 80,721 of JBJECY010000081.1, read as the reverse complement.
GGTAGCTGAGTCGCTCAAGCGCCACTTCCTCGGCGTGGCACGGACCGCTCACCACCAGCTGGTGCTCTTGCGGCACGCCAAAGCGGTGAGTCATATATTGCGTGATGAGCATGTTCTCATCAGGCACGATGCCCTTGATGGCGTTCACCACATATTTTGAGCTGATGTCGATGCTGATTTTTGCCATGTGGCTCTTGAAGTAAGGCGACGGCACGGCAAGCAGCAGCGTGTCGGCCATTTGGCACGCAAGGTTGATGTCAGATGAGAAGGTGATGCGCGAAGTATCGAACTTCACGTCGCTCAGATACACCGGATTGTGGCCTGTGGTCATGAAATCTTCTATGCGGTCGGGGCGGCGCATATACCATATTATCTCTTGATTGCCATTGAGCATGAGTTTGGCAAGCGCGGTAGCCCAGCTGCCTCCGCCCATCACGGCAATTCGCCCGGGAAACTTGTTAGTCATAGTTGGTCTTAAAATAATAGTGTGCTGTGCCACGGCCAAATAATGCCTATTTGCCTTTGTTATCGGTTTATTGGCGTAATCTCATGAGCAGCATGCGGCTCTGTGCTACGCCACACCCATAGTGGCACAAAATAAATGTTTATATTGACTTGTTTGTTATCAATCAGTTGCCTTGGCAAGCAACCGATGGTGGTGTATATCCCCACCTCAATCTCTCAGCAGGTGCATCACAAGGCCTCTTGCTGTGAGGGCAAATGCCCACGGCAATCCGGCAAGAGGCGTTGCTTATCAAAACCCTGCCTGAGAGCGAGTGGCGACGGTGTGGATAGTGTGTGATTATTGCTGATTTTGAGCAGCGGCTTGCTCAATCCAGCTCTTCACGTTGTCCAAAGCCGGGATTTCCCAGTTAAGCTTATATTTCTTATTGAGGTCAAAGAGCATTTGACGCAACTTCTCGCCGCTGAGCGATGCCAACGATGCCACGGTGAGATAACCCAGCGATTGCACGGCCGGAACCCATTGCTCAGGCATACCCAGAGCGGTGAATGCCTCAACGCGGTCACGAGCAGGCACCTTTTCGGGGCGCATCTGCGGGAAGAAGAGCACCTCTTGGATGTAAGTCTTACCGGTCATGAGCATCACCAGACGGTCAATGCCAATGCCGATGCCCGATGTTGGAGGCATGCCATATTGCAGAGCGCGCAAGAAGTCTTGGTCAATAATCATTGCCTCGTCGTCGCCCTTGTCGGCAAGACGCATCTGCTCCTTGAAGCGTTCTTCCTGGTCGATTGGGTCGTTAAGCTCTGAGTAGGCGTTGGCAAGCTCCTTGCCGTTGACCATCAGCTCAAAGCGCTCGGTGAGGCCGGGCTTAGAGCGGTGCATCTTGGTGAGCGGACTCATCTCCACAGGATAGTCGGTGATGAAGGTTGGTTGCTTATACGAGCCTTCGCAGAACTCGCCAAAAATCTCGTCGATGAGCTTGCCCTTGCCCATAGTTTCGTCGATTTCCATCTTCAACTCGCGGCACACTTGACGTATCTCGTCCTCGCTCTTGCCGTTGAGGTCGTAGCCGGTTTTTTCCTTGATGGCATCAAGGATAGGCAGACGGCGATATGGTGCCTTGAAGCTGATGATTTCGCCGTCGATTTCGCGCTCAGTGGTGCCGTTAACGGCAATACATACGGTCTCGAGCAGTTTCTCGGTGAAGCTCATCATCCAGTTGTAGTCCTTATATTGAACATACAGCTCCATGCAAGTAAATTCGGGATTGTGGTTGCGGTCCATACCCTCGTTGCGGAAGTTTTTGCCTATTTCATACACGCCTTCAAAGCCGCCCACAATGAGGCGCTTTAGATAGAGCTCGGTGGCAATGCGCATATACATATCAATGTTCAGCGCATTGAAGTGAGTGGTGAATGGGCGTGCGCTGGCACCGCCGGCAATGGCTTGCAGGGTTGGTGTCTCAACCTCGGTGTAGCCTGCCTCGTCGAGCACGCGGCGAATGGTGCGAATCACAGTGGCGCGTTGCAGGAAGGTGTCTTTAACGCCATCGTTCACAATCAGGTCAACGTAGCGCTGGCGGTAACGCAACTCAGGGTCTTCAAAAGCATCGTAGGTCACGCCGTCCTTTTGCTTAACGATGGGCAGCGGGCGCAACGACTTGCTGAGCACAGTGAGGCTCTTGGCGTGGACAGAAATCTCGCCGGTTTGGGTGCGGAACACAAAGCCCTCAACGCCCACAAAGTCGCCAATGTCGAGCAACTTCTTGAACACCACATTATAGAGGTCTTTATTCTCGTCGGGACACAATTCGTCGCGGTTAACATACACTTGAATGCGGCCCTTGCTGTCCTGCAATTCCATAAACGACGCCTTGCCCATGATGCGGCGGCCCATCACGCGGCCGGCAATGCTCACTTGGCGAGGCTCGGCATCGTCGCTGAAGCTTTCTCTGATTTCGGTGGTGTAAGCGTTCACCTTATATTCTGCTGCGGGATAGGGGTCAATGCCCATATTGCGCAACTCGGTGAGACTGTTTCGTCGGATGATTTCTTGTTCGCTTAAGTCAAAAATGCTCATATTAATATTACGTTTGTTTCTGTTTTTAATTCACTTTAAGCCACAAAATTACAAAAAATTGTGCAAGCAGAGCCTATAAAGTGTCATTTATTTGAATTTTGCGTATGCAAACCGCCACTACACAGTGGCGTGGCAGCTGCGGCAAACCCCAAAATCTGCCCGTAAAGCCGACTCAGCCAACGCGCTGCCACACCCTCTCAACGGGCCTCTGCATGCGGGCAAAAAAAGGGGTGCTTCTCCCCCACATCAAAGGAGGGAAAAGCACCCGTATTAATTAATAATGTAATCTATGCAACTAAAAGGATTACCAACCTGCGGTTTGGGTAAGTGTATAACCCTTCACATTGTAGTTACTGATGTCTTGAGTTCCGATTGGGCTCAAATAGCTTCTTTCGTAGAACGCATTGCGAGGCTTAACAGAAGTTGGGAGGTAGAAACCAACCATATCTTCAGCGTTAGTGCCATCGTAAGTCACAATAGTGCCATCGGCTTTTTGAACTTGGGTAGAACCAGGCTTAAGCAACGCGCTGATTGCAAGTTGACCATTGGCATCAGTTGGCTTGCCCGGACCTTTGTAAGTGTCGTTAGCAAAGTCAACCCACGGACCACGCATTGTTTCAGGATGCGCTACGTTGTCCATGTAGTCGAGTTTGTGCCAGCGGCGAAGGTCAAGGATACGGCTGTGTTCGAATACCATTTCAAGACGGCGTTCGCGGCGGATTTCCCATACCAATGGGTCAACGTCGGCATCGCGTTCTGGGTCGAAGTCAGCAGTGATTTCATTAAGTTGCATGTGAGCAGTGTTTTTCAAGCCCTTTTCAGTTGCCACTGCATCGAGTGGACGGTCGCGAAGCACGTTGATTGAGCGGTCGATGTCATCTTGAGATACAGCAATGTCACCAAGGAGTGCCAATTCAGCCTTAGCCTCAATCCAGCTGAGCAGAACTTCAGCATAGCGGATAACCGGAGCATCGTTGGTGTTGGTTACACTCTGATAGATTGCTAGAACACCACGTTCAGAGTTCGACATGTTCCAAGCTGCGCGGTCAATGAACTTGCATTGATAAACAAGAGTAGAAGATGATTGCACAGGAAGGTCGCTGATTGATGCTTCAAAGCGTGGGTCGCAAGTCTTACCCATTACAGGGAGTGAAAGCGATTTTGGGTCGTTGCCATCGCAAAGTGACGAAGTGGTGTAAGGCTTACCGTCTTGACGGATAACCGACTTCAAGAATGCGAGGTTCAAGCCCGATTGACTTTCGGTACTGTTTGAATAAGAAGCCACACAGTGACGAATAGCCTCTGAATCGAGGAAGTGGCGAACCATGAGTGCTTCCTTGCTGCTGAGGTCTTGTGAGCCCCACAAGTCGCGAACTGATTTGTCGATTGCATAGTTGCCCGAATCCATCACCAGTTGAGCGGCGTCGCGAGCCATTTGAAGATATTTCTTGGCTGCGGCTTGGTCGCCACCGTGATATTTCTGCCAAGTACCTTCAAAGAGGAACCAGCGCGAGATGAATGCAGCAGCAACATAGCGGTTGAGCTTGTCGGTGCCATCGTTTGTGCGCATGTTGGCAAGAATTTCATTCGACATGTCATAAACCTTGTCCATAACAAAGATTCGCGAGTCGCGGTCCTTGTAGAGTTCATCGAAATCTGATGCGTCAGGTTGAGTTTCAAAGTAAGGCACATCGCCAAAACGCTCAACAAGGCGGCAATAAGAATAGCATTTGAAGAACTTGGCAACAGCCAGCCAGTGGTTGTAAGCCTCAGTTGACAAACTTGACTTAGCCTTGGTTTCGATGCGGTCAATCATGATGTTAGCCTTGCGAATCCACGAGAACACCATGCTTGGGCAAGTGTATTCGGTGCTATAAGTGCCTACGGCAGTTTCTGAGGTGCTGAACACCGTAGAAGGAAGGCTTGAAGTGAAGTTGGCTTGAGTACCTGTAGAAGCCACATCGTCGCTGAAGCCGTAGCCGCGGAATGGAGAGTAACTTGCGCTCCATCCCTGTCCGTAACCAATAAAATAGTTGGCATAGAAGCCGTTAGCATAGAGCGAGAGGTCGCTTTCTGTTTTCCAGAATGTTGAATCGCTGGGGGAGTTCTTTTCAGGACGGTCAAGAATGTCGTCGCACGAAACAGCCACAACGCACAGTGCTATGCTTAACAATATTAATGATAATCTGTTTTTCATTTTCAAATTAGTTTTAGAAGTTCAACTGAATACCAACTGAGTAGTTCTTCATTGCAGGAGTACCTACACCTGTACGGCCGCTGTTGTAGTTGCTTGAGTTCCACATTGAAACACCCGATACAACTTCTGGGTCGATAGGCAGGTCGTGCAACTTGTCGAATGTAAACAAGTTTTCTGCGGCAACATAAATGCGGCACTTGCTGATGTAAGCCTTGCGAGTGAGTTCAACTGGCAAGGTGTAGCCAAGAGTGACGTTCTTGATGCGGAAGTACGACATGTTGAGGGCATAGCGGTCAGATTCTTGCAAGTTGTAGCCTGTGCTGCTGCCACCCATATTGAATGCTGCAGGATAGAATGCGTTAGGATTGTCTTCAGTCCAATAGTTGCCAACAATGGCTTGTGGCATTGCACCGTCGCCGCAGTTGAAGCCCGGAATAGCCAAGAAGCCTTCGCCCCAGATTGTGCGCTTGCCAATACCTTGACCAAAGATTGAGAAGTCGAATCCCTTATAGTCTAAGCCTAAGCGGATACCATACTCGTAGCGTGGAGTGCTGTTACCGATAACTTTCTTGTCACCGTGGTCGCGAACAGTGTTTGAACCAACCAACTTGGCGTCTGGGCTGTTGTAGTTAGGATCGTCAGGACCAATGAGAGCACCGTTGTATTCCTTGAGGTAAGCGGTGTTGTAGATATCGCCGTTGCCGTCGAGGTCTTTATACTTAACGTCACCAGGACCGAACATAAAGTTGCCACCTTGGAAGTTGTCTTGATAAACACCGTTAGGGTCTTTCAGCTTATTAACCTTCTTGGCGCCTGCAGTGCCTTCAGCAACTTCTTTGCCATGATATGCCCAAGTGGTAACCAGGTTGCCGTCGCCGTCATAAACGAAGTCATCCTTTTGATAGAGGCGGTCAACTTCGTAACCCCAGATTTCACCGTAGGTCTTGCCGTTATACCAGCCGTCAACACTTTGACCAGTACCGTATTCAGTAATCTTAGTCTTAGCATCGCTGATGGTGAATGTAGCGTTCATGCCAAGGCCGCAGCTGAGGCGGTGGTTAAGGTTAAGAGCAATTTCCCAACCGCGAGTGCGCAGGTTACCAAAGTTGCCCTTAGGTGCAGAAGAACCGAATGTTGCAGGAACACCTTCCATACCAACAATCATGTTCTTGGTGTCACGTTGATACCAGTCGTAAGTGAGGGCTACGCGGCCATCGAGGAACGAGAGGTCGATACCAAAGTCGGTGGTTACGATGTCTTGCCAAGTGATGTCGGCGAGAACAGCGGCTGGTGTGCCAACGTAAACAAGCTTCTTGCCGCCTGCCAACCAGCTGATTTGACCTTGTGCCATGGTTGGAACATAGAGTGAACTTGCCACTGATTGGTCACCAATCTTACCCCAAGATGCACGAATCTTAGCAGCTTGAAGTGCTGGCTTAGCCCAGTTCATGAATGTTTCTTCGCTTACGCGCCATCCTCCTGAGAACGATGGGAACCAACGCCAACGCAAGTGTTCTGGGAACTTCGACGATGCGTCGTAGCGGAGGTTAGCTTCCAAGAGGTATTTATCCATCAAACTATAGTTCAAACGACCAAAGAAACCAACTTGTCCTTCCCAATAGAGGTTACCGCTTGCAGTTTGTGTGCCGTTGGTCTTGTCCCATGATGGGTTAACGATGTCGGTGAGGTTGGTGATTTGTGACCAGCTGTTGTCTGATTCCCAATCAACGATGTTAGCACCGAGGAGCGCCTTCAAGTTGTTTGATTCGTTGATTTGCCAGTTATAGTCGGTGGTGATGTTCCAAGTGTGGCGCTTGGCGTTGGTCACTTCACGACGTATGTGGTCAGGGTTAGCACCGTCAGAGGTGTATTGGAAATATTGCAGTTCGTAAGCAGGGATTGCGTTTGCATCGCTCGATGAAACCTCTACACCAGTGTTCTTGTCGACATACATTTGTGTGCCGTCTTCGTTTGTGCGAAGCAATGCAGTGCCCCAAGTGTTGCACATTGTGAACTTAGTACCAATCTTGTTCCAGACTTGGTCTTCTTGTGCATAGGTGTAGTCAACGTTCACGTGCCAATCGTTGGTGAGGTTGATAGTCAAACCAGCGTTAAACGAGAGGTAAGTGTTTTGCTTGTTGGCTGTGTTAGCGTTCTTCATTTCGTTGTAAGGAGAACGCAAGTCACGACCTTGGTCGTCGTAGCCCATTGGATAAGTGGTATCCCAACGATAGAGATACAACCAAGGGTCGGCGGTGGTTGAGTTGGTTGCATAAGCATAGCGCTTGTTGCGCATTGAGTAGGTCAAACCGGCATGAACGGTGACATACTTGTTGATTTCGGTGGTCAAACGAACCGAAGCATTATAACGACGGAAATCATCGTGCTTCGACGGAGCAATAAGACCTGATTGGTCGAGGTAGCCAAGACCTATATTATAAGAAGTCCTGCCCGACCTACCGTTAACCGAAAGGTTGTGGGTCATTGATGGAGCCCATTCGCGAATCATGTAGTCGTATGGGTCGAAGATACGTTTTGAGAACTTATATCCCTTTTCGTTAACATACCAGTCACGGCCGTAAACAAATGGGTCGTTCTTGCCAATCTTGCCGCCGTAGTCTGCTTGCCATTGGCGAGCAGCAGCAAGCGATTCTTCATCGACATACCAGAATGCACCGTAGAGGGTAGAGCCAACACGCTTCATGGCATCAACGCGATATTGCAATGCGTCAATACCGCCCATCTCCATCTTCTTTGAGATGTTTTGCCATGCAAAGTTGGCTGAATAAGATACGTTCACTGATTCGGTCTTGGCACCCTTCTTGGTGGTGATAAGGATTACACCGAAGGCAGCTTTTGAACCGTAGATTGAAGCAGCAGCGGCATCCTTGAGCACTGAGATGCTCTCAACGTCGTCGGGGTTAACAATCTGAATTGAAGGAATCTCCACGTTGTCCATCAAGATGAGCGGTTGGGTTGAGCCTTGGAATGAGGCGAACTGACCACGAATCTTGATTGTTGGGTCTGAACCGATTTCACCGTTAGGCAACACCACGTTCAAGCCAGGAGTGGTACCTTGCAGACCGCGACCAACGTCAGGAATCTGACGGCCTTGAAGGGTCTTCTCAACGTCAACCGACGAAACAGCACCGGTCAAGTTGATTTTCTTCTGTTGGCCATAGCCCACAACCACCAGGTCATCAAGCTCGGCACCCGTGCCCTCAAGGACAACGTCGATGTTTTTTTGGCCAGACACCTTCACAGACTTTGTCTTCATTCCCACAAATGAGACTTGAAGCACACTGTTAGGAGCGGCTTGTACTGTAAATCTACCGTTAACGTCGGTAGATACACCTCTTGTAGTGCCCTTTACCATAATTGTAGCACCAATCAGAGGTTCACCTTTGGAGTCTTTAACGACACCACTTACAGCATTGCCTTGTGCATGAGCAACAAATCCCTCGTTCCAACTGTTTTCGCCGGAATAAGGTGCACCCACTGCTAAGCATAACGCTGCAAACATTGCTAATGCTTTTTTCATAAGCGACAAGGTTTAAGTGTTAATAGTTTTTTGTAGTTGTACTCTTTAATTTATTTTATTTGTAGTTATAAAATCAATTCTAATACATTATGTTAATGCTAATTCTCTTACGCTGACTCGACAAAACCACCGTATTGATTGAGCCACTTGAAAAATTTAGCATCAACAAATTTATTTTGTTTTTTTTAATTAACAAACTAAACGATATAATATTTTTAGTGAAATAATGTGAATATACATCAATAATGGTTAATTTAACAACTGGTGATATTTACGATTTTTCAAAAATTCTGACCCGAAATACCAAAAAACAAAACATAACCCAACATTTATTAACTTATACAAACTTAACTTTATGATTTACGGATATATTAGAGTAAGTAGCGACAAGCAGACAGTGGAAAACCAGCGCTTTGAAATCGTAAGATTCTGCAAACAAAACGATTATCACATTGACGGCTGGATTGAAGAAACCATCAGCGGAGCCAAAGAGTATGGCAAACGCCGCTTGGGACAGCTACTCAACAGGGTGGGACACAACGACACCATCATCTGCTCAGAGATTTCGCGCTTAGGAAGAAATTTATTTATGGTGATGGAGATACTAAACATCTGCATGACAAGAGGTTGCAAGGTGTGGACCATCAAAGACAACTACCGCCTTGGCGACGACATTCAAAGCAAAGTGCTGGCGTTTGCCTTTGGGCTATCGGCTGAGATTGAGCGTCAGCTCATTTGCCTGCGCACCAAAGAGGCTCTGGCACTCAGGCGTGCGCAAGGCATAGCATTGGGCCGTCCGCGCGGCAGGCGCACATCAGTAACAAAGTGCAAACTTTATAAGGACCGGGAACTGCTTTTGACTCTGTATGGCAAAGGCAAGTCGGTGCGCCACATTGCCCGTGTTTTGGGAGTTGACCGAGGCACAGTTTCACGTTTCTTAACACGTTTGAAAGTTGATGGATACAACTAAACGGTGGTTTTTTTTCTGCAATCACACATATTATAAAAAATTTGGTGATGCTAAAAAAAATTCATACATTTGTTGATGCAATACAAAAACGTGGATGCAAATAAACGGTGGTTTTCTTGCCGCAAGAAGCACACGGAATGGTTATTTAGCTCAGCAATTACACACTGCAGCGAGTGGCTGCAGCCGTAACTAATGAACAATGCAAATATATAGAGTTCCAAAAAAATAAAAATTACAATTAACCATTAAAAGTTACGCTTATGAAAAAAGCATTAGCAATGTTCGCAGCCGCATGTTTGGCAATGGGCGCACCCTATTCACTCAGCAACGAGTGCAATACAGGCTTTGCTGCCCATGCACAATCAAGCACTGTAACCGGCATCGTCACCGATGCCAGTGGTGAGCCTCTCATAGGTGCCACCGTTCGGGTTAAAGGCACAAAACGAGGCGTATCTACCGACGTTAACGGCAGATATTCAATCAATGCAGCACCAGGCAGCACTCTCATCATCTCTTATGTGGGCCAACAACCCAAAGAAGTGAAAGTGGGCAACGCCTCTACTGTAAACGTATCGCTCAGCAGCGATTCAACCAACCTCGACGAAGTGGTTGTTACCGCACTCGGCATCAAGAAGGACAAGAAGTCACTCGGCTACGCCGTTGACGACCTCAACGCCGAAGAGCTTATGAAAAACAAAACCGCCAACGCCATCAACTCACTCTCGGGTAAGATTGCCGGCGTTAACATCACTCAGTCATCAGGTGCTGCCGGTTCAGGTGCATCTATCATTCTGCGTGGTGGTACATCAGGCTCTGAAAGCCGCGACAACCAACCGCTCTTTGTGGTTGACGGTATCATCTATGACAACTCTGCTTCAGTGGTTGGTAACTCGGCATTCGACGGTATAACCAACTCTGCCACCACCACCTCAAACCGCGTGATGGACATCAACCCTGAGGATATTGAGAACATGTCAATCCTCAAAGGCCCTGCCGCATCGGCCCTTTACGGTTCTCGCGCTGCCAACGGCGTTGTGCTCATCACCACTAAGAAAGGTAAAGAGGGTGCCATTGAGGTTAACCTCAACGCCAAGTACATCTCTTCGTGGGTGAACAAGATGCCTGAGCAACAAACTCAATTTAAGCGCGGTTTCATGGAAGACCAATATGACGCTTCAACAGGCGCTTACATTGGCACTTCATTCAACGACTTCGCTTACAACTCTTGGGGCGAAAAGATGAAGGCTACCGACCCTGTTTATGACAACCCAGGCAACTTCTTCCAGAATGGCGGCATCGTTGATACCAACCTGAGCATCTCAGGCGGTAGCAAGACCGGCAACTTCTTCCTCTCTGGCTCGTTCTACGACCAAGACGGTATTGTGCCTGAAACAGGTTACAAGAAGAGCACCTTCCGCTTCAACGGCGAGCAAAAGTATAAGATGTTTACCTTTGGTGCCAACGCTGCTTACAGCGAAGCACGCACTGCCAAGACCTTCACCTCAGGCGGCCTTTACGGCTCAAGCGGTGACGGTGCACTTGCACGCGTTTACAACTGGGCTCCAAGCGACGACATGCGCCACTACCTCAACGAGGACGGCACTCGCTATCGCCTCTTTGGCGACCGCCTCGACCCATGGGACGAAAGTGACAACCCATATTGGATTATCAACAAGAACAAACTTTCTGACAACACCGAGCGCTTCACCGGTAGCTTCAGCGTCCGCGCTGACATCACCGACTGGTTGTGGGCATCTTACCGCATGGGTATTGACAAATACACCGCCACTTATTCAAACCGCATCGCAGCAGGCGGCGTGGTTAAGCAAGTTTGGCAAAACGGTATGCTCAGCGACAACTCTCGTGAATTTAAGTATTTGAGCACCAACTTCATGCTCAATGCCAACAAGAGCTTTGGCGACTTCGACTTCAACCTCATGGTCGGCACATCGACCGACGACACTAAGGTTAAGAGCACTTACCTCATGAGCTACGACCTGCAAGTGCCTGACTTCTTCTCTTACGACAACACCCCCGACACTAACCGTCAATTCAGCCACTCAATGAGCCGCAAACGCCTTGTGGGCGTGTTTGGCGAATTTCGCGCCGACTGGAAGAGCACCGTGTTCTTGACAGTGACCGGACGTAACGACTGGACTTCAACTCTGCCAGTTGAAAACCGCAGCTACTTCTATCCATCAGTGAGTGGTGCTGTTGTATTCACCAACTTCATGCAAGACCTCGACTTTGTGAAAGAAGGTATTCTCAGCTATGGTAAGGTGCGTGCATCATGGGCTAAGGTAGGTAAAGACACCGGCGCTTATGAAACCAACACCAACCTTTGGCCTGTTCACACCTATCTGGGCAACATCGTAGGTTTGGGTAACAGCTGGGAACGCGGTAACCCATATTTGAAGCCTGAAATGACCAAGTCAACTGAAATTGGTATCGAACTCCGCTTCTTGCACAACCGCTTGAAACTCGACTATGCTTACTACACCAACGACTCTTACAACCAGATTCTGAGCCCACGCGGCCCACAATCAACCGGTTACATCTTCTGCTCAATCAACGCAGGTAACGTTTACAACAAGGGTATGGAACTTAGCATCAGCGGTACTCCTGTACAAACCAAGAACTTCACTTGGGAAACCGGTATTAACATGGCAGGTAACCGCGGTACAATGGACGGTCTGCCAGAAGGTATGGAATTTATGTACCTCACCGACGTGCAATATGCCGGAGCTAAGGCTTGCTCAATCTCGGGCGGCAACTTCATGGCAATCTCTGGTACCAAGTGGGCTCGCACCACCGACGGTAAAGTGATACTCGACTCTAACGGCATGCCAACCCAAAACACTGCAACAGTGCAAGTGGGTAACCGCGAAGCCAAGATGACTGGCGGATGGAACAACACCTTCACTTGGAAGAACTGGTCGCTCAACATGTTGTGGGAATTCCGCATTGGCGGCGACGTATTCAACGGCACCAAGTATGCTATGACAATGGCTGGTACCAGCAAGTGGTCAGGCGAATTCCGCAACGAGCCTCTCACCATCTCTGGTGTTCAACAAACCGGCAAAGATGCTGAAGGCAAGCCTGTTTATACCGAAGTGACCAACACTTGGGAACCTGACAAGGTTTACACCTTCGGCGGCAAGGAAATGCTTGGCTACAACATTATCAAGAACTACTACACAGGCGCTTACAACTATGAGACAGCCAACTGGCTCACCACAGTGAACAGCCTGCGCCTGCGCACACTCTCACTTTCTTACACAGTTCCTCAATCATTCTTGGCTAAGACTAAGGTGATTAAGCGTGCTTCGCTCACAGCTACCGCCACCAACCTGCTCCTCTTCACCAACTATGATGGTGACCCAGAAGCAGCAGCATCAGGTGCCGGCGCAGGCGGCTCGTCATCAGTTGGCTTTGACTACTGCGGCGTGCCTGCAACAGCAAGCTTCGCTTTCGGCGTTAATTTAACATTCTAATTCACCAAGCAAATATCTAAGAATATGAAAATATTTAGCAAAATATTATTAGGTACAGCCCTCGCCCTCTCAATGGCGTCGTGTAACGATTGGCTCGACGTGAACACCAATCCCAACACCCCAACCGATGGTGCTGCCCAATACTATCAAAACCTGGCACACAGCCAGTTCTATACCAATAGCGCTTGCCAGTTTGCTGCTTTCCGCACATGCATGGCTATGGGCGACTACACAATGAACTCTCAGTACTCAACCTATGGTTTGGCTGCCGCTTGGATGCCTTCCATCCTTTGGGTAACTACTCCTTATCAATGGTTCTTTGTTGGTGCAGGTCCTAACATCGAGGGCATGTACGAAAAGGCTATGGCAGCCGAGGCTTGGCACTATGCCGCCGCAGCTTGCTTCCTCAAAGCTTATGGCTTTATGCTTATGACCGACCTCTATGGCGAAATGCCTTTCACCGATGCTATCGGCGAAAACGCCATCCCTAAGTATGACACCGGACGCACCATCTATTTGGGCTGCTTCGACCTCATTGACGAAGCTATTGAACTCTTCCAAAAGGAACAAGGTCCTAATGCCAAGGGATTGGTTTACGGCGACTCTTGGAACCAAGGCGACGTGAGCCGTTGGCTCAAGATGTGCTACCTGATGAAGGCTCGTTGGATTAACAAGCTTACCAAGAAAGGCAACGGTAGCTACAAGGACGGCAAATATGACCCTACAACCATTCTCGACTGCTTGGCTAAGGCTCAACAAAGCAACTCTGACAACACCATCATCAACCACCTCGACGAGAACTCTAAGTCACACGACGTGCTTGGTTGGGATGAACCGGTTGACTACTCGCCATTGTATTCAGTTTGGGGTATGAACTCAAACTACTACACCACCAAGATGCTCGTTGACAACCTCACCAACTTCGACGGCAAGGGCATTGAAGACCCACGTGCCGACAAGATGTTGCCATGGGCTTACTTTGCTGGTGGCGAACCAAAAATTCCTGATTACGTAGCTGACCAACCAATCAAGATTGTGGGCAACTGGCGCCGCACTGCTGGTGTTGACATGCACACTTCTATCCGCACCAACTCTGCTCCTTACACCACTTCTTACAACGCAGATAAGGGTGGCTGGTATTGCGCAAGCGAAACTCGCACAGGCGACACCATCTTCATCCAAACCACAAGCTCATCGAAGGGCTATGCTGCCAACGTTGACCTCATCTACCGCAAGCTCAAGAGCGACGACCGCTCAAAGCAATCAGGTGTGTTCTACAACCGCGTGAGCGCTCCTACCTACCTTGCCGTATATCACGAAGCTTGCTTCATCAAGGCTGAAGTTCTCTTCCGCCAAGGCAACACATCAGAAGCATTTGCCGCATACAAAGCAGGTATCAAGGCTTCTATGGAATTGATGAACGAACGACTCTCTTCATGGATTGCTGAAGACCGCAACCTTGCTGATTGCCCATCGTTCACTCCAATGGAACAAGCTGATATAGACAACTATCTGGAAAATGCCATTGGCACAGCTGCTGACCTCAGCCTGGCTAAGATTATGACCCAAAAGCGTATTGCTATGCAAATGTCGGTTGAGACATTCAACGATATGCGCCGCATGGACTATGCTGAAGGTTGCGTTCTCAACTGGGAATTGCCTTGGGAATATGTCAACAACACTCAGTTGCAACATGACTACATCCCAATGGGCAAGGGTCTGCGCCGCTGGCGTCAATGCTCACACGAGTATAACTACAACGTGAACAACCTGCAAGAAATCGGTTATCAAGTGCCTGGCGCTGAAGACCTGATGGAATATGTTGAAGCAGGTACCTCTCAACCATGCTGGAACCGCCACAAACTGACTTGGTCAATTCCTGTATGGTGGGATAGCACACAAGAATAATACATCCACTCAGGGCTAATCTTAAACAAGACACAACCCTATAAACCCGCGGGGGGAGGATGCTAATAAAGCATCTTCCCCCCGTTGCTTTGTTTTGCTGCCATACACTGGCATGCGATTTATTCACACAATATAGTCAAGGCGTTTAGGTTTTGAGCGTATAAACATTTCATTGCTGTCAGATAAACGCTGACAGACAAACGAACATCCGGCTCGGTTGCTAATTACAGGGAGGTAGAGTTCGTTTTTTTGATTATGGTTAATGCCCTCCGTGTGTAGGGGCAACCATCAAAAACCCCAACCCCAAAACGAGGCGAAGCCTGTAGGGGCGTATAGCAATACGCCCGGAATCGGTGTGCCGTGGGGTTAATTCGTTGAAATCCAAAATGATGGTATTTATCGGGGCCTCGCTGCTGTCACCGGGCGTATGCTATACGCCCCTACAACAACACATCACATTATTTGTTGACCACGCCGCGGTCGCCGGGCGTATGCTATACGCCCGGAATCGGTGTGCCAAGTTTAATGTGTTGTAAAGCAAAATATTGGGCGTGTCGAATACGCACATCAAAAACCCCAACCCCAAAACGAGGCGAAGCCTGTAGGGGCGTATAGCAATACGCCCGGAATCGGTGTGCCGTGGGGTTAATTCGTTGAAATCCAAAATGATGGTATTTATCGGGGCCTCGCTGCTGTCACCGGGCGTATGCTATACGCCCCTACATCAACGCAACACATTTTTTTGGCATCGCCGCGGTCGCCGGGCGTATTGCGATACGCCCCTACAACAACGCATCACATTATTTATTGGCATCACCGCGGTCGTCGGGCGTATTGCCATACGCCCCTACAACAATGCATCGCATTATTTGTTGGCATCGACGCGGTCGCCGGGCGTATTGCGATACGCCCGGAATCGATGTGCCAGGGTTTAATGTGATGTAATGCAAAATACACGCATTGGTATTTATCATGACCACGCTGCGGTCGCCGGGCGTATTGCGATACGCCCCTACAACAACGCATCACATTTTTTGTTGGCATCGCCGCGGTCACCGGGCGTATTGCGATACGCCCCTACAACAACGCATCACATTATTTATTGGCATCGCTGCGGTCGCCGGGCGTATTGCTATACGCCCCTACAACAACGCATCACATTTTTTATTGGCATCACCGCGGTCGTCGGGCGTATTGCCATACGCCCCAACATGTGACCGACATCGCGGGTGGCGTGGTTGGTGTTTTTGGGCGTATTGCATCACTCGCCTAATCACCAACCACGCTCAAAAATTTTATCGGACAACAAAGATAAACATTATTTTGCAGGCTTGGTATTTTGCCACTTTTCTAACTCCTTTTTTGCATTTTCAAGGTCTATCTTTGCACTTCCAATTGTGTACTTTTCAGAATCTATTGGCAAACCTTGTGCTGCACGGTCTTTCATTATCCGGGTATGGTCATGTATCACTGACTTAAGATGGTCAATCTTGTTTTGAGCCTCTTTTATGTGAGAATCAATCTCTCCTTTAGAGTATGATGGTGAGAACGCAGCCGCACGTCCTCGATGACCACCGCTGTATAAGGCTTCTCGGTTGGCTTCAATCTCACGCTGGTTAAGCTCGTCGTTGTTGCGAACATCATGTATTGCCTTTGCCATGAGGCTCTCATAGTTGATTTCTTCGCCCGATGCTTTCATCTCCTCATATAGCTCACAACCCTTGTTGATATACTCTTCGCGCAGGTCAAAGCCGGGATGTGTTTCGCAGTCAACCCCACCTTTAAGCGAGTCGATGGCTGGTTGTACGTCAATTCCTTGCATAGCACCGCGAATACCCATCCACATATCGCTCAGCGCCTCACCCTGCCAGGGTGAGAGTTGCCCGGTGGCAAGCATATCCTGAGTGAGACGGTGCACAATCTCATGAGTGAGAATCAACGAGAGCGTTTTGGTGTCATGCACACCCATGCCCTTGAGCTGGTCAACGTTCACATCAAGGCGGTCATCGTCCATCACAAACGGATTTCCCGGCCACACACAGGTCTCAGCACCGCGAAAAATGGGCGATTCGGGCATATTGAAGAAGTTATAAGCATCAGCGGCAGCTTGTGCCACCACATCGTCGGGGAGGTTATATTCATGTGCCAAATCAGTGAATTGGCTCATGAAAGGACTTTCCATAAAATCACACAACGAGCCAAACGGCGAGTTTGTTGTGTCATACTGCATGCCGTCAAGGCATGTATAATCATTGTTAAATGTAGTGAAATCCATACTATCTTGTATTATTTAGTTATTAATCAATTCGTTGAATGTATTAAAGTCTTCATTTATACGTCACGAGGCCAACCGGGCAAATCACCCTCACGTCCCCACTCAATATGCCCACCAGTATAATCATCCTCAATAGGCTCAACAATATGTTGCTTGATGTCTAACGTCTTTCCCATAAAGTTGCGCATCATGATTAAGAGTGCCAATATGGAGTCATCTCTCAACTCGCGGTTGTAAGAGCCTATCGACGCTTTTGAATAGGTGTCACGCAAATGGTCGGAACCAAACACTGAATAGTAGATGCGCTCGTAAGCCACTCGGTCAGCCCAAATCTCTCTACTCGAGGTAAACCTGTCGGCATTATTCTTTATATATTCATCGGTGTTGATGTCAACAATTTTCTCGGCATAGCGGTTTCTCACAATCTTCTTCGCATTGTGCAGCACCGAATCATGATTTGGCAATATGTTGCTGAGTTGCTCCTTCATATTGGCATAGCATTGGTCAACAACCATGTCGCAACGTGAGTTTAACCACGTCTTCACTCGCGGCTTAAATTCGGTCATGATTGATGCTATCAAATTCATCTCAGGCTCCTTAAAGCGATAGCAAAGACGTGAGCGAGCCCAAGCGCGCCAATCGCTTGCGTTGGTTGAATGAATGTCGGTGAAAACGCTGTTTATGGCCTCCTTTGCCATACCAAACAATTGATTGCGCAAATCGGCCTTGTCAAACAAAAAGAACTCCTCTTTCTCCTCGTAGATATCATTATTTGTGAAAGGTAACTGATTGGGGCTGGCGTCAATCAGCTCGTAGGCAGCCAACACCAGCAAGTTGATGGCATAGTCGGCATGAAGCTGGTTTATCACCTTACGGTCAATGCAATAATGATTGTTGTGCTGCTTAAGCAGCTCTATGATGCAAGCCTGGGTTGATGGCAAAAGCGGAGCAAAAAACTTTTTGCCAAGTTTAGAGCCAAAGATGGGCAACGAGCGCAAGCAATGCTTGGTGCCAAATGGTTTATCAACAGCTACGCAAAAATCGGCTATCGCCTTATCGTGGATTCCAAGCACAGCAACACCTGAAGCAACCGACGATTTCAGCAATTCCACATAGGCTTTGTTGGTCTCAGCCAATTGCTTATTGCCCCAATCAAAAGCATTGCGGGCAAGCAAGCCGGGCAAAAGCGGAGCAGTGTGATAGCGGCTCCAAGCATAAATGTCAACATACATGCCGCATAAGCAGGCTATGGCTTGCGATGCCTCATTGGCAATAAGCTCAACATCGCTCTCGGCATAGTTATCTGTTGAGAAGTTCACGCCATCAATTGGCAAAGTAATCATCTGCTCAAAGCAGCTGTGTTGAGAAGCCTCAACGTTGGTTGTGGCCAAGTGCCAGTGCGACAGCGAAAGAAAGAGTTTGCCGTCGTTGACCTGCGGAGTAATCACAATAGATGGAGTGGTGCCGGTGAGTGCCTCAATGTCACGCACCGTGGTCTCGTCGCCAACCTTGGCACCAACCCAACAATTGTTGTAAAACATTATTTGATGAGCCGAGCCATAGCCCCAATATCGCTCAAAATACATTTGCAACTTTGCGGCAATCGCAGGCTGCACCTGCTCAGAAAAAGCCAAGCAGCATGAGGGAGCAAACAGCACATTCACAGGCTCATATTGCTCAAAGCTAACGGGCAGATTTGTGTCGAGAAAAAAGCGCACATCGTTGCGCATCACCAATGGTGGCACAAGCAAAGGCCAGTTTTTGCGAGAATAGCGGTCAGCTATCATTCTCACCGCCATCAGATGGTCTGCTCTAAGCTGACTCATCATAGCCTGACTGCTCAACTCGCTGAGTTTGGCGCGTTCTTCCATCAACAACATCATGTTTCTGCGAGCTGCAGCAATGTTTCCTTTAGCCAAATTACGTTCGGCATTATGCTGAAGTTCCTGAAGCTTGAGGGCATTTTTTCTTGCCGCACATGCATTGCATACTTGAACAGTTAACATTAAAATTGCGCAACCTATTGTAATAAAATCCATACTTTTTCCTCCTATATTATTTATGATTGTGTGAATATTAAAGAAATGTGATGAAACGTGGCAAGGTGATTTACTCGGCTCACTTACCACCTAAAAGATTCTGAACATCGTCGCTAAAATCAACAAGGTGCGCCTTCAACTCCGGGATGGTGATAGCATTGTCGATAGCAGGCAAAGCCTTCTTCTCACCATTGCCAAAGCAAGCCACATGACAATCGTGCACATAAGCTGCACATGCCAGTAGCATTTGTTTGGCACCCTCAAGCGGAGCATCGCCAATTGGGAAGCTACACAGACGTTTGGTGAGAAAATCGCTCTTGCCAACAATGAAGTGCCAAATGGCACATTCACAAGTGAGATTTCCGAGGTTGTCTTTATCAACAAACAGTATCACTGTGGGCTGCCCCTGAAGCAGATAGTGAAGCTTCAAGGCATCAACTAATCCGTTTGACGAGGTACGGTTCCAGGCATTTATCCACTTACCGCTGAAGCCGTTGCATGCTGGCATCAGCATCATCTTCATATCTTGGCAAAATGCCAAATAGTTTGTGGCTGAGCTTTTGCAAATTTGCGAGAGCACAACGGTTTGAGCAATCATGATGTTCATCTGAAAAGTGCCCAACTCATTGCAATCAGGGCGCAAATGCGACTGCAAAACGGCTGAAACCGACGGGCGGAAGCCCCACCCGGCAGCGCAGTAATCATCAAACTCAGTGCGCCATGCTTCTGATTTGTGCAGAGCTGTGCTATATTCCTGATGATGCTTAATGCCATCTTGGGCAAGACAACGCATCGCCTCAATCTCAAGATTGGTACGTTCATTCTGCCAATTCTGGTTTAGTTTATTAATCTCTTCTTGAAACTCGCAGCGTTTCTCGGAATCTGTTTTAGCACCTTTTCGAGAAATATATCCGCAGATAATGTTTGAAAATAATTGTCCCCAAAAATAACCACTGATACCATTAGAAACCTGTTTATCGGTTAACTGATGTTTGGGAGTGTAAATCCAACTATTCAAAAACTCATCAAAATTATAAATTACATTCATACCTTCCATAATTCATACTGTTTTTTGTTTTTCCCTATTGCAAATTTAATGAACAAAGTGAAATTATCAAACATAATCAAACATTTTAGCGAAATTTCGCCATTTAATGCTGCATAGAGTGAAATGTTGAAATATTTGGTGGAAAAGATTAAGTTTGCTACATTTGCATAAATAATAACACAAAAAACCATGACAGAAATGCAAAAGAGTCAAGGCACAAGAGTGCCAATGGTGGCACGGCAATATGTGGTGCCGTTTATACTCATCACCTCGCTGTTTTTCATCTGGGGCGGGGCAAGAGCCATTCTTGATGTGCTCAACAAGCATGTGCAAATGCAGTTTTCAGCCGGTTACGGCGAATCGGCGCTGATACAATGCAGCGTGTATATGGCATATTTTCTCGGGGCTATACCTGCGGGAATATTAATACGGCGCTATGGCACACGCCGCGGCGTGATTGCCGGCCTGTTGCTGTTTGCCGTGGGTGCATTCTTGTTTATCCCTATGGCAACATTGAGCCAACTGCTGGCGTTGCTGGCACCGCTGTTTGTGCTCGGATTGGGCTTGTGCCTGCTTGAAACGGCAGCCAACCCCTATGTGACCCTGCTGGGCGACAGCCGCACCTCATCGAGCCGCATCAATATGTCGCAAACCTTCAACGGCCTTGGATGCATGTTTGGCGCATTGCTCAGCGGCTTATATTTCTTCAGCGACGGCTCAACCAGAAGCGGCGACGACATCAACATTGCAGTGCCCTATTGCACCATTGCGGTGTTTGTGGTGCTGGTGGCTATAGTGTTCTCGCGCGTGAAACTGCCTGAGGTGATTCTTGAACAGCAAAGCACCCCGTCAGAGGTGGGCAGCAAGGTGAAAAAAGGCCTTGGCTTCACGTTCATCTTTGGCTTTGTGGCACTCCTGAGCTACGAAATCTCAGAAATCTCAATCAACACATTCTTTATTAATTATATGACCGACGACGACTTCCTCACTCCGTCGCAAGCCACTTGGGCGCTTTCGTTTGGCGGATTGATGTTGTTTATGTTAGGCCGATTCTTAAGCAGCTTCATCATGACCCGCGTAGCCACCGAGAAAGTGTTCTTCATTTGCGCTTGCGGCACCGTGCTGATGATGTTGGCGGTGATAGCACCACTCGGCATAGTGTCGAAGCTGGCGCTTGTGCTCACCTATCTGTTTGAAAGCCTCATGTTCCCCACCATCTTTGCCCTCTCGATACGCGGCTTGGGTGCCGACACCGAGAAAGCTTCTTCAATCTTGATGATGAGCGTGGTGGGCGGTGCCATCGGTCCGTTGGCTCTGGGCTACGTTGCCGACGCATTGTCAATCACTTTGGCATTTGTGGTGCCACTTGCCACATTCCTCATTGTGTGGGCATTTGCACTCTATATGTTGCGCCGCGCCAAGCAATGAACCGCGCCACTCTTAACCGAGTGATATAAATAAAATATTTGCTGAGCATATTCATTAATCCTCAACAGGTTAATGGATATGCTTTTTTCATTGGCATGCGGCACGCACTTGGCATCAAGCCCATCACATTTCATGAAAATGATTTTGCAAATATTTTTTGTAATGTGTGATAATGTGTATAACTTTGCCCGTAAATAAACCTATTTTATACTTAACTCATGAAAATAATGTGTTTTGCGAAACGCCAATTGGGGCTGTTTCTATGTTGTGTGATGTGTTTTGCCGCCGTTGCCCAAAGCAAGGTTTTCAAATCGGGGCTTTTGGAACTAAACATTTCAGAAAAAGGATATTATAACTCAATCAAAGTCAATGGCAAAGAGCTGTTGAGCGGCTCTGACTATGCCCTTATCACTGCTTGCGCCGGCGGTAAGGTGATTACGCCTGCCACGATGCGCGCTACCGGCAACGCGCTTGAGCTCACCATGAGCGATAAGCAACGCATCACCTTGCAATGTGGCGTCACGCCCCTTTGCGTCACCTTTGAAATCACCAATGTGCCCTCGGCCTACGATGCCGTGGTGTTTGGCCCTGTTAAGGTCAACATCCACGATGTGGTGGGCGACGTGGTGGGTGTGGCTCAAGGCAACGATGTTGCACTTGGATTCCAGGCACTCAACATCAAAACGGTGTCGGGTCTGCCTGCCGAATACGTTGAGCCGTATAACACCACCTACAACTGCCTGGGCCGCAATGCGCAGCTCTCGGTGGGCGTTGTGCCAAGCCATCAGTTAGCGGCGGTTGACGTTGCCGACGGCGCTGTGTTTCACTTCAACTGCCGCAACCGCACTCGCCGCGAATTAAGGCAAGTGAACCAGCTGCACGATGCACTGGTGCTGCCCGTGGAGGGCAATGATGCCCTGATAAAAGGCGCTAAGCTGGCTGTGTTTGGCAGCATGGCTGCCGATGCTTTGGCTCACATTGGCAAACTGGAGGTTGAACAAGGGCTGCCTCACCCCATGTTCGACGGCGAATGGGGTAAAACGGCTCGCAGCGCCATGCGCTCTTATCTGATTTCAAACTTCTCGGAAAAAGACATTGATTTTGTTCTCGAGAAATCAGACATAGCAGGGTTTAAATACATCTACCACTCCGGCCCATTTGAAGACTGGGGTCATTTCAACTGGGACAAAGGGTTTGTGAGCAACGGCGACGAGGGCGTGAAAGCGCTGGTTGACAAAGCCGCTCAGCACGGCATTGCCGTGGGTGTGCACACACTCACCAACTTCACCACCACCAACGATGCCTATGTCACTCCGGTGCCATCAGAACATCTGCTGAAGCAGGGCGAACTGGTGCTGAACAGCGACATCGACAGTGAGCAAACCACCATAAGCATAAAGAAATCTCACCTTTTCAGCGTGCCCATGACCCTCAACGCCATGATGATTGACAAGGAGCTAATCACCTTTGGCAACGTGGTGGAACAAGGTGACAATATGGTGCTTGAAAAATGCAAACGCGGTGCTTTTGGCACCACCGCAGCAGCCCACTCGCAAAAGTCGAAACTCTATAAACTGTGGGATTACCCCTACAAAACCTTGTTCCCCGACCTCAAGTTGCAAGACGAGTTTGCAACGCGCCTTGCCGAGAAATTCAACAAAACCGGACTGAAACAAATCTCGTTCGACGGCCTTGAAGGCTGCTGCTACACCGGTCAAGACATCTACGCGCCAATGCGCTTTGTTGACACCTTTGCACGTGCACTCAATCACAATGTGCTCAACGATGCAAGCAATTTTCATCACTATTCATGGCACTTCAACACCCGCATGAACTGGGGTGAGCCTTGGGGCGAAGCCATGAGAGCGGGACAGGTTGAAAACCGCATCAAAAACCAGGAGTTTTTCAAGCGAAACCTGTTTCCGCGCATGCTGGGATGGTTCCTCATTCGCCTTGCCGACCGCAAGTTTGAGTGCACCACGCTCGAGGACCTTGAATGGGCGCTTGCCGAGGCAGCAGGCTTTGATGCCGGATATGGCATGACCATAAACGTGAAAACGCTGCAAAAGCACGGACGCATTGACCAACTGCTCACAGCCATCAAAAACTGGGACTTGCTACGCGAAGAAAATCGCTTCACCCCTGAGCAGATGCAACAGCTCAAAGACCCTGCCACCGAATGGCATCTTGAAAAGATTGACGACAACACATTCAACCTCTATCCCGTAATCATCACCAAGCCATTCCACTGCTCGCTTGGCGAGTTGCAACCGGGACAACCCGGCGGTGCCGACTGGAGCGTGAAAGCCCACAAAGGAGCTTATGCACTCTATCTGAGAGTTGAAGGCGACGGCGCCATTTCAAACCCGCGCTTTGCCACCGACGATGGCGCAATATCGTTTGAATGTACCATTGAGTCAGGTCAATACCTGATTCTTGAACAAGACGGCACAGCACAAATCACCGACAAGAACTTCAATCTGCTGAGCCAAGTGAAACCCCAAGGCAAAGCACTGATTGCCGAGGGTGAGTCGCACGTGGCATTCTCGTGCAACCGCGACGATGACAGCGACCCAGAGGTGAGCGTGCGTTTCGTAACCCGAGGCACTCCACAAGTGATAAAACGCTGAGAGTTACCCCCTCCTGCGAGGGTATATAACCTCACAAACACATTTCAAAGCCTTGCGAGCACTGCGCCCGCAGGGCTTTTGTGCTGCTATGGCGCTTTTGCCGCAGAAAGGTGCTTGTTTTCAATTTAAACAAAATGCGTTAAAAGATATTAAAACGCAGCTCTGATGGTGTTTCACAACATTATTTTATGGCATAATGTTATTACTTTTGAAGTAGTTTGACAAAATGTGCAATCACATATAGCGAATTGACTACATCAACCGTTTTGTATTGCCTATGCCAAACGAGAAAAAAATGCATTATTTGCGTAAAACAACACTTAAACTATTAATTTACTTAACAATTGATGAAAAAGTTATTTATCCTAACATTATTGCTTGGAGCTTGGTTTTCAACATCGGCACGACAACTAAGCGTTGAAGAGGCTATTGCAGGAGCACAGCGATTTGTGCGCACCAATAGTCGCATGAAATCGGTGGCGCAAACTGGCGAAATGCAGCTTGCCTACACCCACAGCAGCAACAATCTGACCAATTTCTATGTTATAAACAGCGGTTCAAACGGGGGCTTTGTGATAATGTCGGCTCACGACAATGCCATGCCTGTGCTCGGTTATAGCAGCAACGGCTCTTTCGACCCCAATAACATACCTCCCGGCATGCAGGTGCTTTTTGGCGAGTATGCCAAAGAAATTGACTATGCCGTAGCCAACAACCTGAGCGCCGCATCGGCAACAACCGAGCAAGCCGATGAGCGCGCACCCATTGCGCCGCTTTGCGCCACACGATGGGGCCAGAGCACACCATTCAACAACATGTGCCCACCCACCGGCAGCGGTGGCAACTGCGTCACCGGCTGCACCGCCACCGCTATGGCACAGGTGATGAAACACCACAACTGGCCGCCAACAGGCACAGGAAGCTTCACTTACACCACCAATATCTATGGCACAAGCACCGAAATATCGGTTGACTTCAGCCAAGCCACATACGACTGGAACAATATGCTCAACGTGTATGACTCAGGTGCCAACGAGGAGCAAAAACAGGCTGTGGCGCAATTGTTGTATCACTGCGGAGCATCGTGCAGTCTGGCTTATGGCGCCACTTCGGGCGCAGCAACCCTCGAGGTGCAAAAGTCGCTCGCCAACTATTTTGGCTATGACAAAAGCGTGCGCTACACACTGCGCGAGTTTTATGGCATAGACGAATGGAACACACTCATCTACAACGAGTTGCAAAACAACCGAGTGGTGCACATGAGCGGTTTTAACACCAAAGCCGGACACGCCTTTGTGTGCGACGGATATGACCGCGACAACTTTTTCCACATCAACTGGGGCTGGTGCGGACTCGACGACGGCTACTTCAAGCTATCGGCGCTCAATCCCACCGAGCAAGGCATTGGCGGCAGCGAGGACGGTTATAGCAGCGGCATTGACATTGTTTATAATATAAAGCCCGACGAGGGCGGCAGCCCAACCATTGAAGGTGCCGTTTACGGCAATTTTGTGCCCGATGTTTACACCATCGACACAAGCGCCGACCACACCATCACCTTCCCCATGACCGGCTATTTCACAGCCAACATCTACCGCACATGGAACCTGATGAAACTGGGCATCATGGCTGTGAACACCGAGACCAACGCCCAAACCTACATCAACAGCCAGGTTTACACCAACATCAAAACCGGCTATTACTATGCGCTTAACGACAATCTAAAAGTTAGCTCAAACGAAATCAGGCAAAAGCTTGCCAACGGCACTTATGTGGTTTATCCTGCCATCTACGACGTGTCGCACAACCTCTATAACAAAGCCTTTGTGCAATACGGCAAGATGCCATATCTCAACATGACCGTTGCCGACGGCTCAATCACCTTCACCGAGCCCGATGTGGTGCTCACCCACCTCAACCTTGAAAGCGCCACTTTCAACACCCGTCTGTATAAAGGCAACAATTACTCGGTGACGGTGTCAATAAGCAATTCAGGGCTCGACTACTGTAACCGCATCTATCCGGTGATTTACGATTCAGAAGACAACGTGGTGAGCAAGGGTAAGCCCGAGATATATGAGATTGCCACATCGCAAACCACCACCCACACGCTCATAAACACGCTGCCAAGCACCATTACCGCCGGCACTTATTACTTTGGCGTGATTGACAACAGCGGCAACCCGGTGGGCGAAAAACAAGAAATCACCATTAAAGAAGATACCGGACTCTACTCACTTTCAGTGGGCATCTTCACCATAAAAGATTCCTACAACGTTGATGCCGCCAACGTGCAGATGACTGCCCGCGTGACCTGCTCAGGCGGATATTTCAATGGTGCACTTGATGCTTATATCTATCGCTATGGTGGCACGTCGATTTGCTACGGCTCGTCGGAAATCTTCGACCTTACACCAGGAGAAACCAAGGTTATCAACTTCAACGTGCCATTCAAAAAGGGTGAAGTGGGAATGACCTATCAGGCAGCCATCTTCAACTACAACAACAACCGCTGCGAGAAACTCACGGCGCTAAAAGATTTCACTGTTGGCTCAAACTCGGGCATTGAGAACATTCTCAGCCAAAGCAACAACGAAGAAATCTCGGTTTATCCCAATCCGGCACAAGACCAAGTGAACATTAACTGTCCTGACAACATTGAGCAAATAAGCATCTTTGCCATCTCAGGCAGTGAAGTGTTGCACATGCCGTCAGTGCACAGCAACCAAACCACCATCAACATAAGCCACCTAACACCCGGCATCTATGTGATGAAAGTGACCACCACCGGCGGCAATTGCGCTGTGCAACGCATAGTGAAGCAATAAGCCCCCCAAAAAAACAAAACCACCACTCATGCAATGAACATAACAATCAAAACACTAATCACAGCAATGGCAATCACAGCAATGGCATCATGCAAATCGGGCACTGCCACACAAGATGCCGCCACCACACCACCGGCGGCAGGCGGCAACGTGGCTGTAATTGAGCAGCCCATGCAAAGCGCCCTTCCACCAGCAGTGATTTATAAAACCCGAGCCGACTACAGCCAAAACGTGCCAATAAACATGACTGACGGTGGCTCGATAGCCAACTACCCCCACCCGAGCGACATCACCCCCTCGCAATTGCCCATAAAGTTGGCACAAGGCTATTTGCTCGACAGGCGAGGCATTGGCGCCAACGTGGCATTTACATCCTACACCTACGATGAATATGCTGCGCTCACGCAAGTGCCAAGCACCGCCACACTCAAAAGCAAAATAATCGACTCACAGCCACTCACCCACATGTACCGGCTGCCCATCACTTTGAACGAAGCGCTACAAGACACCGCAGCAGTCAACACCATCATCAACACCGGGCTACACCGCTGCACGTCTTTGCTACCAAAACCGTAAAGATGATGAGTTGTTGTAGGGGCGTATCGCAATACACCCGGTGACCGCAACGTGGACCCGATAAATACCAATGCATGTATTTTGGATTTAAAAGAATTAACCCCACAGCACACCGATTCCGGGCGTATTGCGATACGCCCCTACAGGCAGATGGCATTAACTATAAGCAAATAATCTTCATCCCAACCGCAAAAACGGTGCGAAGTATGTATGGGCGTTAGCAATACGCCCGATGACCGCGGCGTGGCCCCGGTAAATACCAATGCGTGCATTTTGGATTTCAACGAATTAACCCCACGGCATACCGATTCCGGGCGTATAGCAATACGCCCCTACAGGCGGATGGCATTAACCATAGGAAAATAATCTTCATCCCAGCCGCAAAAACGGTGCGAAGTATGTAGGGGCGTATCGCAATACGCCCGACAACCGCAGCATGGCCACCAAATAATGTGATGCGTTGTTGTAGGGGCGTATAGCAATACGCCCGGTGACCGCGGCGAGGCCCCGATAAATACCAATGCGTGTGTTTTGGGCGTATATCAATACGCCCGGCGACCGCGGCGTGGCCCCGGTAAATACCAATGCGTGCATTTTGGATTTAAACGAATTAACCTCACGGCACACCGATTCCGGGCGTATTGCGATACGCCCCTACAGGCGGATGACATTAACTATAAGCAAAAAATCTTCATCCCAGCCGCAAAACAGCGGCGAACGCCATACCAAACGCTCCTCCGAAAAAAAACAATGTCAGTAATCAATTATTGATTGTCATTGTTTTATATTGATTCATTCAAAAATTTGATAATTTATTAAAAATTAGCATCTTTGCTTGGCTATAAATCACTATATTTGCAACTTAGAACAAAAACTCATAAATCAAAACATTATTTTTCAATGAAAATTTCAATCATCTTAACCACCATTTTGTCACTTGCACTTGCTACGCCGGCAATGGCACAGAAGCAAATCAGCGTGACAAAGCTCAACGTGAGCAATATGCGCCAATCTTACGGCACTCCGCAAGTGGGCAGCACCGTGAGCGGTACAGCTGCCAACGTGAAAGGCGTGAACTACACCGACGTGATTGGTACTCACTCATCAAGCGTGCTTAAACTCATGCTCAACGGTGATGCAACCCGTTTCACCGCCAAAGTGGGCGTGCCCGACGGCAAAGTGAACATCAAAGACAAAAACCTCACCACCGAAACACTCACCGATGGCACAAATATGTATTTCACCAACAACTCAAACAAGCAGTTTGTGGCATTGGCAAGCAATAGCGGACGCATTGAGCGTGCCAGTGTGCGCTTTATTGTAAAAGGCGACGGCAAAGAGCTGTTTAATAGTGGCGTTATGACAACATCGCAAGCCGCTATGCCCATCGACATTGAGCTGAAAGGCATAAACATGCTTGAACTGGTGGTTGACGACGGCGGCGATACTCCCAGCGGCGACGCTGCTTTGTGGATTGAGCCGGTTATCACCTACAAGAATAAACAACCTTATAGCGTTCATGCCGACATGGTGGGCAAAGGTCCGCAAATGAGCGCCAAGGTGGCTAAGAATTTGCAAGATAAAATCAACGCCCTGCCCGTTTACGATGCATTGATATCTGATATCACTCCGTTCGACTGGCTTGTGACACCAGAAAAATCAAAAGCCGGCATCTATGCCACCCCCGACCGCAAAGGCATAGTGATTGCCAACGACATGGTGTCGCGCACGTTGCGCATATTCCCCAACCTTGCCACCACCAACTACGTCAACCGCATGATTGGCGAGAGCATATTGCGTGCCGTGAGCGACGAAGGACGCATTACCATCAACTCTCAGCAATATCTCATTGGCGGTTTGGCAGGACAACCCGAACGTGCCTACATCAAAGAAGATTGGCTTGACAAACTCACCACCATTCCTGGTTCGTTTTTGGTTGAAGATTTTGAAATACAACCCATCTCGGGCAACCTTGATTGGAAAATCAATCGTTGGGCACTCAACAAAGAGTTTGCCACCGGCAAGGAAGTGGTGTTCACACTGCGCGGCGAGCATCAAATGCAGCAAGTGGTGGTGAAACTCCATTTTTCAATCTATGACCAACTGCCTCTCATCAAAAAGCGCTTTGAGCTTGTGAACAACACCGGCAGCAACATCAACGTTGACTCGTTTAAACTTGAATATTTGGCGATGGCTGAGCCTGAATCGCCATCGGGAGGCGACCCGGCAACATTTATGCTGCCAAACATACACGTTGAGAGCGACTTCACATGCCACGGCTCATTCACCGAACGCGAAAGTGACATCACCGAGCATTGGGTAAACGAC
This sequence comes from Muribaculaceae bacterium, assembly GCA_051871515.1. GTDB lineage: Bacteria > Bacteroidota > Bacteroidia > Bacteroidales > Muribaculaceae > SFTJ01. The sequence continues at coordinate 50,914 of JBJECY010000081.1, read as the reverse complement.
TCGCTCTACACCTCACAACGCAACTACGGGCTTCAAACCAAGTGTATCCTCGACGTGAGCCTGAAAACCGGTCCTGACCAAGACGTTAACAACGGCGATACCTTCAAATCGTTCAGCGTCTATGAGATGCCTTTCGACAGCTACGACCGCGAGCGCAACGGCCTCTTCAAACGTAAGATGCAACGTGCCGTGTCGCCTTGGACCTCACAAAACCCAATGTTCCTGCACCTCACCTCAACCAAACCCGAGACGGTGAAAAAAGCAATTGACCAATGCTCCGAATGTGGATATGAGATGATTATTTTGAGCTTTGGTTCAGGACTCAATGCCGAAGACATTTCAGAAGAAAACATTGCCAAATACAAGCAATTTGTTGACTATGCCCACTCAAAAGGCATAGAGATGGGTTGCTACTCACTGCTTGCCAGCCGCTGGATTAGCGACGAAGTTGACTGCATCAACCCAAAAACCGGCAAACGCGGCGGCATGACCTTTGGCAGCTCGCCTTGCTTGTGCAGCGATTGGGGTCACGAATATTTCCACAAAATAGAAACATTCTTCACCCGCACCGGAATGTCGTGCTTTGAACACGACGGCTCTTATCCCGGCGACGTGTGCGCATCAACCACCCACACTCACCATAAGGGATTGGGCGACTCGCAATGGAACCAGTTTAAGAAAATCACCGACCTCTATCACTGGATGCTTGCCAACGGCATCTACCTTAATGTGCCTGACTATTATATGCTCAACGGCTCAACTAAGGTTTCAATAGGTTATCGCGAAACCAACTGGTCGTTGCCGCGTGACCGCCAGCTCATACACACTCGCCAACTTAACTACGACTGCACTTGGGAACGCATTCCATCGTCGCTGTGGAGCTTTGTGCCATTGGTGCAATATCACGGCGGAGGTGAAGCAGCAACCATTGAGCCGCTCTCAGAACACCTTTATGAATACCGCACACTCATGTATCAGAACTATGGCGCCGGCGTGCAAGCCTGCTATCGCGGTCCGCGCCTCTATGATACGCCTGAAACTAAAGCGGTGGTTCTTGAAGTGGTTAACTGGTACAAGAAATATCGCGATATACTCAACAGCGACATCATTCACCTGCGCAAGCCTGACGCTCGCGACTGGGACGGCATCATGCACGTGAACCCGCAACTTAAGCAAAAAGCACTTGCCATGCTGTTTAACCCAACCGACAAGGATATTGAGCGCACCATCGACCTTCCGCTCTATTACACTTCTCTCACTAACTCGGCAATGATACGCGAGCAAGAAGGCACACCGGTGAAATATAACCTCTCGCCCGACGGCAAAGCACGCATCACCGTGAAAATCCCGGCTTTGGGATTCACATGGCTTGTGGTGGAATAAACAACACAGTTTTTCCTCCCATGTGCGTGTGCGCATTGCACACCTTAGTTAACTGAAAATTATTTTCACATCACTTATTTTACCCTCAGCCAACGCACCTGTTTTGGTAACAACAAAACAAACAATGCGCTGGCTGAGATTTTTTTCAACACCTATCCACCACACACTGTTTTTAAGCACACTTGCTCAAAAAAAAACTTGCTATTATTTTAAATTTAGTTGAAATTGTTCAAAAAAACTGCAATTTTGTCAGTTTCCGCAAATCTTTTAGTACCTTTGTTGGCGATAACTGTTGCACAGGCAGCATCATGTGCGCCAAAACTTTAGCAACACATAAATTGTATTGATTTATAAACTCATTCACTCAAATAAAAAAAATATAGAGTGAAAGCATTTTTTTGAAAAAACAGCATATTATGGAAGAAACCCCTATAAAACGCACGGTACTTGATTATAACGATATACGCAAGATGGTGCCTTTCTTCGACGGAAAAGAAAAGCTTGTGAAAATTCTGCTTAAACTATTTGCCGTTGACAAAGTTAACTGGATTCATGACCACAACTGCGACACTCCAGGAGTGCCATTTGTTGAAGGATTGCTCAAAGACCTCAACATAAAATTGCGCATCGACAATGAGCAAGTGCTCGACAATCTGCCCGAAGGCAGCTTCATCACCGTATCGAACCACCCACTTGGAGCACTCGACGGCATAGCCCTAATAAAGATTGTGGGACAGCGCCGCCCTAAATTCAAAGTGATGGTGAACATGGTGCTCAACTACATCTCGGCAATGCGCCCCAACTTCATAGCCGTTGACGCTTTGGCATCGAGCGACCCAAAGAAGAAAGCCGTGTCGATGCAAGGCATCAAAGCCGCCATGATGCAAGTGCGCAGCGGCGAGCCTATGGGCTTTTTCCCAGCCGGAGCAGTGTCAAAAATAAGCCGCAACATGCACATTGAGGACCGCAAATGGCAACCCACCATCATACGCCTCATCAAGCAGATGCGCGTGCCAGTGGTGCCCATCTATTTTCACAGCCGCAACAGCTGGTGGTTTAATTTTCTGGGCGTTGTGAGCTGGCAATTGCGCACATTGCGCCTGCCTGCCGAGGTATTCCGCAAAAAAAATGCCACCTTGCACATCTCGGTTGGAGACCCCATACCCTTTGAAGAAATTGAAAAATACGACGACCTTGACCAATTGGGCGAATTTCTCAAGGCAAAGACCTTTGAAATGCGCAAGCTGAAGTAAGCGCTTTCAAAAAAAGCGAATACACTGATAAATCAACTTCTATTTATAAACAACCACAATAAAAATATAAATAACATGGCAACCGATAACACCAACATACTCTCAGTGAAGCAGCAATTTTCAATTGTTGGCAACTCCACTGCACTCAACATTGCCATTGAACGAGCCCTAAAAGTGGCACCATTCGACCTCTCGGTGCTCATAATTGGCGAGAGCGGTTCAGGTAAGGAATTTTTTCCGCAAATCATACACCGCTACAGCCGCCGCAAGAACAAACGCTACACCGTGGTTAACTGCGGCGCCATTCCTGAAGGCACCATCGAAAGTGAACTATTTGGACATGTTAAAGGCGCCTTCACCGGAGCCGACAAAGACCGCCGCGGCTATTTTGAGGAAACCAACGGCGGCACCATCTTCCTCGACGAGGTGGCTGAGATGCCCCTTGCCACACAAGCAAGACTGCTGCGCGTGCTGCAAAACGGAGAATACATAAAAGTGGGTTCTGACGTGGTGCAGAAAACCGACGTGCGCGTGGTGGCTGCCACCAACAAAGACCTGCTCAAAGCAGTGAAAGAAGGCAAATTCCGCGAAGACCTTTATTACCGCCTCTCAACCATACAAATTGATATACCCGCGTTGCGCGACCGCACCGACGACATTCGCATGATTGTGAGAGTGTTTGCCCACGATTTTGCCGAGAAAAACAAAACCGTGCCTGTGAAATTTAGCGAAGACGCACTCAATGCGCTCACCATGTATTCATGGCCGGGCAACGTGCGCCAGCTAAAGAGCCTCATTGAGCGCATTTGCGTTTATGAAGCCGGCAAAGAAATATCGGCCGACATCATCAAGACATACATTCCTACCGACACAGTGCTCACCACAAGCGTTGCCACCGTCAACAGCAGCAACGACACAATGAACACCATGTTGCTCAACATGATTTCAAAACTCTTCAACGAGCTTGAAAACATGAAGGAAAAAATAAAAACACTTGAAACCAAAGCCGCCCCGGTGGCAAACATCGACCCTACGCCAGTAGCCTCAAGCCGAGAACTTAACCATAGCATCACAATGCCGACTTTGAGCAAAAGCGTGGAGTTAGATAGTTTTCAACCCACGGCTTTGGAACACAACCCAGCTCCAATTGCTCTTAATCCTTCAATCATGAATGCTCCTAAAAAGACTTACACTTCAAAACATAAATCAGAGTATATTGAGGACATTCCCAAAGACAATTTGGAGGAATTGAGCGATACCAACTACGAATATAAATCGCTTGAAGAAATTGAGAAAGAAGCCATTGAACAAGCGCTGACGCGCAACAAAGGCCGACGCAAAATCACCGCCGAACAGCTGAAAATAAGCGAGCGCACGCTTTACCGCAAAATTGAGGAATATAACCTCGGCGATAAGTATAAATAACATCTCTCTCACCACTCTCAAAAAAATTAAATAAAAATTCTAATAGGATTACCACATTATATATATTTATGCTGAAGCGATTATTACTCATAGTGCCACTGTTGATAGCTTTGCAAGCCTGCATTCCATCTTTCAAATTCAACGGCTCATCGATTGACTACACTAAATATAAAACCGTATCGATAGGTGAATTTCCCATACGCGCCGCTCTGGTTTATCCTCCATTGCAGCAACTGTTTGAAAACACCGTCACCGACATGGTTACACGTCAAACGCGCCTAAAAATGCAAGACTCGCCAAACACCGACTTGCGGCTTGAAGGCGAAATCACAGGCTACACACTCTCGCCACAGGCTGTTAACGACAACGCCTATGCATCAAGAACACGCCTCACCATCACTGTGAGAGTGAAGTATATAGATAATGTGAACCCTGACAAAGAAAGCGACCAAACTTTCTCGTCGTATCGCGACTTTGACAGCAGCGAGATGCTAACCGATGTGCAAGACCAATTGTGTGAAGAAATAAGCAAAGAACTTGCCGACCTCATCTTCAACCAGACATTTGGCAACTGGTGACACATCACTCCACTAACTCAAAAAATTTTTGGAAAATTATTCAATAATAATAACATAAACCCACGCGCCACAACAAATGGACATCACCACCACAATAAGGCAAATGCTGCAAGGCGAAATAAGCTCATCAACAGAATGGTGCACGCAAGCAATGGAGCAATACCCCTATTTCACCCTGCCCATTTTGCTTTACCTAAAGCAACAAGGCAACCGAGGCGATGAGCAACAGCACGCCCTTATGAGCCGCCTTGCCATCTCCTCGCCCAACCGCAAAAGCCTTTATTGCGTGCTTGGCGAGAGCGCAAAAAAATTTGCTCAATTCTATCCGCCTGAACTTACAACACCGCGCCCAAGCACCGAAAATGCCATCGACACATTCCTCAATACTTTTGGCTCTACCAACGAGAAAGAGATTGAAGTGCTCAACGCGCTCATCTTTAACCCGATGCCCGACTATGCCGACATACTTGCCGCACAAGAACAGCAAAGCATGCCACAATCAGGCGAAGCAACCACTAAAAACGAGCAACTTATCAACGATTTCATAGCCAAATCAAAACAACAAGAAGGACACTTCCCATCGCAAATCATCAAGCAAGAGCAAGAAGAAAACTCAGAAGTGAGCCAAGTGCACAACGATAACATTGATGCCGCCGAAGAGGTTGATTCCTCAATGTTTAGCGAAAGTTTGGCTAAAATTTACATAAAACAGCACAAATATTCAAAGGCTTTGGAAATTATAACCAACATAAGTTTGAAATTTCCAGAAAAAAGTATTTACTTTGCAGACCAAATAAGATTTCTTAAAAAATTGATATTAAACGAACAAATTAAAAACAACAAATAAATTATGTACGGATTTCTAATTATTCTTATAATTATTGCATCAATACTGTTGATTGGTGTAGTGCTTATTCAAAAGTCAAAAGGCGGCGGTTTGGCATCAGGTTTTTCAAGCGGCAACCAAATGATGGGTGTGCGCAAAACCACCGATTTCATTGAGAAAGCCACCTGGGGACTTGCTATTTTCATCTGCCTGCTGAGCATCATCTCAGCCAAGATTCCAACTGAAACAACCAAGCAAGCACAAGTGGTGCAAACACAGGCTAAGGAAACTCAAGCTACTCCTTTCCAAACCACCAACGACAATGCACAAATGCCTGCTACACAACAGCCGGCAGCTCCTGCAGAAGGTGAAGCTAAGTAAAAAAATAGCACTGCAACAATAGCACCAAAACAATAACAAACCCCATAACGGTAACACACACTTCTCACACAGAAAGAGTGTTGTTACCGTTTTTTTTCATAAACCACACACACTACTTTGGAAAGCAACAATCGCTATATATGCATCTACGGAGCATCGAGCGGACAAATAGCCGATGTGTATAAGCAAGCAGCCTACAACCTGGCAGCTGCGCTTGCTGCCGACGGCTGGAACTGCATCAACGGAGCCGGCAGCACCGGCGTGATGCGCGCTGCAAGCGACGGTTTTCTTGATGCCGGACAACGCGCCGTGGGCATCATACCGCAGTTTATGGTTGATAACGGATGGCATTACAGCCGCCTGAGCCAAATAATTGCCACCCCCGATATGCACCAGCGCAAACAGCTAATGGCTGAGAAAAGCGAATGTGCTATTGCCTTGCCCGGCGGATGCGGAACGCTTGAAGAACTCACTGAAATAATCACTTGGAAACAATTGGGGCTGTATGACAAACCAATAATCATCTACAACGTGAAGCACTTCTTTGACCACCTGATAATGCAACTGCAACACTGCATCAGCGAGCAATTCATGAAACCATCTCACAGCATGTTGTGGCACGTGGCTTGTGAACCCCACGAGGTTACTGAGTTTCTGCGCAATTACAACCCCAATACTCAACACAAGGTTGAAAGCAAAATATAAAGCAAAATAAATGATTACAGCGGCAAACAACAACATAGCAACCAGCAGTATCGACACCGCATCAACAGCGGCTGCCGATAGCTTGCAGCCTAAATACTATTCGCCAAAGTATGTACACGGCTTTGGCAATGATAATTGCTACGACAGCGTCACTGCCCCCATTGAGCAAAGCAGCCTGCTCTTAATACCGCAAGGTCAGCAAAGCCAAAACTACATACCCAGCCCGCTGCACGATACCGGAACAATGGCACTTTTCTTGATGTCGATGTTTATGGTAACCATTTGTTTTCGCTACGGATTTAAATACTTTGCTAATTTCAGCAAAAACCTGTTCTCGCTAAAAAAGCGCGATAACCTTTTTGACGACCACAGCACTGTTAATGAGATGTTCACTCTCATGGCACTCATAGCCAACACCTGCATTATGGAGTCGATACTCATACACTGCTCACTGTGGGCACACTTTTCACAATTAGTGTCGCAGCACAACATATTCTTCTATGTGGCAACACTGCTGGGCATCTCTTTACTATTTTATCTGCTGCAACTATTTGCCTATTTGATACTTGGCTACACCTTCACCAACAAAATCAACACAGGGCTTTTAATAAAAGGATTAAACGCTTCGCAAGCCCTGCTTGGACTATTTCTCATCCCTCTGGTTATATTTATGCTGGTGTATCCGCTCTATCAAAATGTGTTTATAGTGATGTTTTGTATATTATATGCAGCCTGTCGTTTGTTATTTATTATTAAAGGATACCGCATTTTTTTCGTCAATTATACCTCAATATTCTATTTTATTTTGTACCTTTGCAGCGGTGAAATTATACCACTACTGGCCATATATTCTGGCATTATGTATTTGTATTCTATCTTTTAATTTTATTTAATTGTGGGAATAAAGAAAATTTTAGTTTCACAACCAAAACCAACTTCTGAGAAGTCGCCATATTTCGACATTGCTAACAAGTACGGAGTAGATATTGTGTTCCGTCCTTTCATCAAGGTAGAAGGCTTGACGTCGCGAGAGTTCCGTCAACAAAAAATATCTATACTTGACCACACGGCAATCATTTTTACTGCAAAGACTTCAATTGATCATTTCTTCCGCTTGGCAGAAGAGATGCGCCTTGAAATACCCGACACTATGAAGTATTTCTGCGTTAGTAGCACCGTTGCCAACTATTTACAAAAATACATTGTATATCGCAAACGCAAAATATTCCATACTGAGAGTAACAAGGTTGAAGATCTCATTCCAATAATTGAAAAGCATAAGAAAGAAATCTTCCTACTGCCTGTTTCAGATGTTCACAGCCTCAAAGAAGCCGTTCTTGAAAACCTTGACATCAAGGTTACAAGTGCCATTATGTATCGCACCGTGAGCAACGATTTTGAAGAAAACGAACCATTTGACTACGATGTGCTCATCTTCTTCACACCGGCCGGAATACTTTCGCTTATTAAAAATTTCCCTGACTTCAAGCAGGGCAACATAAAAATTGGATGCATGGGCACATCAACAAAGAAAGCCATTGAGGAAGCCGGACTGAGAGCTGACTTTGAGCCAACCCCCGACTGTCCGTCAATCACTGGCGCTCTTGAAAATATCATCAAGAAAGAAAACCACGTTGAATGAAGCCAAACAGCCCGCTTTTTTGCGGCTTTTAAAAAAAATAAAAATTATTATTTCAAAAAAAATAGGGACATCAATAATAAAGATGTCCCCATTTTTTTATATCTTGCAGCCCTCAAATTATCAACAATCGATGAAAGGAAACCGACTATATAAATACGAGAAACTATGCAGCCGCAAGCTTATTGACCAAATGTTTGCCCTTAAAAACAATTCAATAAAGTCTTATCCGCTGCGGCTCATCTACACCATTAGCGATGACAACGGCACACCGGCTAAATTCTTCATATCGGTGCCAAAACGCCGCTTTAAGCATGCCGTTCAACGTGTGCTCATGCGCCGTCGTATTCGCGAAGCTTATCGCCTGAACCGTAATCTGCTTTTTCCTGTTCTTAAAGAAACCGGAAAATCGGTTAATATATCCATGCTCATGATTGGCGACTCAATCACCCCATCACATGTGATTGACGAGCACATGAAAATAGCACTCACAACCCTTGCCGATGTTGTGAAAAACTCTGATAATAACATAGCTTGCGAGTGAGTTATCAACAGGCTTGTTAATAATTAATTAACACCGTTTTTCAATAGGTTTAACTATCTAATTATCAACATTTTCATATAATTTTCAACAATCCCAACAAGCATAGTTATAAACCGAGTTATGAACATCTTTTCACAACTGTTGATATTGCCGGTGAAGTTTTATAGGGCATGCATATCGCCACTATTTCCGCCTTGTTGCCGCTTCACCCCAACATGTAGCCAATATGCCATAGAAGCCATCACCAAGCATGGCCCAATAAAAGGCACATGGCTTGCCATAAAGCGCATATTGCGCTGCAATCCTTGGGGCGGCAGCGGATATGACCCAGTTCCTTAACCTTGTTAATAATCACACAATAATGCTCATATACGATTGTCATACCCATAAAGCCAACAGCACAGGCACAGCCATTGTCAACGTAAGGCATTTCACAGCCCCTCTAAGCTCGCCGGGGCTGTATTCGGCAGGTATTCACCCTTGGGATATAGAAAACTCGCCTGAGCATTTATTTGAGCGCCTTGAGAGCTTTATAAAGAGCAACAGCCAGGTGGTGGCTATTGGCGAATGTGGCATTGACCATCTTATCTGCACTCCCATTGAAGTGCAGATGCAATATTTTGAAAAACACATAATTCTCTCTGAACAGCTTCACAAACCGCTTTTGGTGCATTGTGTGAGAGGTTGGCAAGAAGTGATGGCAATGCACAAAAACATACGCCCCACTCAACCTTGGATAATGCACGGTTTTCGCGGCAAACCATCGGTTGTTAACAATTTTGTTGAAGAAGGTATATATTTGTCCTACGGAGAGAAATTCAACGCCCTCTCGGCAGAAATAACGCCTTTGAGCCTTATGCTTGTTGAAACCGATGAATCGTTGCTAAATATTGAATCTATTGCCGCATCAATGGCAAGCACATTGCACATTGAAGTTGAGCAGCTGGCTGAAGCCACCAACAGCAATTTCACCAAACTCTTCCTGTGAATAAGTGCACAATGTGCAGCGCCACACGCCCCCTTCCTTTTCAATCATCATCATCACATCATCATTGATAAATGGTAAATAACACCATCTATGATAACAACACACATATATAAGAATAAAAGTTTATTTTTTATTTTTTTTCTTTAATTTTATGATGATTATTTTAGTCTGTTGAAAGCATATAACAACTTTTTCATGAAATAGTTGCATATTAAGTTATTAATGTAAGGTAAAAATGTTATTCACAACTTATTAATGCGTAAAATGCTGAAAAATAGGGTAATTAAGAGGTTTATCAACAATATGTTTATAAGTGGGTATATTAATAAATTCACAGAGCATTTGTTGTTTATAACCACAAAAAATTAGGTTTAAAAAACAATGAAAACAAACTCCTAACTAATTTGCAAAAAAGCATGAGGGCGTTGTATAAAAATATTTTCAAATAAATGAAATAATAATTATTAAAACTTTTTGAGAAGTTATTTAGGAGTATAAACAGAGTTTTTCACAAGTTGTGAATAATATGATTAACTTTGCAGAAAACATAGAAAGTAATGGAAAACAAGAAGAAAACCATGCTTGAGTTGCACAGGGTGAGTTGCGACGAGTATAAGCAGAAAGAAAAGATAAATCTTGTGGTTGTGCTAAACGATGTGCGCAGCCTCAATAACATAGGCAGTGTTTTTCGCACCGCCGATGCTTTCTGCATCAATAGTATATGCTTGTGCGGCATAACAGCCACTCCGCCTCATCCCGACATTCACAAAACTGCTTTGGGCGCCGAGATGTCGGTCAACTGGCAATATTACAGTGATGCGGTTGAATGTGTTGAAATGTTGCGTTCTCAGGGTTACACTATTTGTTCAATTGAGCAGGTTCATGGCAGCATAAGCCTCACCCAGTTTGAAATAAATAAGCAAGGAAAATATGCTGTGGTTCTGGGCAACGAGGTGAAAGGAGTGAGTCAAGAGGTAATTAACCATAGCGATTGTTGCATTGAGTTGCCTCAATATGGCACAAAACATTCGCTCAACGTGTCAATAACTGCGGGCATTGTGATGTGGGATTTCTTCAAAGCTTTGTATTTGTGATAACCTTATAATAAGATAGTGCATCTTTTTAGTAATTTACTACAACTTTATTTTTTCATAATGCATTAATTTTGTGAGGATTTTATTTTATCCTCACAAAATTAATGTATTATATGAAACATAGTATTAAATTTTATTTTACTATTTATTTTTCATTATTATCAATGTTGGTGTGTGCACAGTCATATAACAACACTGATAAAGGGCTGTTGGTGTATGCCGATGGATTGGTGGTTGAATTGCAATTTTATAGTAATAGCATAATAAGGGTGCTTAAATACCCCGAGGAAAATAAACCACAAAAACAGAGCTATTCGGTTATAATGCAACCTATGGAAGTGAAATACACTGTTGAAAAAAGCAACAGCAAAACATTAGTGGTGAACACTGATAGTGTAAAGGCCGAGGTTGATTTGCAAAACGGGCGCGTGATGATGAGCGACCTTAAGGGAAAAACCTTATTGGCTGAGAAGTCAGAGGGCACACAATTCACACCTGTGAAATATGGAGAATACAAAACTTATCAGGTGCGTCAAGCATTCCGCCTTGATAAGGGTGAAAAAATATATGGATTGGGTCAGCATCAGCAAGGGCGCTATAACCAGCGCAACCAGTTGTTAAAGCTTAGGCAAAACAACACTGAGGTTGCCATACCCTATTGGTATTCATTAAAGGGATACGGATTGTTTTGGGATAATACATCGCCCACCACATTCACTGATAATGATGTAGAAACCGCTTTCGACTCGCAATGCGGTGATTGCAGCGACTATTATTTCATTTACGGCGGCAACGCTGCCAAAGTGCTTAGCAATTTGCGCCTTCTCACTGGCGGAGTGCAGATGAATGCGCTTTGGACCTATGGTTATTGGCAATCGAAAGAGCGCTATCAAAGTCAAGAGGAAATAGTGGGCGTGGTGAAGAAATATCGCGAACTGCAAGTGCCGCTTGATTGCATTGTGCAAGATTGGCAATATTGGGGCGTTGATGCCAACAATTGGAATGCAGTGGAATTTAACAACCCTAATTTTCCTAATCCCGCCAAAATGGTGCAAGACATTCACGATATGAATGCGCACATTGCAATTTCGGTTTGGCCATCGTTTGGCAGAAAAACTGAAATGTACAACGAGATGCAGCAGAAAGGAATGTTGCTGAAATTTAAAACTTATCCTGAACAGGCACAGGTTTATGATGTGTTCAATCCTGAGGCACGAAGCATTATGTGGAATCGTATGCACGATAAATTGTGGAGCTTGGGAATTGACTCGTGGTGGCTCGATGCCACTGAACCCGAATTTTCGGATAAAGATGATTGCCTCAATCAATCGACTCACGACGGACTTTATCGCAGCGTTTACAACGCATTTCCAATAAATGCCGTTAAAGATGTTTATAAAGGACATCGCAACACAGGCGACGGCAAGCGCGTGTATATACTCACTCGCTCGGCGTTTGTAGGGCAACAGCGTTATGGTTCTTGCACATGGTCGGGCGACATTCATTCCACATGGCAAGTGTTGCGCAATCAAATTTCGGCAGGTCTAAACTTCTCGGTGTGCGGCATACCTTATTGGAACACCGATATAGGTGGTTTTAGTACTTGGGACTCATATAATGGGGGCGTTAACGACTCTGCTTATCATGAGCTGTATGTGCGATGGATGCAGTTTGGTACATTCTGTCCGTTGATGCGTTCTCACGGCACCAACACTCCGCGTGAAATTTATCAGTTTGGCAAGCCTGGTTCTTGGGAATTTGAGACAATAGCACGCTACATACGTCTGCGTTATGAAATGTTGCCTTACATCTATTCAACTGCTTGGAGCGTAAGCACTGAGGGCAACACTTTCATGAAACCGCTGTTTATGGATTTCAGCCACGATAGCGAGGTGGGATATATCGACAATCAATATATGTTTGGAAACAGCATAATGGTAGCTCCGGTAACACAGCCTATGGGCATTGATGCCAAAGAAATAAACCTCACTTCGCAACAAATCAGACGCATGTATTTGCCTGCTGGCACAGTGTGGTATGATTATTTCACCAACGAGTGTGACAACGGAGGCAAATGGATTGATAAAAAAATCACTATATCTGATATACCGGTATATGTGAAAGGCGGCAGTATAATACCAGTTAGCAAAGGCAATGCACAATGGGCTTCGCAAACCAATTGGGCCGATTTGCAAATCAATGTATATGGCGGTGCCGATGCCCAATTCACTCTCTATGATGATGAGGGCGATAACTATAATTATGAACAAGGCAAAAACTGCCGCATTGCATTGTCGTGGAATCAAGATGCCCGCACTCTCACCATCCGCGGCAGCCAAGGTTCATATAATGGAATGCCGCAGAAAAGAAAATTCACTGTGAACGTGGTTGACGGCAACAAACAGATGAAGAAAGTAGTCACCTATAAGGGTAAAGAAATTAATCTGAAATTCTGAGGTGATGAAAAGGTCATTGATAATAATTTGCAGCATAATAGTTTCAATATTTATAAATTTTGAAGTTCAGGCAGCGAGAGAAATCCTTAATTTTGATTGGGATTGGCGCTTTGCCCGATATGGGTTGCAACCCGATGGCAGCCGCGTTGATGAGCCTAAGAATATTGAAGCAACCAACTATAACGATGCTGCGTGGCGACTGCTTGATTTGCCTCATGATTGGGGCATTGAGGGGCCTTTCCGTGGCGACCTCGACGGCTACACCGGCAAGTTGCCGTGGCGTGGCATTGGCTGGTATCGCAAGCATTTTGCTGTGAGCAAAGAGGAAAGTGGGAAAAGGTTTTACATTGACTTCGACGGTGCTATGGCAAATGCCGAGGTTTGGATAAATGGCAAAAAGGCGGGCAGCCGACCTTATGGATATATTTCTTTTAGAGTTGATATCACTCCACACCTTTTGTTTGGCGAGGAAAATGTGGTTGCCGTGAGGCTCGACACTGAGCATTGGGGCTCGCGCTGGTATCCCGGCGCAGGCATTTATAGGCATGTGCGTTTGGTTAAGACCAATCAGCTGCATGTGGCCCATTGGGGTGTGTTCGTAACCACTCCTGTGATTACAAAAGAAAAGGCTCAGGCTGTTGTAAAAGTGAAATTGCAGAATCACAATGATTTGGCAAAGGAGTGCAGCGTAAGTGCTCAAATATATGAAATTGATGCCGAAGACGTGATTGGCAGAAAAGTTTCAAAACCAGTCACCAAGTCATTGCGCGTGGCTGCTGACGGAGCTATGGCTGAAGACAGCTTGCTGCTGAGCGTTGATAAACCAAAATTATGGAGCATTGATGCTCCGCATCGCTATGTGGCACGCATTAAAGTGTTTGATGCCAATAAAAAGGTTATTGATGAATATGACCAGCCTTTTGGATTCCGCACCATTGAGTTTACCCATAACAATGGATTCTTGCTAAACGGCAAACGTGTGCAAATCAACGGAACGTGCAACCATCATGATTTGGGTGCGCTTGGCGCTGCCATCAACACCGAGGCGTTGCGCCGTCAACTCACCATATTGAAGAGTTTTGGATGCAACTCATTGCGCACTTCGCACAATCCTCCGGCACCCGATTTGCTCACATTAGCTGATAAAATGGGCTTTTTGGTGATGGATGAAGCATTCGACTGCTGGCAACACGGCAAAAAACAATATGACTATGGATATTTGTTCAATCAATGGCACGAGAAAGACCTTGAGTCGCTTGTGTGCCGCGACCGCAATCACCCCTCGGTGATAATGTGGAGCACCGGCAATGAGGTTGAAGAACAGTATCACCCCGAAACGGGCATGGCGCGTCATCTCACAGAGGTGGTGCATCGCTTCGATACCACTCGCCCTGTCACTTTTGGAGCATCTTATCCAAGTATATCAGCTCTTAACGGCACTGAGTTGCAGGTTGATGTGCATGGTATGAACTATGCCGCAGGAGTGTATGGCGGTCCTCACCTATATGGAGAATTTCTTAATAAAAAGGGACACGAACATCTATCGGGTTATTCAAGTGAAAGTAGCTCAACCATGAGCACCCGCGGCGAATATTTTCCGCGCAGGTTTCATGTGTCGTCGTATGACAATGTGCAACCCGGCTGGGGCGGACTGGTTGACGAGGAGTTTGCAGCCTTAGACCGCTACCCTGCCATTTGCGGCGAGTTTGTGTGGACCGGTTTTGACTATCTTGGCGAACCCACTCCATTCAATAGCGATGAGAGTGTGCTTCTCAACCACTCGGCAGCCATGAGCGACGAGGAGTTGGCTGAACAAAGAAAAAAGCTTGAAGAAATTGAGAAAAATCGCCCTACTTCCCGTAGCAGCTATTTTGGCATTGTTGACTTGGCAGGATTCCCAAAAGACCGTTATTACCTTTATCAGTCGCGATGGTTGCCCAATCAACCTATGGTGCACATATTGCCGCATTGGAATTTTCCTGAAAGAATAAAGAACGGAAAGGGCGAAATCACGCCGGTGTATGTATATACCTCGGGCGACGAGGTGGAACTCTTTCTCAACAACAAGTCGCTGGGAAGAAAGAAAAAGGGTCAATACCAATACAGACTCAAATGGGACAGTGTGCAATATGAGCCGGGAGAATTGCGTGCTGTGGCTTATAAACAAGGGCAGCCGTGGGCACAAAGCAGTGTGTGCACCACCGGCGAGGCTTGCTCAATTAAACTCACTCCTCACAAATCAACAATCAAAGCCGATGGTTATGACCTTGTGATGGTGAGAGTGGCATTAACTGACAGCGAGGGTCGTGAAGTGCCCACCGCCGAACCGCTCTTGAACTGCTCGCTGCAAGGCGAGGGAGAGATTGTTGCCACCGACAATGGCGACCCAACTTGCTTGCAGATTTTCTCTGAAAAATCACGCAAAGCATTCAACGGTTTGTTGCTTGTGATTGTTAACGCTAAAAGGGGTGGAAAAGGAAATTTGCATCTCACCGTAGATTCCGACGGCATCACGCAAGGCGATTTGGATATAAAAATAGAATAATTATTAACTCATATAAATAATAATGTAAATCAATGAAAAAAATCACAAAACTTGCCTTATTATCAGTGCTTGGTATAATGGCATGCGGATGTGCATCAAACGAAAAAGTACATCTTAAGACCGATTATTTTGGGGTTGACATCAACCAAAAAGGTTACATTGTGGGAATGTGGAACACCACTCGCAGCGATAGCCGCAACTTCAGCCCCGCTGACCGTCCATCGCCGCTTCTTTCGCTCTACGATGAAGAAGCTCGCCGTTACTACTATCCGCAAAGTGCATCTTACGACAAGAAAAATGGCATCTATGAACTGAAATATTCCAACGGTTCGGTGGCTAAAGTGAAGGTTACACCAACCGATAAATACATAAAAATGCAACTTAGCAGCCTTGAGCCTCGCAACGGCATTGACGATGTGCAATGGGGTAAATTCTATACCAACATTGATAATCTGCTGGGTGATTTAATTGGTGTTGCGCGCGACACTTCGGCTAATGTGTGCTATGCCATTGGTGTAATGGCGCTCGATGATAACACCATTGGTGGCGAATCGCACTACACCTCAGAAACTGGCACAGGCGGTTATATTGCTCACTCGCCCGACCACGAAAAATATCCATTGCCGCTCACGCTGCATGAGGGTCAGCAATTCACCCTTGGCGGTGACGGTCACAACGACGTGGCTTTCTACAATCGTAAAGACCCTTATTACCGTATAATATACGGTAATGCAGCCGCTGTTGACATTAACGGCCGCATTGACATACGCTATCACTCGCGCGACCGTCGCAAGGGTAAGGTGATTTATTCGCCTGAGGGTGTGCCTGAGTTTGTTGACAACGAATCGAATCACCTCATGCGTCAAGACGTGCCTGGTGTTGACTTCATCGGTTCAAAAATTGCTCTTTGGGGTAGCCCTGACAGCATTGCGCTGATGGATGTGATACAAAACATTGTGAAAAAAGAAGATTTGCCTTATACAACTTTCCAAGGCAAATGGGTGAAAGACCCAACTTGCTTTATGCCCGATGTTCAATCGTATGGAGGACTGTATGACAGCATCGCTTCTTACACCAAGCAAATGGGATTAAAGGTGGTGCATGCCTATGACCATCCGTTCCTCAATCCTGACCGCGGCAATGGCGGTTACATTGATGGCCGTGGTGCCAATAGCAAGAAACCTTATCGTTTCACCACAGGCAATCTCTCACACATTGAATATGCCAATTTGCTTGCCAAAGATGGTTTGATTTTGGGTCGCACCACCATCACCAACTCAATGGCTCCCGGCACAATGGATTGCAGCCCGTTCCCATCTGACAGCGCTTGTATTCAGCATCGCAAGCACTTGACTGCCGACATCTCGGCTAACGACACCGTGATATATGTTGACGACCCAACCTATCTCAACGAAATTGCTTGCTGGGAAGGCCATTGCAAAGAACTCAATATGGTGAAGATTGGCAAGGAATTGATTCACTATTTGGGCGTGAGCAAAGAAGCACCTTATAAACTGCTCAACGTCACTCGCGGCTATTGGAACACCAACAAAGCCAGCCATAAGGCAGGTGATGCTGTTGACAAGATGCAGGTGACCGTTGGTTGGGCTTATCAAGGCTTGGTGCCCGGACTTGAATTGCAGGATAAAATTGGCGAACATTATGCCGACATTGCCAAAAACTCAGGTTTGAGAATGTTTGACTTAGACGGTCAGGAATTTTTGTTCCATAACGGTTTTGGCGCTTACTCGGTGAAGCGTTTCTTCCGCAGTGTGTTTGAAACAGCTAAGAAATATGATTTGCCTGATTTGCGCTTCACCGGAGCCACTCTCTCTGAAGGCTCTTGGCACTATCAAAGTGTGTGGAACGTGGGCGGCGGCAAAAACATGTATGATGCCGAAACTCGCGAGTGGGGAAGCACCACTAGTCAAGGCAAAGACTTGCGCGACGTCACCTTTGCCAATTTCTATCCTTCATCGTTTGGCGTAAACTTCCCAATTACTGAAAAATCAACAGTTGAGCAATATGAGCACATCGAGGCCACCGCAGTGGGCTATGGCGCAACCTATATGCTCAAAGTTAGCCAAAAAGATGTTGAAAAATGTAAGTACAAATATCAGATTTTCAATGTGATACGCACATGGGAAGAAGCTCGCCGTGCAGGAGCATTCCCAACACACATACGCAAGTTGTTGCAAAACCCGGCTCTGAACTGGCGACTTGAACGTAAAGCTGACCAAAGCGGTTGGACTCTCTACCGTATGGAAAACGGCAACAAAGTGCAGTCGTTCAATCTCTATCCAAGCATTTAATGGTGTAGAGAATTAGCTACATATTATATAAGATTACGGACCAATCTTTTTTCTCGCAATGAGAGGTGAAGATTGGTCCGGTTTTTTTATTGTTGTGTTGTGAAAAATTAAGCCGAGCGGTATTGCGATGGTGTTTTGCCAGTGTGCGCTTTGAAGAACCTTACAAAATGTTGCGGATATTCAAATCCCAGTTTTTGGCTCACCTGATTGATGGTGAGAGAGTTGTTGTTAAGCATCTCTTTAGCTGCGTTGAGCATGTGGTTGGCGATGATGTCTTTTGCCGTGCGTCCGGTTTCAACCCTCACCAACTCGCCAAAATAGCCGTTTGAGAGGCAGCATTTATTGGCAAAATAAGCCACTGTGGGCAGTCCTTCGCTTTGGGCCTGAGTTGAGATGTACTCTTTGAGCATTTGTTCAAACTTCTTCACCACCGAGTGGTTTATCTCTTCACGCGTCACAAACTGGCGGTCATAGAATCGCAGACAGTAGTTAAGGAGCAATTCAATGTTCGACACTATGAGGTGGCGGCTGTGCTTGTCAATGGGGTGTGTGAGTTCTTGCTCAATCATGTTTAGCACTTCGCGGAAGATTGCAATCTCGGTTACTGAGAGATGCAAAGCCTCGTTGCTTGTGTAGGAGAAAAACTCATATTGCGACATGTTTTTGCCCAGCGAGGTGCGTGCAAGCAAGTCGGGGTGAAACACCAAAGCTGTCCATTTGGGATACTTCACTCCGGGGAAGGGCTGAACGTGTATCGACTGACCGGGAGCGAAACTGGTTACGGTCATCTCGTCGAAATCATATTTTGTGCGCCCATAGGAGATTTGGCAGCTTTTGTTTTCTTTCAGAAAAAGTGCGTATATGCCGTATTTCACTATGTGTTCTTGCAATTCATGAGGCTTATCGTAGTGAATCACATTCACCAAAGGGTGAGTAGTTTCAATATCGTAGTAGTCATTGAATTGCTGCACGCTTGAAAATTCAACTTGTTTCATAGTTTTTGGGAGATATTTAAAGTTTATGTAAGCAATTAATCACGTCTTGGGCTATCAGGTTGTCAACCAATCGGTTTTGTGCAAGATATTCAGCCGGTTTATAGCGGTCAACAAACTGCTTTTTAGCTCCGTAGCACAAGGTTTTCACTGGTGTGGGACCAAGGTATCGGGCAATTTTTTCGCCAAAACCGCCCTCAATAGCTCCGTCTTCAAGTGTCACCACCACGCTGTGGTTGCTGCTTAGCTCATTGAGCATCTGTGTGTCGATGCCCGAAATAAACCGTGGGTTGATGAGCGTGGCATCGATGCCGTGGGCAGCGAGTTGGCTACACACTTTCTCGCCCAGCTCAAAGAAGTTGCCCAATGCCAACACTGCCACTTGGCTGCCTTTGTGCACCATTTCGTAGCGGTTGAGTGCCGAATAGTCGGTGTCAACCTTGCGGTTGGCAGGCTTAGTTAAGCCCACAGGCACGCGTATTGCCACAGGGTGCTCGGTGTAAGAGATGCTCCAATTGAGCATGGCAAGGTATTCTTGGCGGTTGGTTGGCGCAAGATATACCAAATTTGGTATGCCTGAGAGCAGCGGAATATCAAAGTGGCAAAGGTGAGTCACGTCGGTCATCGACGACAATGAACCCCACAGCACCAATATGGTTGCCGCATTATTGTTGATGCACAAGTCTTGCGATAGTTGGTCGTAGGCACGTTGAATAAACGAGCTGCACACGCCAAATACCGGTTTGCCGCCGGCTTTGGCAATGCCCGAAGCCAACGCCACGGCATGCTCCTCGGCAATGCCTACGTCAATAAACTGTGAACCTGCTTGACGGCGGTTTTCGGGAGTCCACCCCCAAATGCCGGGTGTTCCGGCTGTGATGGCGCATATTGTGCTATCGTGTTTCATAAGTTCAAGCAGATGATTGGCTGTGAGGCCGTTGTAATCCTCATCTGTGCAATTGTGCTTGAGTTCTCCGGTGGATTTGTTGAAAGGTGCGCTCCAGTGCCAATGTTCCTTGTCTTTTTCGGCCAATTCATAGCCCTTCCCTTTGAGGGTGTTGATGTGTACCACTACCGGGTGGTCAATGTCTTTCACTTTCTTGAATGTCTCAATCAGTGAGGCTATGTTGTTGCCGTTGGCTTCATAAACATAGTCGAGCGCCATGGCGCGAAACAGATTGTTGCTGCAAGTGCCGTTTGAGAGGCGCAATTCTTCAAGGTTTCGGTATAG
Source organism: Muribaculaceae bacterium (assembly GCA_051871515.1). GTDB lineage: Bacteria > Bacteroidota > Bacteroidia > Bacteroidales > Muribaculaceae > SFTJ01. The sequence goes on along the minus strand of JBJECY010000081.1, from coordinate 30,562 downwards.
TCCGCCGTGGTTTTCGGCAATCGACATTTGGTTGTCGTTGACCACGATAATGAGGTTAGTATTGAGTTCGGCAGCCCAGTCGAGTCCTTCAAGTGCTTCGCCGCCGCTGAGCGAGCCGTCGCCAATCACGGCAATCACGTTGCCACTTTGCCCCTGCAAGTCGCGCCCCTTTGCCAAACCGCAGGCAAGGCTAACCGAGGTTGAGGTGTGCCCAATGGTGAAATGGTCGTGAGGGCTTTCGCCCGGCTCGGTGTAGCCCGAGACGTCGCCGTAGTGCTCGCTGCTGATGAAAGCCTCGGCACGCCCTGTGAGCATCTTGTGGGCGTAGCTTTGATGTGAAACGTCGAAAACAATCTTATCGGCAGGAGAATTAAACACATAGTGCAAAGCTATGGTAGCTTCAACCATGCCCAGGTTTGGACCGCAATGGCCTCCGTGCTCGCTGAGTTTGTCAATGAGCAACGTGCGCATTTCCTGTGCCAATGCTTCCAATTGTTGAACGGTCATCTGCTTAACATCGGCAGGTGATTTTATATGTTCTATATACATTGTGAATTAGTGCGAAAATAAGGGTTGGTTTTTGTGAACATTATACGATTGATTTACCCATGTCGTAGGCTTGTGAGAGGGCATTGTGCCCGTCAATCTCGCCTGCATCGGTAACACCGCCGGCAAACACCGTTCCTGCCAGATGTGCATTTTCAAAACACTCAATCCAACCGCCAAGCCCTTCAATGGCTCTTTGCGGCACCTCGGGTGAATCCTCGGCTGCTGACGTGAGCATATAGATGTCGCGGAAATGATAGTCTGTGCCGTAGAGCGCATTGGCGCGGTCGAGCAATGTTTTCATTTGTCCGCTCATCTCGTAGTAATAGATGGGAGTGGCAAATGCTATCACGTCGGCATCATGCATCTTGGGTATGATGGCGTTCATATCGTCGTTGATAACACATTTTCTGAGAGTTTGGCAGGCAAGGCAGCCGCGGCAAAACTCAATGTGCTTGTTTTGCAAAGAAATCATCTCCACCTGGTTGCCGTTTTGTTGTGCTCCTTCCATAAACCTGTTTGCAAGTTGGTTTGAGTTGCTGTTGGCTCGCAAACTGGTTGAAATAATCAATATTTTCTTGCTCATAAATTGATGTTTTTGTAAATAGTTTTACTCTGATGCAAAGATAAGAGCATTGGTGCAAAGAAGCATTACCTTAATTAGGGTAAAAGTTACCATTTTTTAGGATTAATATTTGATGTGTAACAATCAACCAAATCAAGGTGGGCAGTTTGTTGTGATGCTAAGTTATCTCAGGCGCAATATGGTGCCTGGTTGCAATGTGGAGTTTTCTTTTATCTTGTTGCGTTTAGCAAGGTTTTTGAGCCTGATGCCATATACTTGAGCTATTGAGTGGAGCGTTTCGCCGGTTTTCACCACATGGGTGTCGCATCCCATAGCTGCTTCTTTCTCTTTTTCTTGCATCCACACCACCTCGCCCGGTGCCAGAGCATCGTCTTTCTTCAGGTCGTTGAATTTAGCCAGTTTGTTGGCTTTGATGTTCAGTTCTTTTGCCAGCGATTCAAAGGTGTCGCCCTCGCGGGCAATGATGTAGTATAATCCCCAACGGCGGCGTATCGTGTGTTCGCCGGCAATCTCGGCTGCCAGTTCGTCATCGCTGATTTCGGGCTGTTTGGTGTCTTCTTGTTTTTGTGCCAGTTGCTGAGCGTTAGGGTCATCGTATTGAAACAGCTCGTAGGTTTCAATTATTCTAATCAGTTTGTCGGGATAGGCGGGGTCGGTGGCATAGCCGCATGCTTTGAGCGTGCGTGCCCATGCGGCATAGTCGGTGATGTTGAGTTCAAAAAGCGGAGCATAGCGTTTGCGCTTCAAGAACAGCGAATGGTCTTCATACGATTGTTGTGCCGAGCTGTATTTGCGAAAACATTCTTGGCGCTCGTCATCGTCCTGAAGTATGGTGTCGCCCTTCCATCCTGAGCACTTAATGCCAAAATGGTTGTTGCCTTCTTTGGCAAGGCGGCTCTCGCCGCACTGGCTCTCAAGCAGCCCTTGCGCAAGGGTGATGCTTGCCGGTATGCCGTGTTGTTGCTGCTGCTCTTGGGCTAAGGTGCAGTAGCGGTCAATGTAGTTGAGATATTTGGTTGACAGTTTAAGTGTTTGAGATGTTGATAAAAAACAACCCAAAATCACGTAAAATGTGGTGCAAAAAGAGTATTTTAGCATATTATTTGAAAAATAATACATAAATTTGCGTAAAAACAGATAGGCCATGAAAGAAAAAATTTTGACTACAAAGATAGCTGTTTACTCTTATAATGAGTTAACAAATGAAGATAAAAATCTTGTTGAGATGGCAAAAAATGCCACAAAAGGTTCGTATTCGCCTTATAGCCACTTCTGTGTGGGTGCTGCCTTGCTGCTTGATAACGGTGTGATGCTCAAAGGAGCCAACCAAGAGAATGCTGCATTCTCCTCGGGCACATGCGCCGAACGCAGCGTCATCTATTATGCCGGTGCCAATTATCCCGGTGTGGGCATCAAGAAGCTTGCCGTAGCGGCTTTCACCGATGGCGATTTTGTTGAAAATCCGGTGTCGCCCTGCGGGCATTGCAGGCAGGCAATTCGTGAATACGAAACCATCAGCCGACACGACATTGAGATTCTGCTTTGCGGACGCAACGAGGTGTATGTGCTTAGTAGCATAAAAGACCTGTTGCCGCTTTGCTTCAGCGATTTTTAGCGAAAAGGTTTTTATTTAATATTCCATATTAGGAACGCTTATGAAAAGGATTGTATCAACTTGGGTGATGTGTGTTTTGAGTGCTTTTGTTTTGGCTTGGGGTAATGTTGTGGGCAAATGGCAAGGCGACTTGCAAGTGGGTGCCACAACACTGCCGTTGGTGGTGCGCATAGCTGCCGATGGCAAGGCGTGGTTCGACTCGCCCAAGCAGATGGCAATGAACATTGAGTGTGACACGGTGAACGTGGGCGCCGACTATTTCACGGTGGGCGTGAAAAAGATGGCTATGCTCATCAGCTGCTCAGCCGATGCCGTTGACGGCAGTTTCAAAGGAACATTCCGTCAGGGCTTGACGCAATTGCCGTTTAATATGAAACATGTGAGCGATAATCCTTATCTTGAACGTCCGCAAACACCGCAACCGCCGTTTCCTTACGATGTTAAGGAAGTGACTTTCTCGCATGGCGATGTCACTCTCACGGGCACTCTCACCTTGCCTGAGCAGGGCAGCAAGTTCACGGCAGTGGTGTTGGTGTCGGGCAGCGGTCAGCAGAACCGCGACGAGGAGATTTTGGGGCATAAGCCGTTTCTTGTGCTTGCCGATTATCTCACCCGTAACGGAATAGCGGTGTTGCGCTACGATGACCGCGGCACAGGTGGCTCATCGGAATGTGGACCCAATGTCACCACCGCCGATTTTGCGCAAGATGCGTTGGCGGCAGTGAAGTTTTTGCAAACGGTGCCGCAGATAAACAAAAAGAAGATTGGCGTTGTTGGTCATAGTGAGGGCGGACAAATAGCCATAATGCTTGCTGCCGAACATGGCAAAGATGTGAAATTCATAAGCACTCTTGCTGCTCCTGTGGTGAAAGGCAAAGACCTCATGTTGACGCAAAACATTGATATGGCCCGCTCACGAGGCGTTGAACTTACTGATAGTCAGCTCGACCGGCTTGAAAGGGCTTTTGCAGCCATCGATACCGTGCAAGATGTTGACAAACTTAGTAAAAGCCTGCAAAGCATACTGATGGAAGGCGGCATGCCGCTGCAAAACGTCAATAGCCAGATAAAGGTGATGACCTCGCCATGGTATATGCACTTTGTGCGATATTGCGCTGTGCCTCACCTCAATATGATACGGCAACCAATGTTGTCATTCTATGGAGGCAACGATGTTCAAGTCAATGCCACAACCAACGCTTCGGTACTCAATGCCGCGTATGGTGGCAAACGCCTGGAGATTGAGAACGGGTTGCAATACAACCACATGTTTCAAGAATGTATAGCTCCCTGTGCCGATTATGGCAACATTGAGCAAACCATCTCGCCAAAGGTGATGCAGCGACTGCTTGAATGGTTAAAGAAGCAATAAAAAACGAAAATCCCTTTTTTGAAAAGTCTTGGTAGAGACTAAGGGCCAAATCCCTGAAACACTCCTTAATAAAACATGAACAACAAACAGCTAATTAAATTAGGCGTTGCTCTTGTTTTTGCTGGAGCAGCTGCCATGTGCGGCATCAAGGCAAATGCCGCTACTAAGGTGAAATGTGCCACTGGCATAGAAAAGGTCACGGTGCTTGGCACTGTGGGTATGGATGGCTCAAAGCCTTATGCCATAGTGGCGCATTACGATGGCATCATACAAGGTGCCAAACTCACGCCGCAGATGTTTGAGGTGACCAACTATGGCACTTCGCTTGGCGAGCGTGATGGCAACACTGTGTACTACCCCACCGGAAAACGTGGCTCGGGCACGTTGGGCTATAATTCGGCTTGTTCGGCTTTTGGCAGCAGAGAGCGTTTAAACCCCGGTTGGCGCACTCAGGAACAGATACTTTCGCAAGGGGTTGATAAACAAACGTGGGTTGACCCGGTGCGAGATGTAGCCACGGGCTGCGAATATCTGCTTTATCCCACCACGCAACGTGGCGAGGGCACCGAAGGTAGCTGCATGGTGTATTTGCCCAAAGGCTACCATGAGAGCAACTTGCGTTATCTGGTGATTTACTATTTGCACGGAGGCACAGGCAATCAGCGTGAGGGCAGATGGATGATAGCACGCATCGATAGCGCCATAGCAAGCGGCTCAATGAAGCCGGCGATTGTGGTTTGTCCGCATGCCATGCCCATTGGGTGGTATTTGAATGGCAATATGAGTGACCCAAAGGTGACCACCGGACCCATTGAAGATGTGCTGATAAAAGACCTTATTCCGTATATCGACAGCCATTACCGCACCATAGCCTCGCGCAATGCTCGCGGAATTGAGGGCTTTTCGATGGGCGGATGCGGTGCTTTGCGTCTGGCTATGAAATATCCCGAGTTGTTTAGTGCTGTCTCATCGGTGGCTGGTGCTGTGGTTGCTTGGGATGAAGAACCGCTCACACGTGCCCTTGAATGTACGTTTGGCGATATCAACAATCCGGCTTCGCGCAAATATTTTGAGGCCAATCAGCCGGAGGTGTTCGCCAAGAAAAATGCTAAGAAAATAGGCAAATTGGGGTTGGATATGCGCATATTTGTTGGAACCAACGACCGCCTCTATGACGAGAACGGAAATCATATAATTCCACGATTCTCGCAGTATCTCAATAAGCTGAAAATCAAACATTCGTTCACCATAATTCCCGATGCCGGGCACAACCCGAGCGAAATGTTTGATGCCAAACATCTGCCTTATGACGTGACATTCTGGAACACACTCAGCTCACCCGAGTGAGGTTTGATTAACACACTCAGCTCATCCGAATGAGGTTTTATTGTGTGAAATAAATATCAGGGCGCATCACCATCATCGTGTGGGTGCGCCTTGCTTGTTTTTGGCAAAGCATTATTCGGCATATCTGCCAAAAAAATTTGCCATAAACGCCCCAAAGATTTGGTGGAAAACCCCATTTTCGCTCAAAAAAATTTGGTGGAAAGTGCCATTTTCGCCAAAAAAAATTTGGTGGAAAGTGCTATTTTCGCCCAAAAAAATTTGGTGGAACTGATGTTTTTGCGCTAATTTTGTGAAAAATTTAGGTAAAAATATGAAAGATAAAGCCATCAATTTCAAGCGAAAAATATATGACACCATGCTCAAATGGAAAAATGAGCGTAATGGTGAAACAGCTTTATTGATACAAGGCGCTCGTCGTATTGGTAAGTCAACAATTGCAGAGGTGTTTGCCCGTAAAGAGTATAAATCATATATATTAATTGATTTTTCGAACGTATCAAAAGAGGTTAATGATTTATTCAATGACATATCTGATTTGAACTATTTGTTTGTAAGGCTTCAATTCATATATAACGTGACGTTGCATGAAAGAAAATCGGTGATTATTTTTGATGAAGTGCAGTTGCAGCCACTTGCACGCCAGGCAATAAAGCACTTGGTGAAAGATAAAAGATACGATTATATTGAAACAGGTTCGTTGATATCGGTTAGGAGCATTAGCCGTAACATACTCATTCCAAGCGAGGAAACAAAGGTTGATATGTACCCAATGGATTACGAAGAATTTCGATGGGCGTTGGGTGACACCGCCACCATTCCGTTGCTACGCACCGCTTTTGAAAAGAAAATGCCGTTAGGCGATGCTGTTCATCGCAAGTTGATGAGAGACTTCAGGCTGTATATGCTTGTGGGTGGAATGCCTCAGGCTGTAGCTGCATATATAAATACCAACAACTTCACGGTTGTGGATAATGTGAAACGCGACATAATTGCTCTTTATGAAGAGGATTTGAACAAGATTGACAGTTCGGGTAAAGCCAAGGCTTTGTATGATTCCACACCTTCGCAACTTAGCAAAAATGTGTTACGTTATCAGGTGAACAAAATTGTTAAAGATAAGAGAGCCAATAAAATCATCGACGTTGTGAATGAAATGGAAGATTCAAGAATGGTGAATGTGGCGTTTCATTCCAATGACCCAAATGTGGGCTTGGCGTTAACAAAAAATCAAGAATACTTTAAAATGTATGCTTCTGATACGGGGCTGTTTGTAACGCTGGCTTTTAAAGATGCCGACAGCACCGAAAATGTTATCTATAACAAGTTGCTTAGTGATAAACTAAGCACAAATTTGGGATATGTTTATGAAAACGTAATAGCTCAAATACTCAGAACATCAGGCAAAAATCTGTTTTATCACACAATACCTTTTGCCGAGGGTAAAAAGTATTACGAGATTGATTTTGTTATTGCAGATAAGCATAAAATATCACCAATTGAGGTGAAATCGTCGGGCTATTCCACACATAAATCGTTGGATGTTTTTTGTGAAAAATATTCTGACCGTATTTTAAATAAATATGTCATCTACACCAAAGATTTAAAGAAAGAAAACGGTGTGTTTTACATACCGGTTTACATGACTATGTTTTTATAATGGCTTTAACTGTTGTTTAGGCGATACGCCTTGCAAAAATGTTGATAAGCATTTAAAAAAATCAAAGAAAATATTTACCTTTGTAGTAAATGGAAAATTATATAGTATCAGCTCGTAAGTACCGCCCGTCAACGTTTCGCAGCGTTGTGGGGCAACAGGCTCTTACCCATACTCTAAAGTCGGCTATCGATGGCGACCGCTTGGCGCATGCCTATCTGTTTTGCGGTCCGCGTGGTGTGGGCAAGACTTCATGTGCGCGCATTTTTGCCAAGACCATCAACTGTCTCAGTCCAACGCCCGAACACGAGGCTTGCAACCAATGCGAGTCGTGTGTGGCGTTCAACGAGCAGCGCAGCTATAATATTGTGGAACTCGATGCGGCGTCAAACAACTCGGTTGACGACATTCGCAACCTCATTGACCAGGTGCGCATACCGCCGCAGATAGGCCGCTACCGCGTGTTTATCATTGACGAGGTGCACATGCTCTCGGCTCAGGCGTTCAACGCCTTCCTAAAGACGCTTGAAGAGCCGCCGGCTCACGCCATTTTCATTCTCGCCACCACCGAGAAGCACAAGATTCTGCCCACCATTTTGAGCCGTTGCCAAATCTATGACTTCTCGCGCATCACCGTGCACGACATTGTTGAGCAACTGCAATACATTGCCTCGCAAGAGGGCATCACCGCCGAGGAATCGGCTCTCAACGTGATTGCTCAAAAAGCCGATGGCGCCATGCGCGACGCCTTGTCAATCTTCGACCAGGTGGCAGCTGCCTCGCAAGGCAACATCACCTATCAGAGCACCATCGACAATCTCAATGTGCTCGACCACGATTATTATTTCCGCCTTGTTGAGGCGTTTAAGGCATGCGATGTGCCACAGGCGTTGTTGGTCTATAAGGATGTGCGCGACCATGGCTTCGATTCAAGGTTTTTTGTTAATGGCTTGGCGCAGCATTTGCGCGACCTTATGGTGGCTTGCAACCCCAAAACGCTCTCGCTGCTTGAGATGAGCGACGATGTGGCGCAGAAGTTTGCCCAACAGGCCGCCACGTTGCACCCCAAGTGGTATTATCGTGCCATGGACTTATGCAACACTTGCGACCTTAACTACCCCACTGCCAGCAACAAGCAGTTTCTGGTGGAGCTTACGCTTATAAAGATATGCCAAATACTTGACACCACGCCCGGTCCGAGTGGCGGTGGCGGCGGCAAGCCGTTGCAGTCAATAGCCTCTCAGCCGCAGCAACCTCAGCAGGCAGCACCGCAAGCTGCCCCTCAGCAGCCTGCGGCGCAACCGTCGGCATACACGCCTAAGAGCTCGGCGCCCGCCTTGCACACTCCGTTGCAGGGCGGCTCGCGCAATTCGGTGGTTGAATCAATCACCAACGAGATTGAGGCAGCCGGTGGCGCGGCTTCGCCCAGGCACAAATTTAATGTTAAGCCTGTGGTGCAGTTCAACGCCACCGATGAGCGCAGCTCAGGCGCGGCTGCCAACGCACAGCAGCCTATGCGCCGCGCCATTTTCAATCAGGAGATGCTCTCCGCGGCATGGAACAAGGTGATTACCGATAACCCGTCGCGTAAAATGCTCATCAACGTGATGAGCCTCACCATGCCTGTGCTGGTCAACCAAAACCTCTTTATGGTGAGCCTTGATGTGACCGGCAGGGATATCGTCAATCAATACGTTGATTTTATCTTGAAATCGATGCGCGACTATCTGCAAAACGACTATGTGGGCATGGACGTGAAGGTGGTTGAAAATGCCCCAAAACAAAAATATAAATCACCGCGCGAAATTATTGAGGAGGTTCGCATCAAATATCCCGGAATTGAGGCGCTTATACAAGATTTCAACCTTTCGCTCCATTAATAGCATCTTCTCACACCTGCCTGCGCCTGAATAAACACGTACAGATTATTTAAAACACACGCACCCCATTACTCTCCCATCGCAGCCGACACACAGCTTCATTCGCAATTTCAAAGGGCAAAAACCCTCATCAAAATTTTGGTTGTGGTTTCGCTATAATGTATCTTTACAGAAAATAGGCTGCGCTCGGCAAAAAACTCTCGCAAATTTGGCTTTTCTACATTCGTTTGCACTATCTTTGCCATAGATAGGCTTTGGCTCTCCAACGGGCGCAAGGTTCTATTGTGTGAAGCAAAACAATAATCAACACATATTTATTCATTAAATGATATGAAAAAGATAGTGATAGTGGCGGTTGCTGCAATTGCACTGTTGGCAATGGCATTTACCAACCCATCGGGCGAGGAGCATCAACGTGCTGTGATAGAAGAAATTAGCGGTGCTTTTGAGAACTATGCGGGGAATAGCAACGTGCTTGTGAAACTGATAGGCGGCTTAGGCTTGACTGTTGGCAACCGCGAGGTGGAATCGTATGTCAACAAAAATCTTACGGTGAATAATTATGTGCTCTTTAGCCTCGGCACCATGCAGATTGACGATAAAACCTATTATCTGAGTGTGGGCGCGTTTGGGCACGCCTTCACCACGTTTGATAAAGATAACCTCTACAAGGTTCTTATAGTGGCTGCCGGCAATGCCGTGTACAACCGCATCAAATAAAAGCGGTTGCGGGCTTTTCTTGCATAACCGGCTTTGTGCTGCCCTATCCCCTCTCACGCCCCATCAGGGGGGCAGAAAAATTTTTGTGCAGCCCATCATCTTGCTGTGGTGGGCACGCTGCATGCAGTGCTGCAGGCAATTTATCTTTTTTTCACTAATTAAAGCGGTAGAGCATGAGTGGTGAAAGTGCAGAATTTTGTATTTTTGCATCGTAATGTATTTAGAAAGTATCGCAATAGTCAATTTCAAGAATCTGACAGAGAGTAATCTGCAGTTTTCGCCCAACATCAATTGCTTTATTGGCAATAATGGCATGGGCAAGACCAACGTGCTCGATGCCATCTACTACCTGAGTTTTGTGAAAAGCTGTAGCAACGTGGGCGACCAGTTGGTGCTAAACCATCAGGCCGACTACATGATGCTGCGCGGCGCATATAGCCGCAACGGCGAGAAGGTGGAAGTGACAATGGCTTATCAAAAGGGCCGCCGCAAGACCTTGAAGCGTGATGGCAAGGAGTATAAGCGCTTCAGCCAGCACATTGGCTTGCTGCCGCTGGTGATGGTGTCGCCTATGGATTGGGACTTGATTCGCGGCTCGGGCGAGGAACGCCGCCGCCTCATGGACCAGATAATCTCGCAGAGCAACCAGGAATATCTCTCGCACCTGATTCGCTATAACAAGGCTATTGAGAACCGCAATTCGCTCATTAAGCAGGGTTATACCGACCCTCTGCTCTATGAGACGGTTGAGCATCAGCTCATTGAGAGTGGCACCATGTTGCACAACACGCGTCAGCAGTGGATTGAGCGCTTTTCGCCCATCTTCATGCGCTATTACAGCGCAATTGCCGGCGGTGCCGAGACGGTGCACCTTGAGCTAAACAGCCACCTCAATCAGTGCTCAATGGCTCAAGTGCTGAACGAAAACCGGCAACGCGACATGGTGGTGGGTTACACCACCCACGGCGTGCACCGCGACGATATAAACCTGTTGCTCGATATGCACCCAATGCGCAAGGTGGGCAGTCAAGGTCAGTGCAAGACTTACACCATTGCCTTGCGCTTGGCGCAATACGACTTTCTAAAGGAGCAAAGCACGGCGTTGCCCATTTTGCTGCTCGATGACATCTTCGACAAGCTCGATGCCGAGCGCGTGGAGCGAATAGTGAAAGTGGTGAGTGACAACCAGTTCGGGCAGATTTTCATCACCGACACCAACCGCTCTCACCTCGACAACATTATCAAGACGCTCAACAGCAGCTATAAAATCTTCAACGTGGAGAGCGGATGTTGCACTGTGATTGAGGAAAACAGCTGACGATGCATTGCCATTGTGCTGGTGTCCTACCCTATCCCAATCCCCTCACTGCTGAGGGAGAACAAAATCGTTTGTGGGGCGGCAATCGCAACAAATAAAACATTTTTGAAAAAGCAGAAAAAGTTATGAAACGCAGCGAAGCAAAGCCAATAGGCGAAATCATAAAAAACTTCATTCAGGCTGAGAATCTCACTCAGGAGATGAACGAGCAGAGGGCATCGTATGTGTGGCCCGATGTGGTGGGATTTGGTGTTAACAGCTACACCATAAGCCGCAGCGTGAGCAACGGCGTGATGACCGTGCACCTCTCGTCGGCTGCGTTGCGCAACGACTTGATGATGAACCGCTCGGTGCTCATTGAGCGCATCAACGAGGCTGTTGGAGCCCCGGTGATAAAGGAGATAGTGTTTAAGTAACTTACGCGCACTCAATGCCGGGTGTGTGATTATAATCAAAATAAAGAGTAGAAGAAATGCAACAAGAAAACAAGAAACAAAAACACGGATTGGAGATTACCACTCCTTTCCGTCATTCCATACCGGTGCAATTGCGATTTAACGATATCGACATACTTGGTCATCTGAACAATTCAGTCTATTTCGCGTTGTTTGATTTGGGCAAAACACGTTATTTCAACGCCGTGAGGGGCGAGGTAATTGACTGGATGAGTGCCGACATTGTGATTGCCAACGTCAACTGCGACTTCTTGGCTCAGACGTTCTATGACGAACCGCTTGAAGTGCGCACACAAACCATTAGAATGGGCGAGAAAAGCATCATGCTTGCCCAGCAGGTGTATAACACCGCCACCGGCGAGGTGAAGGCGCAATGCACTTGCGTGATGGTTAGTTTTGACCTCACAACAGGTTGCTCAAAGCCGCTTGCCAACCATTGGCGTGACGCCATTCAGGCTTTTGAGCAGCGTCAGTTTTGAGCTGTAATTTTGTGCGTGTGGCTGATTCAAACAGCATCAGTTTTAAGCGTGCGCGGCTGATTCAAACAGCATCAGTTTTGAGCGCGTGGCAGCATCTGCCCCACTCCACCCGTCGCCATCGCATGGCGTTGGTTTTCTTGATTGCCTTGGCTTAATGTTGCAGTAGCCTGCCGTTGTTGCTTTGGGTGATTGCGGGGGCAAATAAGTCCTAAAAATATGGGTGTTTAACCCAAAGGCGTTTAATCTTCTTTGGGGCGCAGGAAATCGTCGGGGTAAGAGACCTCGTTAATCACCTTGTTGCCAATGCGCAGGCGTATCCATGTGCGGAACGAGCGAGAGCCCTCGGTGAGCACTATCACGCGAGCCCCGTTGTCGCCCTGTATGTCGTGGTAAACGGTGTGACCGCCCGAATAACGCCCATAGGCGAGCGCTATGCCCTTCCAATCGCAGATATAGTCGTTTACATGGTCGTGGCCCACAAACATTCCCATAACGTCTCTTTGCAGCAACATGGCTGAGTAAAGTCCGGTGTTGATTTTTGGGCAGCACGGTTCTTCTTTGCGTGTGCCAATGAGCAGCGTGCCGGGGTCGCGAGCCGCCTCGGTGTATTCAGGCACCGGGATGTGCATAAACGCCAGCGCAGGCATCGGCTTGCCGCCGTTGGCTGCCTTGAATTTTTCGCTTTGGCTGCGATACCAGTCAATCTGGTCAAATTTTATCCAGTCGTAGCCGTTGGTGAGGTCGGGTTGTTGCGAGTATTGATGCGAGTCGAGCACATAGAGCACGGCGGCAACGCTGCCCGCGTCTTTTCCCGAGTTGATGGCAAGGGTGTAATTGGTGATGCCCGACAGTCCGGCGGTGCTTGCTGTGAGATTGCCCGGCTGGGTGCACAGATAGTCATAGATTTGTTTTGCGCTCCAATCACACTCGGCATCGTGGTTGCCAAAGGTCACGGCAAAGGGTATTTTGCGGTCGATGATTGGCTTGAGAGTGCGGTCGATGCACGTCTTTGCCGGTGTGCCAAATATCACGTCGCCGGTTATCACCACCAGGTCGGGGCGTTCGGCATCGAGTGCGTTGATGATGTTTTCTTCGGCAAGCTCTGAGCTTTGTTTGCTTGGGTTCCAATGCACGTCGGTCAACTGCACAATCTTAAACTGGCCGTCGGTTCCAAACTTTAGCTGTTGAGCTGCGGCAGGCGTAATGGCTGTGGCAATAGCCATAGCTGCGCCCAGAACGAGTGTTCTCATTGTCTTAGTCATTGTCTTAATCGAAAATAATGGTTTTATGAAATGGCTTCTGTTTGATGCAAAGATAGCAATACCTTGCCACACATCACATCACTTTTGCCAACTTTTTCTTGCCGGCGGCATGTTTCATCTCGCGGCGGCGTGCTCATTAAAATTGCCATTGTCACGTTTGCTTTAAGCGCTGCCCTGCCCCATTGTTCAGAAGATATTAAATGACATTATCAGCGCAAGCGCGGCAGCACCTGCTGAGATGCGATGATAGCTTTTAATGCTGCTTATTGCTGTGGGGGGGAAGGGTGTTTTTTAGAGGTGAAAAACGCATTTCAAATAGGCACAAAAAAAATTGATTGTCTCCCGACAATCAACCTTTATTAACCTTAAATCTAATACCATGAAAAACACAGTGCAAAGGTAATAACTTTATGTTATAAAACATAATGCTGAGCAAAATTTTTGCTTCTGCTTAACATTATTTAAGCTTTTGGGCTGCCCTTGTTGTGTCTTTTCGCTTGTTTAGCGCGTATGGCATTATTTTATTTTTGTCCAATAGAGAGTGGCGCCAATGCCCATGATGGTGCCGCGCAACTTCAGCTTGGTGGGGCTCACAAACTCGGCGCTGGCGTTCACGCGGATGCCTTTGGTGGGGTCGTAAATCTTTGTGCCACCCCATTTCTTGTCTTTTGCTTTATATTTCAGACCGTCAACCAGCACCACTTTGTCAATGTCAACGTTGCGCAGGCTTTTGTCGGGGTTCTTCACGTCTTTGCGCTTGTTGCCTTGTTCGTCGAGTGGATGCTCCACCCAATAAACCTGTGCGCGATAGGTGCCGTCGGCGTTTTTGCTCACGCGCACCTTGCTCTTGCTGCCGCCGCGGTCAGTGAGATATTCGCCAATAATGTTGTCGGCAACGTCGTTGATTTGCTGTGCCACTGAGGGCAACACTGCCATCACTGCACAAAGCAGCGCAATTAAATACTTCTTCATAGCTTTGCAAATAAATTCTTTCGTTTTTTTTGATGATTAATATTATTCCCGGTTTTTTCTTTCGGGGGCACAAAGGTAATACTTTATTGTCAATAAATAAGAAAAACTGACCAACAAATAAGTAATTTGTGCCAATGTTATCCGTCGAACTGGTGGTTTCACTGAAGAAAAAGCAATGTAATTAACATTATTTTGCTATTTTGGGCAAATAAGTTGCGCAATGTGTTTATAGCTTTGCAATGTCCAAAGATAATTATTATATTTGTACAACAAAAGCGTTAGTCTTTTCAACATCAGTGCTTAGCACACACATCTGCGCCCTCTTGCAGGGCGTGATGGGAAGTGAAGATTGGCGCAACGCATCAAAAAAAGAATATATTAACGAAAAAACATAAATGGATATGTCAAAAGAACTTGAATTTGATGGTGAACTCGACACCCAGAACGTGATGCCAAAGCAGCCCAAGCGCGTGCCGGTGTCGGCCGACAAGCTGAAGGCATTGCAAGTGGCAATGGACAAGATTGACAAGAACTATGGACGCGGCTCAATCATGAAGCTTGGCGACGATAAGGTGGAAGAAGTTGACGTGATTCCAACCGGCTCAATTGCGCTTAACAATGCTCTTGGCGTGGGCGGTTATCCGCGCGGACGCATAATTGAGATTTATGGCCCCGAATCATCAGGTAAAACCACTTTGGCAATACACGCTATTGCCGAGGCTCAAAAACAGGGCGGCATTGCTGCTATCATCGATGCCGAACACGCGTTTGACCGCTTCTATGCCGAGCGACTGGGCGTTGACGTGAACAGCCTGCTCATTGCACAGCCCGACTGTGGCGAACAGGCGTTGGAGATAGCCGACCAGCTCATTCGCAGCTCGGCAATCGACATCATTGTCATCGACTCGGTGGCTGCGCTCACTCCTAAGGCTGAGATTGAGGGCGAGATGGGCGACAGCAAGATGGGACTTCAGGCAAGGCTCATGAGCCAAGCGCTGCGCAAAATCACAGCCACAATCTCTAAGACCAACACCTGCTGCATCTTCATCAACCAGTTGCGCGACAAGATTGGCGTGCTCTTTGGCAACCCCGAGACTACTACCGGCGGTAATGCTTTGAAGTTCTATAGCTCAGTGCGTCTTGACATTCGCCGCATTGGTCAGCTTAAAAACGGCGAGGATGTGATTGGTAACTCCACTCGCGTGAAGGTGGTGAAGAACAAGGTGGCACCGCCATTCCGCAAGGCAGAGTTTGAGATTATGTTTGGTGAAGGCATCTCTCACACAGGCGAGATTGTTGACTTGGGTGTGCAATATGGCATCATCAAGAAGAGCGGCAGCTGGTTCTCTTACGGCGAAAGCAAGTTGGGTCAAGGCCGCGATGCCGTGAAGGCTATCATTGCCGACAATCCTGAACTTGCCGACGAACTCGAAACCAAGATTTTTGCTGCCATGCAAGGCAAAACCGAGGAAGAATAAGAGTTTCCCCCGCCCCACCCTCTCCTGGTGGACGCGTGTGTGACTGAATATAAAAGCAATGTGCAACGCCATTATTCTGCTCTCAGATTGAGCGAGTGGCGTTGCACATTTTTATTTATTGATGATAAAATAATTGGTGTATTCTTTGTTTTATTGAGCATCGCGTTTTCAGCGGTTCATTATCTCGTCGATTTTGGCTTTCAGCTCCTCGCCTTGCAGACCTTTTGCAAGGATGGTGCCATCAGCATCAAAGACGATGATGTGAGGAATCTCGTTGAAGCCATAGGCTGTGCTTGGCACTTTCTGGGCGTTGATGATGTGCTTCCAGGGCAGGTCCTGCTGCTCAATGGCACGCAACGTGGCCTCGGGCTTGTCCCACACAGCCACGCCAACAATCTCCAACCCCTTGTCGCGATATTTGGCGTAGATTTCTTTGAGTCCCGGCATCTCGCGGCGGCAGGGGCCGCACCAGCTTGCCCAGAAGTCAACAATCACCACCTTACCGCGACCCACATAGTCGCTCAGTTTGGTTGATTTGGTTTCGGTTTCTTGAACCGTGAAATCAATGAATTTGGCTCCGACGTCGGTTTTTGCCTTGGCCTCGGCTTGTGCATATACTTGTTTCACCTTGGGCAGATTGGCATAATCCTCGGGCACCTGTGCAAGAGCTTCTTTCAAGGCGTTGAAGTCGGCGCGATAGCGCATGATGTAATTGGTGAAAGCCCATCGGCCCACACCGTTGTTGATGTTGGTTTTATAAAGCTCCACGATGCCTTGATTCATCTTCACGCCAATGGAGTCGCGGCGGCGTTGTGCCTCGTCGCGGCTTATCTCGCCATTGCGAAGGCTTATGGCAATGTCCATAGCGGCGTTGTTATGGCGGTTGTTGTTGGCAAAGAAAGCGTTGAACGCTTCGTTCAGGGGCGTGCCGGTGGCGGTGCCAGTGCGCGGTGCGCTTTCCTGATAGTGCAGCGTGATTTCGCCGCCCTCAATCACCACATAGCTGCCGGCGCCTGCCGTTGACAGGTTGGCAACGCACGAGCCTTCAATTTCGCCTTCAATCACGGCTTTGCAGTCTGTCACCACGGTTTTGCCCATTGGCTCCTCGGTGTCGAAGTTGATGAGCACCACTTCTTTGCCATTGTGCGAGCTATCGGGGTAGGTGGTGGTGAGTTTATAGTGCCGGTTGGTGGCGCTCAATGTGAGGCTTGCCACAAGGCTTGTGAGCAATAATAATTGTTTCATCAAGATATTGTTTTTTTTGAGAGAAAAAGTCCATCCCGCGGGGGAGACTTTGGCTGTTCACTCACAGGATGGACTTATATATGGGTTATAAAATATATCAGCGAATAACCACCTTCTTGCCACCGATGATGTAGAAGCCCGGTTGCAGGTCAGAAGCATCGTTGGTGTTGCGAATCTTGGCACCATTGATGGTGTAAACACCTTCAGGAGCAATCACTTCGGCCTTTTCATCAGCCACAATGCTGTTGATGCCGTCAACGTCGCCAATGCGAGTGATTACGATATCAGTATATTTGCAAAGATTGCGCTTTGATTCAGGGATGACAGTAAGGAAAGCATCTTGGTGCTTAATAACTTGGAAGCCGTCGATGATAGTGTAATTATCGCTATCAGCTATCGGCGAAATAGTAAGAGTTTCAGCAGTATCGTCTATGCCGTTTGGTCCTGCTAAATCTTCATGATCCTGTGTGCCATAAATTTTGTTTGCATGACCAATGCCCATTTCAAGCGATGTGCCATCGGCAGTTGGTTTTGCCTTTAGAGAATTTGTTGTAGCCTTGCCGACTCCAGTAATGATAGACGGGAATTCGTTTATTAAATAAGGATAAACATCTGCATCGTTACCTTCATTTTTTGTGATGGTAAAGTTGAATTCAGCTTGCAGATATGTTGGCCATACATCGCCTTCTAATGTAGAAGTGATTTCCTTTGTGCTCGTGAAAGAATATGTGCCGGTGAAATCTGTAGCTTCGCCGCTACCGCCTGCATTAGGGTCAACGTTGATAATAACCTTAATATTACGATAATAAGCTGCACGCATAGATGTTGCCAAACCATAAGAGGCAACTCCACTTTCTGGGATAGATACTTCACGAGTAATTGTTACCCAATCAGATGAACTATCAGAACCGGTTGCAAGCACCGAACCTGATTCATTTACAACAGAGTAATAAGCTCCACCCCCTGCGTATGCTTCATAAACAATTTTGCATTTTCCATCTACGCTTGCACTCAAATCGAGTGTTGGGGTATACAGACGACCGTCACTTCCAGAAGGACAATAAATGTATCCACCTGCAGAATACGCTTTGGTTGCTTTCCAACCAGCTTTGTGAATATATTCCGTCTTGATGGTTCCGTCCTCGTTGACAATAACTGTTTCTGTGTCAGGAGCGCCGAATTCACCGGCTGTCATAAGGCTAAAGTCTTCTTCTAAGACCACTTTTTCCACACTTTCTTGTGCGTTTGCTGCAAATAATGGCATTGCCATCACTGCTGCGATTGAGAGTAATTTTTTAATCATAAAAATTTTTTGTTTAAGTGAATGAATAAAAAGATTTGAATTATAAATCATTGAGGAGGAGGGTGGGGTGAAGCCTTGCGGCTCCTTTTCAATCCCTCTCCTCCATAATTGTCTGTTTCCGCGTTACGGACGCACTTCTTTATAAGCTATGTCTTTGATGCGTCCAAAGCCCGAAAATTCGCCTTCGGTGCTGAGGGTGAGCGATGTGCCGGGCGAGGGTGTTTCGTAGAAGCGCACCATGCCGCCGTTGCCGTCGGTTACTGAGTTGTCGTAAGATGCCACCACCAGTTTGTATTGGCGTGCCACGAACTTGTTGGTGGTTTCCTCATCCATCTTATTGGTGAGTGTAGAAATGCCGCCGGGGTTGTCGTAGGTGCAGAACTTAATGAGCGTAACTTCCTCGTTGGCAGGCAGGGTGAGTGCTAAGTTGCACACGCCCGAGCCGAGGTTGTAGGCATACACCTTGTTTTGGTAGGCGTAATACACTGTTTGATATTGCGAGTGAGCAGCAAACAGGGTTGCTTTGTCAAAGTCGGGCTTAGTGACATTGTTCCAGCAGCCTTCTTGCTTAAAGGTTTTGTCAGAAGCATTGATTGAGTAGATGTGGCGCTTGCTGCCGTCTTGCATAAAGCAATACACGGCGCCGTTTGAGAATTGCGTTCCTACCATAGCCAAGAGGTCCATGCTTCCGGTGTTGAAGCTGAAGAGCTTATTCGAGGGGTCGGTGAGAGGGTAGAGGGTTTGCTTGAGTGCAGCAATGCGGTCGCCGTCCCAAGCCACAAAGCGGTGATTGTCAATGTCAAAGAGCAGTGCTGCGCCATAAGCGGCAAGGGCGGTTGAGCGTGTTGCGCTGGTGCCAATGTATGGCGATACGCGGTATTCTGGCTCTTTGGCGCGCTCCGAGGTGTTGATGGGTTCCTCAAATGCGCCACCGCCGGTGTCCCACGGGTTCCACACAAAGGCGTTGCCCTCGAGCGACACGGCAAGCACTGCATCGGCGGTGATAAAGCTGTTGCAGGGCACCACGTGGAACGATACGACGTGGTCGTCGGGAAGCGACACAAAGTGCGAGGTTTTCAGCTCATAAGCGTCACCGCTGATTGTCAGATAGGTGTTGTTGAGCAGATAGGCGTTGTCCTCGCTCATAAGCACTATTTTGTCGCCAATGGTGCCGCGGGCGTTGTAGAATGTGCCTAACGAGCGCGCATTGTGCAGGGGCTTGATGTCGGTGTAGAGGTTGATGTCGTAAACCGGCATCAGGCGGTCGATGGTAAGGCTCGAAATCATGTCAAGTCGCACTGTCTGGTCGGGCGTTTCGCTCAGCAGCATCCACCCCTCAGAGGTGCTCACCACAATCTTCACATCGACCACGGCGCTATAACGCACACCGGTGCGCTTGTCGGTGGCTGAATACCAGCACACGTGTTTGCCAATGCCAAGCGTGGCAAGCATGTATATGTCTTTCTTGCCTTCGGTGTTTAGCTCTTGCCAGTTGCCGTTGCTGTCCTGGCATTTAAACGAGTATTCAAAGTTGGGGTTGTCGTCGGTGATAACGCCCTCGGTTGACGATGTGATAACCGGCTTCAGGTCGATGTACTCGGCATTGGCGAGCACGGTGATTGACGTTGGTAGGTCAATGGTCAGCTCAGCCTTAGGCTCGTAGTTATAGTTGCCCTTGTCGTCGGTGCAGGCTGCCACGCCTGTTAAGAGCAGTGCCAACGCACCTGCAAGCATATATTGATGTAACTGCTTCATAATGTCAGTTTAGTGTTATGTTTGTGGGTTATTGATGATAATTTGAGTAATCAACGCGGTAGGAATCGCCCAGCTGCATGAATTTGCCGTCTTCGTCATACACGGGGTTACCCTCGTCGGCAGCGGCTTGCAGTATTTTTTGCAGCTTGATGGCATAGTAGGGCATACGTCCGGCGGTGATTTTGCTGCCGGCACCGTTTATCCACGTCCAGTCGTCGAGCTCAAAGCCCAGAGTCTGGTTGATGTAGATAAATTTGGTGGCTGTCCATGCGCCAAAATAGTTGTTGGCATTTAGTGTGTACCAGCTTGCCGGGCAAGAGTACACCTCATCAATTTTAAACGAATAGAGCGAGCCGTTGATGGTGTCGTTTGCTGATGCCGAGTAGCTGTTGCTCGACTTGTATTTGGTGAGTACGCTAAAGTTTTCGTTTGGCTCCAGTCGCAGCACCAGTGTGAGTGCCTCGTCACGCAGACGCAGGTTGCGCAAGAACTTCACGTTGAGCTTGGTGAGGTTTTTCCCGGCCGGGATGCGCACGGTGTCGAGGTCCACTTCATAGTCAACACCGGCTATCATGGTGGTGTTTTCCTCGTCAACCACCACTTTCACGGCGCGGTCATAGTCGCGCACCTTGCCCATGGTGCGTATCTCTCCGGCAAAGGTCACGCTGGTCATCTTCTCGGTGTAACCCACAAACGAGAACGAGGTGCTGTTGCCGTATCCTTCGTTGCCTGAGCTGGTCACCATGGTGGTCTTTTGAAAGTACACCATACTGTCGTCGGTGGTGAAGAGTTCAATTTCTTCGGTCTGGCACGAGGTGGCAACTGTTGCCGCTGCAAGCGCCATAATGCTGTATGCTATATTTTTTATCTTCATAATTATTGGCATTATCGGTTATCGGTTTCACTCTTAGGCAATGGCAAGGTGTAACGGGCCTCTTTTTGTGCTGGGGTGACGTTTTCCTCGTTGCTGTAAATAAACGGTGGCATGATGGCTATTTCAATGCGCTTTTGGCCGTTGTAGGCGTTGTCGAACGATTTGTTGAGTCGCTTGAAATAGAAGAACACTTGACCTTCGCCCATAAACTCGCGAATGTATTCTTTGGTGAGCAGGTCTTCGTAGTCGTAGCTTGGGTCTAATTCGGGGATGCCTCGGCGCACGCGCATTTCGTTTAGCGTAATCCAAGCATCAAACAGCTCGTCAAGGTGATAAGCAGCCTCCGAAACAATATAATAGGCTTCGCTGAGCTTCATAAGCGAGCAGAAGGTGCCGTAGAACTTCTGGGCTTTGAGAATCTCGCTTTCGTCGCTTGTTGAGCCGGAAGCCACGTCGCGGTTCTCGTCGCTGATGTCCTTAAACTTGATGAATCGCTTGGTGGCATCGCCGTCGAGTGTGGTGCCGTTTTCCCATTGGCTCTGGTAGCGGTAGTCGCCCACGTCGATGCCCGAGAACAGTTGCTCGTCGATGAATCCGGCGCGTGGCACCAGCAGGTTGCGGCCGGCATTGTCCTGGTCGAAGTGATATTGGAAAATGAGTCCGCGGTCATCGTTGTAGAATCCAAATAGACACTCGGTTGAGAACATGCGGTCGGGGGTAGTGGTGTTGCCAAGCAGTGTGCCGGCATCCACAGCCGGGAAGAATTTCTCAACATTTGGGTCTTCGGTGAGCTTCTTAGCCTCGGTGAGGGCGTTTTGATAGTCACAGCCCCACATGTAAGCTCTGGCTGCAAGCAGCGTCACGGCATAGTAGTTGAGGCGCAGCTGGCGGTAACGCATCGAATTGTCGTCGTTATCGTCGGCATACTCGGCGCGAGGGCCATAGGTAATCACCGGGTCGGTGTCGGCAAGCAGGCGTTGAGCCTCAAGAATGTCGCGCAAGATGTAGTTGTTGAGCACGTCGGTGCCGGTGAGCAGCGGCAATATCTGGGTGTCGGTGCTTTCGTTGTAGGGGATGGCAATGTTGTCGGGGTGTAGCGAGAACACCGGGCCAAAGAGCCTGAGCATATCAAAGTGAATCATGGCACGGCAGGCAAGCATCTCGCCTCGCAGCATGGCATATTCGCTTTCGGGCAGCACGTGGCGGCCGTCAACGGCCTGGTCGGCATCAAGGTTTTTCAGCACCACGTTGATGTTCATTATTGTTTGGTAGGCTTGCGACCATATTGCTGATATGGTGCTTTGCACGGTTTCTTGCGTATAGTCGTAGTCAACCACTGCGCGGCAATATTTGGCGTAGCTGGTTTCGTCGGTTTGGTTCACCTCGTAGCGTTGCCCCAAAAGGTCAATAAACTCATAAGAGAGGTTCTTGCCGTAGAGCGACGAGGTGCTCATCTGGTTGTAGATGCCGTTGACGGCAGCAAGAATACCGCTCTTGGTGGCAAACTGCTGTTCTTCGCTTTGTTTGTCCTTAGGCGTGTAGTTGAGCCAGTCGGAGCAGCTGCTCAGCCCTGTGATGGCTGCTGCAACAAGCAGTGTATATATAGCTTTTGTCATTTTCATAGCTGTATTGTTGATGGGAAAATATTATAAAGTGAACGATAATGCAAACGAAACGCTTCGCGAGAACGGATAGCTGGTGCCTCGTTCCTGCTTGATGCTGGTGATGCGGAATATGTCGTTCATATAACCGCTAATCTTGAGGGTGCCGAGCCCAAATTTCTTTGCCAGCTCGGGCGAGAATTCATATCCTATGCGCAACGATTCAAGCGCCAGCGAGTTGTCTTTTTGCACAAATCGCGACGACATTGGGGTGTATTGCGAGTTGGCAATGTTCTTGAATTGTGCCACGTCGCCGGGCTGTTGCCAGCGGTCGTAGAGGGCTCGCTTATCCTGGTTGTTTGAGAGGCTGCTCGACGAGATGTTCTCAACCTTGTTGAAGAGCACCGAGTTAAACGACTTGGCTCCGTATTTATAGCGGAAGTCCATATTCATTGAGAAGCCTTTGTAGGCAAAGCTTGAACCAATCACGCCTTCCACCTTTGGGCGGCTTTTGCCAACAATCACCTCGTCGGCGGTGTTGAAGTCGTAGGTGTAATTGCCTTCTTTGGTGATGAACACTTCCTTACCGGTTGCGGGGTCGATGCCGGCCGAGCGCACAGCCCAAATGTCGTCGGGGTCGGCGCCGTCGTAGTATCGCTTGGTGGAGTTGTTGCTGCGGCCCTCGGTGTTAAACATGTCAAGGCGGTTGCCTATGCCTGAGAGCTTGCTCTTGTTGCCGCGCACATTGGCTCGCACGCTCCACCAGAAGCGTTGCGGCATGTTGCGGATGATGTAGAATGAGGCTTGCACATAATATCCTTGTGTGGTTTGCTTACCAAAGTTCTCATACATCACGTCGCCCGTTGCGCCTGATGATGGCGGCATGGCTATGCTGATGAGCAACGGGTCGGTGGTCTTGTAATAATAGTCGCCGGTGAGGGTGAGGCGGTCATTAAGTATGGTCACGTCAAAACCGATGTTGCGGTCAAGGGTGGTTTGCCACTTCAGGTTGGGGTTGCCCAACTGCGAGAGTGAGGTGGTCATGCCAAAATAGTTGAACATGTTGAAGTTGTAGCGGAACGTGGTGATGGTTGCGCTCGACGAGAAGTTTTGGTTACCCGGGTTACCGATTGAACCTCTCAGCTTCAGCATCGACACTCCCTCAAAGTTCTCTTTGATGAATTTCTCGCGGTGCAGGTTCCACGCCAATCCCAGCGCCCATGTGCCAATGAAGTGTTTGGTGCGACCAAAGGCGTTTGAGCCGTTCACACGGTAGCTGAAATCAAGCAGATAGCGGTTGTCATAAGCATAGTTGCCGATGATGTAGGAGCTCACTGAGCGCGAGGTCGATTCGTAGTACGATGGGCTGCCGCCGTCGGGATATCCGTTAGAGAACGATGGCAGGGTGTAGTCGCCCACCGGGAATCCCACGGTGCTGTAGCCGTCGCTCTTGTAGTCGCTTTGCGAGATGTATCCACCGGCTGCCAAGTTCACCAGATGCACCTCGTTGAAGGTCTTACCGTAGGTTATGGTAAGTTCGCCCTCATATTTGTTGGTGAGTGACTTTGAGTTGGTGTATTGTCCGCGTTTGGTGTATTCGGTGCTGGCATATCGGCTGTCGCTTGGCGACACAAACGCTTCGTTCTTGGTGTCGGTGCGAGTGAAGCCTATGCGGGCACGCAGGCGCAGCTCTTGCATTGGGGTATATTCCACGTTGAGCTTCTCAGAGAACGAGATTGAGCCGCCGTGGGTGTAGCTGTTTTGTGCGGCATTGTAGAGTGGGTTTGAGGCTTTCACATAGTCGTTATATTCAAGCCATTTCTCCACCTCGCCGTCTTCGTTGTATTTTGTGTAATAAGGGTTGGCGTTGGCGTAGTTAACAAATGCCACCGTTGGGTCGCCTGTACTTGTGTTTGAGAACGACATTTTGTTGCTGAAGTTGAGCTTGTTGAGGCGATAGGTGAGGTCGATGTTGCCGCCAATCACTTCGCGCTTACTCTCTTTCATGATACCTTGAATACCGTTGTAGGTCATGCCAATGCCAAAACGGTAGGCACCCTCACCACCTTGTGCATAAAGCGAGTGGCGGTGGTTCACGCCCACTTGCAGCGGTTCGGCGAGCCAATAGGTGTCAACGCCGCGTTGCACGTCGGCAAGCTTTTCGTTATAGAGTTGGTCAAGCTCAATCTGCGCTTGGGCTGTTGAGCCGCTGTAACGGCCTGAGAGCAGCTCAAACTGCAACTTCTCTTGCGAGTTCATGAGGTTGTAGCTCGAGAGGTCGGCCCAGGTGATTGATGCCGAGCCGTTATAAGAAAGGTCAAGGTGTCCTGCTTTGGGCTTCACGGTCTCAACCACCACAACGCCATTGGCTGCCTTTGAGCCGTAGATGGCTGTTGAGGCGGCGTCCTTCAAGATGGTGATTGAAGCCACGCGGCTCATATCGAGGTCGTAGATGGCCTCGAGCGACGATTCAAAACCGTCGAGAATAAACAATGGCTGGTTGGGGTCCTCGGCAAGCTCGTCGCGTGTGCTGATGAGGCTCGATTTGCCGCGAATCTCAATGTCTGGCATGTGGTTAGGGTCTGAACCAAACTCCATGCTCTCGAGCACGTTGAATGCCGGGTCGAGGGTCTTAAGGCTCGCTATCACGTTTTGTGTACCTATGTTTTGAAGCTCCTGCCCCGTGAAGGTTGATGAGGCTCCGGTGAAGCTTTCTTTCTTCTTGTCGATAATACCGGTCACCACCACCTCGTTGAGGTTGGTTTTTGATTGCAGCTTGATGGTGAGCTTGCGGCCAGCCTGCACCTTTACTGTTTGTGGCTCCATGCCCACATAAGAGATGCGCAGAAATTTCACCGTTTGAGGTACGGCTAACATAAAAGCACCATCAATGTTTGTGGTGGTGCCTTTGGTTTTGTCTTCCTTGGCTTGCACTGTGGCTCCAATTATTGGCTCTCCCTCTTCATCGGTCACCACACCGCTCACTGTCACGGTCTGCGCTTGGATGTTAAACCATAACGCCGATGTTACAATCATAGAAATAAGTAACGAAAATCGTGTTACATACTTCCTAATCAGTTCATTTTTTATCATATCGATTTCATTTTGTACAAATGTAAGTAAAAATTCTTTACAAAATTCCAATCATTAACGCGTTTTAAAGTTTATTAATAAATGTGACTTTTTGACACATTTTGGAGGTTTTGCGCATTTAACATTAATATTTAATTTTAACGTGCTTTTGCGAGTGTAAATGTTATTAAAAACGGCGTTTTTGCTTACAAACTGACAAATCAACTATAAATATTTTGCTCAAAGCGAAACTTTGATTTTAATAAATTTTTCGTTTTGAAAGTTGTTGTGACGTTTGTGATATGGTTGTAGATGTGTAATTGAGGGCAGCATGGCAACGGTTTTTGTCTATGCTGTGGGATTGCGGGTGGCTCTCTTTGATATTTTTTAATATCTTTGTCGCTGTGAAGCGCCTTTTGTGTGCTCGGCAGCAAAAAATCATTAATCAGAAATAATAAACAAATAGAAATATAGATATGAACATGAGAACAACAACAGGTGCAATGCGCTGCGTGATGGGCGCTTTGCTGATGATAGTGAGCGTGACGGCTGCGGCGGTGAGCTTTGACTCGGCTGCGGTGAAACGCTATTTTGCAAGCCGTGTGCCTTTTGGCGGCGAGGCTGAGCCGCAATGGCGCGACGTTGCCATTAAGCCCGGGCGCGTGGGTGAATATAGCCAAGCTGTGTGGGAGCTGTGGAACCAGGCTTGCAACGACTATTACCTTGACTGCCTGCCCATGCCCGATGAGCTTGCCCTTGAAATGCCTTATGGCTGGCAATTGCCGGCTGAGCTTGAGGCTAATGCGCGTATGCCGTTTTATTTCGGCTACAAGGGCGAGAAACCGGCTGAGGGCTATCCGTTGTTCTTGTATATGCACGGTTCGGGCGAGAAAAACCGCGAGTGGCAGGTTGGCGTGAAGCTGTGCCAAGGCTTCAACGACTCGCCTTCGCTCTACTTCATTCCGCAGATTCCCAACACCGGCAAGCTCTATCGCTGGTGGCAGCGTGCCAAGCAGTATGCATGGCAGCAATTGCTGCGCCAAGCCTATCAGAGCGGTATGGTGAATGCCAATAGGGTGTATTTCTTTGGAATCTCAGAAGGCGCTTACGGCAGCCAACGGTTGGCTTCGTTCTATGGCGACTATCTGGCGGGTGCGGGACCCATTGCCGGCGGCGAACCGCTCATCAATGCTCCGGTTGAGAACCTTGCCAACGTGGCTTTCACGCTCACCTCGGGCGACCAGGACCTGGAGTTCTGCCGCAACCGTTACACCACCATCACCGGCGAGGCGCTCGACAGTATGGCTGCGCTCCATCCGGGCGAATATACTCACCGCGTGTTTTTGCAACCCGGGCGCAACCATCATTGCGACTATTCTTACACCACGCCGTGGCTAAAAACCTTTGTGCGCAATCCTTATCCCAAGCATTTCAAGTGGGAGGATTTTGCTATGGATGGCGTGCACAGGTGCGGATACTATAACCTTGAGGTGCTGCAACGCCCCGAGTTGCCCGACAGTACTCGCACCACCTATGAATTTACCGTGAAAGACAATGTGATTGACCTGAATGTGCACAATGTGCGCTATGTGGGGCTCGACTATGTGCCTCAGTGGCAACTGATTATGCATTTTGCAAAGCGTGAGATGCCAGCCACGGGCATTAAGCTGAGGGTGTATCTGTGCCAAGAGTTGGTTGACCTAAACAAGAAGGTGACGGTGCGCGTCAACGGCCGCAAGGTGTTCAGCGGAAAGGTGAAATGCCGCTTAAGCAATCTGGTGACCAGTTGTGCCGCGTTCTACGACCCTTGCCGCCTCTATCCTGCTTCGGTTGAAATTGAGCTGTAATTTATCCCTCCACTCCTCTACCCCATTGGCGGGCAAAGATGCCGTTCATTTATGGTCGGCAAGCCATTGTGTTTGTGCAATTCGTTGTGTTTCCTGCTGATTTAGTCCGCAAAGCTGTGCATACCGTTGGGCAATGAGCAGCGTTGTGGGCAGGTCGTCGGCAATGCGCTTGAAGTGCTGAAAGAAGTTGCGGTTTGGCGCGGTGCCAAAGTGCATGCGGTTGATGTCAATGAGATAGGCATCGTAGTTGCTATTGAGCATCACGTTGCGAGGGTTGAAGTCGGGGTGTGTGATGTGATGCTGTTGCAGCGTGATGAGGGTGCGCGCCATGGCGTCGATGGCTTTGTTGCGTTGCTCGCCGCCCATTGAAAGAAGGCGGTCGGCATCGGTGGCGTCAACGGCTTGGGTGATGAGGTAGCTGCGTTGCAGCAGCGAGTGGGAATATTCACACACATAAGCAATGGGTTGCGGAGTGAGAATCCCCAGATTGGTGAGGCGCAGGGCATAGGTGAATGCGCGTTGAGCCTTTGACGGCCTCAGATGGGCATAAGCCCAGCGGTTGATGAGGTGTGGCACCTTAAACGATTTTATCACCATGTCTTCGCCGTCAACGGTGAGCCTATACACGGTGTTGCGTATGTGATAAATCACCTTGCCCAAGCTGCTTTCAGGCAGATGGGGAATGGATTCTATGAACTCTCGCAGATGTTCATACTGTGGTGCAATCACTATGCTGAAACGCCGGCTCACTTCTTATAAAGGCTGTTGTAGAGGTTCACTATTTTTTCGTAGAAATGGCTGTAATCAAGTTGGCGGTTGAAGTCAAGCCGGGCTTTCTCGCCAATGTTGCTGCGCAGTTTCTTGTCAGAGATGAGCAGCGAGATGGCGGCGGCCAGTTGCGAGAAGTCGCTTGGCGACACCAGCAAGGCATTGTCGCCGTCTTGCAGATATTCCACCTGTCCGCCGCTGGTGGTGGCAATGTGGGCTTTACCTTCCATCATATATTCAAGGTTGCTGATGCCAAACGGCTCGCGCCAGGCGGCAGGCAGCACGCCAAAGTCGGCTTGGCGTATGAGCTTTTGCAGCTCGGTTTGAAAGCCGAGCATAGTCACGTTGTCGGCAAGTCCGTTCACCTCAATGAAGCTTTTTATGCGCGACAAGAAACGCTTGTTGCCTTCGCCCACAATCACCAGATGATAGGTATTCTTATCGAGCTGTGCCACGGCGCGCAGCAGCACGTCAACACCCTTTTCCTTGCACACGCGCCCGTGGAACATTATCAATGCCTTGTCGGGCGAGATGCCGTAGGTGCTGCGTAGGTCAATGGCGGGGGTGCCGGTTTCAATGGGTCGTATTGAGTCGTGAATCACCGAGGCGCGACGCGCGTCGAAGCGCTTGGCGTGGTTGATAAACTCGTCGTATGACACTTGCGACACAAAGATGATGTGGTCAATCTCGCGCAAGATGCGGCGATACATAAAACCGGTTTTTGGCCGTTCTATGCTGTGGCTGGTGAGCACAATGCGATTGTTGGGGTTCTCTGATATCTTGTTGGCAAGCACGGCAGTGGCGGCGTCTTTCATGTTGTGTACGTGCAATATGTTGCGCCCGCGTTTTATTTGGCGAGCCAGACGAATAGGCGAGTCAAGGTCGCTGAGGCTTTTCAGCGGCAGGGTGGAGATGGGAATTTCAAGCCTGCGGAAGTGCTTGATGATTTTTGGGCGGTTTTGGGTCACTATTTCCATGTAGAAGTTGTCGGGGTCTTCTCTCATTTGCGCCGTGAGGTCGAAGGCATATTGCTCTGGGCCGCCCCATTGCTTGTCAGATACTATTTGATAGATGTTAAGCATTGCACTCCTGTTGTGATAATATAAATCGTTAAGTTATGGTTGGTAATATTTTCAAGGCATTATTGTCCCGATATTGCAAATATAATAGTTTTCTGCCATAACAGCACCACTTGCGCGGCGCTTTTAGCCTAAAATCAACTTTTTGGGTGCTACTTTTGTGATAATTTGCAAAATCTGATTGTTCTCAGTACCTTTGCTGTGAAATTGATGTAATTTACCTTTAAAACATTAACTTACTTATGAGAAAGATTGTATTGTTGACAGTTCTTGCCTTGTTTTTGGCATGTGGCCACGCTGTGGCTGCTCCCATCGAGGGGCAGATAATGAGAATGGGCAATGCCGCAGTCAGCAACTTTGACGAGGGTTGGCTGTTTAAGCGCTATGGCTTGCAGCCCGATGGCACCAAGGTTGATGAGCCTAAAGACTTGGAGAAAATCGACACCGAGGATGCCGGGTGGCAATCGCTCGACTTGCCTCACGACTATGCTATTAACGGTCCGTTCCGCTTGGACCTGGCTGGCGAAACCGCCAAGTTGCCTTATCAGGGAATAGGGTGGTATCGCAAACATTTCACCTATGAGAAAAAGGCTGGCGAACGCCTGTATATTGACTTTGACGGCGCCATGGCAAATGCCAAGGTGTGGCTCAACGGTCGCTACATTGGCACATGGCCTTATGGCTACAACTCGTTCCGCTTAGACCTCACTTCGCAAGTGCGCGAGGGTGAGAACGTGTTGGCTGTGCGCCTCGACACTGAGAATTGGGAGTCGCGTTGGTATAGCGGCGCCGGCATCTATCGCCATGTGTGGCTGGTGCGTTGCCAACCGGTGCATGTGGCTCACTGGGGCACTTACATCACCACCCCCGAGGTGACCGACCAAAAAGCGCTTGTGAAAACCGAAATCACTATTGAAAACTATAGGCAGATGCCGGTTGAGGCACGTCTTGTGACTCGCTACTATGAGCTCGACGGCAACGATGTGCCCGGCCGTTGCGTGGCTGAGAACAGCACCACGGTGGGTGTGCACGCATGCTCTCATGAGAAGGCTGCTTTTGAAGTGACTATTGCGCAGCCCAAGCGTTGGGACATAGTTGCGCCTAACCGCTATTTGGCTCGCACACAAGTGTATGTGGGCAACGAGCTTACCGATACCTATAACACCCCCTTTGGCATACGCACCATCGATTTCTCGGTTGCAGGCGGCTTCAGGCTCAACGGTCGCCGCGTGCCCATCTATGGCGTGTGTTTGCATCACGACCTCGGTTCGTTGGGCGCTGCTTTCAACAAGAGTGCTCTTGAGCGCCAATTGATAATTATGAAAGAAATGGGC
>JBJECY010000080.1:3256-8310 GCA_051871515.1 Muribaculaceae bacterium | reverse complement strand
TGGCATAGCTCAGAATTTGTTCAAAACCACTTCCACCGGCAATGCGTGTCACCCACCCGCGGATGTTGTTTTGCGTACTTACCGTATCGGCTGGGCAGATGCGCTGAGTCATGCGGCCAAGACCATCGTAGTCTTCCGTAACTCTATATGCCGGCTTAGGTGCGAAGGTGATGATGTTAAATTTCTCTTCTCCTTCTCTCCCAGTATTTCTTCCAACCATCTATTTCATAATTTGTATAATAGTAGGCGTAATGTTCAGAGTCAATATTTGTAAATCTGTTACGAAGATATATCGTAATATAAACTCTTGCGTTTATTACTATCATCGGGACTTCATTGAACGTGAAAATGTTGGGTATGTGATGAACATCTCCTATAGTAAACAATATAGGCTCTCCATAAACCTTGCTTTCCAATTTGTTGAAATGGTCTGCCGCAGGCAAGTTGTATAATCCGTAATATTGTTCTTCTACACCTTCCACGGTAATCGGGTAGTATAGTCCATCGATATTAAAATCTTCAGAAATCATATCGAGCATATGTTTAGAGAAGAACATTAGCGTAGATTTATCGCAATATGTAATAATATCGTGAGGTTTTCTACCTTTTTTTAACTTAAACCTAATCTCTTTGGCCAACGGAACTTTGGAAGCATAAGTCATGTTATTAACATCCTCTTTATGCGTTTCCCCTGAAGCCAATTCAAGCATGCTGCTCTTACTCTTAGCATTTAAAATGTAAAACCTAAACATAATTGATTAACTATTGGTGTTGTTGCGATAAAACGATAAAAGTCCTCCTCTATAGATATACTGGCCAATTTCTTTCCAGTACTTTTGGTATGCTACATATTCCTCTAAACTAAATCTGAAGATGCCTTCATACTCTGACACATTGACGTTTGTTAGTTTGCCTTCCTCCAAAGCATTCTTTACATCCCTGTTTACTGCAATAATATTGGTGCCATCAATATTAAAAATTGGTGGCACATTATCTTGATATAAAATAAAAGGTTCTCTATAACTTGAAAACTGATCATTAGTTTTGTGGGCCTCCCAAAATTGAGATACTATAGGTAGATTATATATAACATAATATTTACTGCTTAACCCTTTAATATTTAGCTGGTAGCATTTATCTGACATATCCATAAACTCTGATAGTATCTTAATAAGTTTTTCAGAATAAAACTTTATTGATATACATTCATAGTAGTATATAATATCCATCGCTTTTGAGTTGTGCTTTATTTCGAACACTACATCATCCGCAATGCGCTCTTTGCTAAAGCAGCGCAATAAATCATCCATTTCAGCAAATGGTCGATTGGGTTTTATCTCTAATGCCCCAGGCGAATACCTAACGCCAAGATTGTAATAAGTTTCCATATATCAGTTATTTTAATGGTTTGTCACCTTTAATGTTTTTAAATACGTCTAATTCTATTTCATCCCGTTCTTTCAAGACATCTTCTCTTGTATAAGATTTATTCGTATTAAAATAATCGTCCCATTTTTGCGTTGCTAAATTCGAATTGCTCCTGTGATTCTTGGTCTCTCGCCAAACAACATTGCCGGGTTCATCTATATTTATTCCGAGCTTTTCAAATTCTGGCCGATGCTTTTGGGTCCATCGTGGTGGTGCGGCCGAGCAGCGAGTCATACCAGCGGGCTTCGGAGTCGTAGAGGTCGAGGCCATGCATGCGGCCGAGCATCGGCATTGCCTTTGCCGATGAAGCTGCAATGCAGCTCATCAGCAGAATGGTAAATATGCGAAACCTCTCCTTCATGGCTCTTGGGATTTTATGTATAGCACAAAATTACGCATCACATTCCGTTTTGTCAAGAAAAACCGCCGGAAATTTAATGCAAAGCGATGCAGATGAGTGTTTTTTAACAATTCACAGGCTGGTTTAGCGAAATACCGAGGACAAAAAGAAAGTACGTTTGCGCATAACAATATGGGATAATGGGCGTTTTTTGCAGCAGCATGTGATTTGCAACAAGCAATGGGCGTGAGAAATCAAGAATATTCCGTAAATTTGGGGTTGAAAACCGGAAAATCAATTTATTCAACATAGCATATTATGACAAAAAGCAATAAAAACTGGGAAATCTTGCAAAGCGACTATGTGATACGCCGCCCGTGGCTGACAGCGCGCAAAGACAAAGTGCGCATGCCCAACGGCGTGGTCAACGACGAGCATTGGGTGCTTGAATATCCCGAATGGGTGAATGTGATTGCCATCACTCGCAACGGCCAATTTGTGATGGAATATCAATATCGGCACGGCCTGCGCCGCTGTGGCTACGAGTTGTGTGCCGGAGTGGTTGAGGAGGGCGAGGACCCGCTGGATGCCGGCAAACGTGAGCTTTATGAGGAAACCGGCTTTGGCGGTGGCCGCTGGACTAAATATATGGAGATATCAGCCAATCCCAGCACCACAAGCAACCTCACTCACTGCTATATTGCCGAGGGCGTGGAGCCTGTTTCCTCTCAACACCTCGAGGTCACTGAGGACATCGATGTGGTGCTGATGACGGCAGCCGAGGTGCACGAGAAGTTGCTCAACGGCGAGATTATGCAAGCGCTCATGGCGGCTCCGCTGTGGCGATATTTCAGCGAACACCCCGATTTGTTATGCCCGTGATGAGTGCCTATATGAAACAACTTGTCATGGGCAGGTTGAAGCCTCGCTTGATGGCAGCGGTGGCGTTGGTGGTATGCTTTGCCCTGCATGCAGCTGCCAAAGCTCGGCTCACGCCATATTACAGTGTGGCAAACAACACCTATAATTTTTGGCTCTATCTGCCCGAGAACTACGAGGAGATTCAGGGCAACACTCCGCTCATCTTGTTTCTGCACGGTGCCAGCCTGTGTGGCCGCAACCTCAACAGCGTGAAGCGCTACGGCCCCATCGACGCGGTTGAAGAGGGGCGCAAGATTGATGCCGTGATAGTGGCGCCGCAATGTCCCGGGGGCGGTTGGAAGCCCGATAAGGTGCATGCCACGCTTGAATGGGTGAAGCAGAATTTTGCCTACGACCATCAGCGAGTGTATGTGGTGGGCATGAGCATGGGTGGCTACGGAGCCATTGACTATTGCGCCACCTATTACTATGAGGTGGCGGCAGGCATTGGCATGTGTGGCGGCGCCTATGTGGACGTCGATACCCAGCAAAACCTTGCCATGATGCCGTTCTGGCTCATACACGGCACTGCCGACCGCGCCGTGTCAATCAACGAATCGAAGAAAGTGGCGGCTAACATCATGGCGGCTCCAGGTGGCGGCGACCGCCTTAAGACCACTTGGCTGCAAGGCGGCAACCACGGCGCTCCGGCGCGCGTGTTCTATCACCGCGACACCTATTCATGGCTCTTTAGCCACAATCTCACCGACGACGGCCGCCCGGTGAACCGCGACTACGACTTCACTCTTGCCTCGCTGCGTGGCGCCTACAACAGCATGCCGCGTGGAGTGGTGAGCGTGATTAACAGCAGCAAGGGCAGCGTGGTGAAGTTTACCGATGCCGATTTTGATGGCGACGAGTTTGAGAATATCACTTATGAAGATATCGACTTTGATGCCGGCGAGTTTGTGCCTGCCGGATTTGACGACGGCGAATCGACGGGCGACAGCATTGCCGCCGGCGGACGCGGAGTGCTCAACACCGAGGGTCGCAAAAAGGTGAAGCAAGCCGAGGATGCCCACAATGCCAGTGGCGATGCCGCTAACGGCAAGAGCAAGAAAGCCGAGAAAACCGCCGGCAAAACGGTGACCGTGCGCAGCGGCGACACGCTGGGTGCCATTGCCCGACGCAACCACACCACCGTGGAACAATTGTGCCACATCAATGGCATCAAACGTAACGCCACGCTGCAAATTGGGCAGAAGCTAAAAATCAAATAACGGAGCTATCAACGCGCCATCACCCTGTTCACACCGATGATTAACCGCTGCTACCTTGAAATAACCAACGTGTGCAACCTCAATTGCGTGTTCTGTCCCAAGACCATCAGGGCAAAGCAGAGCCTCACGCTTGAGCAATATGATTTGCTCACCAGCCGCCTCGCGGGCAAGGTGAAGTTTCTGTATCTTCATCTGATGGGCGAGCCGTTGTTGCACCCACTGCTGCCGCAGTTTGTGAGCATGGCTCGTGAGAAAGGCTTTTTGCCGGTGGTCACCACCAATGGCACATTGCTTGCCAATGCACGCCAGTTGGCTGAAGCAAGGCCTCACAAGGTGCAGATTTCGCTCCACTCGCAAGAGGGCAACGGCATCACCAACCTCAAGCAGTATATCGGCCACGTGGCTGCCTTTGCTGCTCAGGCGGCGTCGCAAGGCACGCTGGTGGTGCTGAGGCTGTGGAACAAGGGCGGACACGACTTGCTCAACGGCGAGATTGAGCAGATGCTTGCGCAATGGCTGCCACAACCTTGGGCTGCACACCACAATGGTTATAAGCTTGCTGATTATGTCTATCTGGAATTTGACAATATGTTCAGCTGGCCCAACAGCAATATTGATGAATATGGCAGCGAGCAGGTGTTTTGCTATGCGCTTCGCAACCAGATTGGCGTGCTGGTTGATGGCACTGTGGTGCCTTGCTGCCTTGACCATGATGGCGACTTGGCTTTAGGCAATCTTTATCACGAAGAACTTGACGACATACTTGCCACGCCACGCGCCCAAGCCATTTATGGGGGCTTCACCGCCCACCGTGCAGTGGAGCCATTGTGCCAACGCTGCGGCTATGCGGCAATCACCAAGCGATACCGCCAATAGAGAGGGCAAGGGGTGGCTTTGAGCAGTTGACGGCGAGGCATAACATTTGATAGTTTTATTAATATTAATTTTAACATTAACACACAACATGAAAAAAATGAAGAAAAACAACACCAACGATTTGTCGAAGAAATTTCGTATCCTACACAACGCTGCCGAGCAAGGCTTAGCCGATGCGCAATTTGAACTTGGCTTTTGCTACGAATATGGGCGAGGCGTGGAGCCCAATCCCGCCGAAGCTGCCCATTGGTACCGCATGGCTGCCGAAC
>JBJECY010000080.1:0-3156 GCA_051871515.1 Muribaculaceae bacterium | reverse complement strand
GCCGATGCGCAATTCAACCTTGGCTTTTGCTACGAACACGGGCATGGCGTGGAGCGCAATCCCACCGAAGCAGCCCATTGGTACCGCATGACTGCCGAACAAGGCCACATTGAGGCGCTCGACCTCATCAATCAATTAGACGATGCGAATTAATCTTTGACACAAAGATTAATTTCATTCCTCAAAAAAACCAACCAAGCCGTAAACTGGCACAGCCAGCGCTCCCCATTCCGCACCAGTCTTTGCCCTTTGCGCGTAACATCAAACCGGCCATCTCTCCCCCTGATTGTTATGCGCAAAGGGATTCTCTTTTTTGTCAGCTGTCTTTCATGTTCTTAGGGTTACAATGGTGCCCCCATTGCCACCTCAAAGCCTCTACTCAAAAATCACGCGGTGTTGCCATCACAAGCCAAGGGCATATTTAGGGCAAAAAAAATGCCGCGCCCAATGAGCGGGCACGGCATTTATGGAAAATATAATGTTCTTGTTTTATTATGTGCTGAACATTAGAGTTGAGGACCGGCAGCAACAAGAGCCTTACCAGCTTCGTTGTTGGTGTACTTGTCGAAGTTCTTGATGAAGCGAGCAGCGAGGTCCTTAGCCTTTTCTTCCCAAACCGAAGCGTCAGCGTAAGTGTCGCGTGGGTCAAGGATAGCAGGATTTACGTTTGGCAAGCTGGTTGGTACTTCAAAGTCGAACAAAGGAATCATCTTAGTTTCAGCCTTGAGGATTGAACCGTCGAGGATAGCGTCGATGATACCGCGAGTGTCAGGAATTGAGATACGTTTGCCTGTGCCGTTCCAACCAGTGTTCACCAAGTAAGCCTTGGCACCGCTCTTTTCCATCTTCTTAACCAGTTCTTCAGCATATTTGGTTGGGTGGAGTTCCAAGAATGCTTGGCCGAAGCAAGCTGAGAAAGTAGGAGTAGGTTCGGTGATACCGCGCTCAGTACCTGCAAGCTTAGCAGTGAAGCCTGAGAGGAAGTAGTATTTGGTTTGCTCCGGAGTAAGGATTGATACTGGAGGAAGCACGCCAAATGCGTCAGCTGAAAGGAAGATAACGTTCTTAGCAGCTGGAGCTGAGCTACCTGGTTGGATGTTGTTGATGTGGTTGATTGGGTAAGAAACGCGAGTGTTCTCGGTAACCGACTTGTCGTTGAAGTCGATAGTGCCGTCTTCAGCCACAGTCACGTTCTCAAGGAGGGCGTTGCGCTTGATAGCACCGTAGATGTCAGGCTCATGCTCTTTTGAAAGACCAATAACCTTTGCATAGCAACCACCTTCAAAGTTGAAGACGCCGTTGTCGTCCCAACCGTGCTCGTCGTCACCAATGAGGCGGCGCTTAGGGTCGGTTGACAAAGTGGTCTTGCCAGTGCCAGAGAGACCAAAGAAGATAGCAGTGTTTTCACCGTTCATATCGCAGTTGGCCGAGCAGTGCATTGAAGCGATGCCTTGCAATGGCAAGTAGTAGTTCATCATTGAGAACATACCCTTCTTCATTTCACCACCGTACCAAGTGTTGATAATCACTTGCTCGCGGCTTGTTACGTTGAATGCAACACAAGTTTCAGAGTTGAGGCCCAATTCCTTGTAGTTCTCAACCTTAGCCTTTGATGCGTTGTAGATAACGAAGTTTGGCTCAAACGATGCGAGTTCTTCCTCAGTTGGGCGGATAAACATGTTAGTCACAAAGTGTGCTTGCCATGCTACCTCAACAATGAAACGCACTGCCATGCGAGTGTCAGCGTTGGCACCGCAGAATGCATCTACCACAAAGAGGCGCTTGTTTGAGAGTTCTTTCTTTGCTATTTCCTTCACCGTGTTCCAAGTTTCCTCGGTCATTGGGTGGTTGTCGTTCTTGTAACCTTCAGTGGTCCACCATACGGTGTTCTCTGATGTGGCATCTTTTACGATGTACTTGTCTTTAGGTGAACGGCCGGTGTAGATACCGGTCATCACGTTTACTGCACTAAGTTCGGTGTTCTTACCTACTTCATAGCCTTCAAGGCCAGCCTTAGTTTCTTCTTCGAAGAGAGTTTCGTAAGAAGGATTGTACACAACCTCAGTGGTGCCTGTGATTCCGTACTTTTTTAAATCTTCTTTGTTAAACATTTACCTTAAAAATATTATGTTTATTATGAATGAATGAATTTTTCGCTTTTCGCCATAGCGCGGTTGGGGCGTTCTCGCCAAAACCTCGTTTAGCGACTACAAAGATAATACAAATATTTAGATAATAAAAGCAATTACGGAAATATTTCCTTAATTTTTACACTATTGTCATCTCTTATCCTGCCTGAATGGCGTTTGAGGCACTTTTGAGGGGCTTTGCCAATTGAAAAACAATGAAAAATTATAATTTTTTTGATTTTTTCTCAAAAATATTTGCAGAATAAAAAAATGTATATACCTTTGCAGTGTACTATTTAACTAATACACTATTGCAACGACAAGAAAGCTTAACAAAAGTGGCTGAGAGAGCAGTGGTCCGCAAGGTTGAAGTGGTGCAAACGGCTCCCCGCCAACGTCGGCAGCCGGGATAACAACGAGAAAACAAACTTATAACATACATATTTAAAAATTGAATCAATCTATGATACAGATTAAGAATCTCACTTATCGTTACGGAAAATCGCCACAAACGATTTTCAACGATTTTTCACTCAGTTTAGAGCCAGGAGGAGTGTATGGGCTGCTCGGCCGCAACGGTACCGGCAAATCAACCCTCATTTATCTTGTCATGGGTCTGCTCACGCCGTGTGGCGGCAGCGTGACCTTTGGCGGAGTCAACGTGCGTGAACGCCGTCCGAGCGTGCTTGCCGACATGTTTATTGTGCCTGAGGAGTTTGAGCTCCCGTCAATAAGCCTGAGCAAGTATGTTGAAATCAACGCCCCCTTTTATCCCAACTTCAGTTACGACGACCTGCGCACCTACTTAGAGGTGTTTGAAATGGGCGACCTCAACGTCAACCTCAAGTCGCTCTCAATGGGTCAGAAAAAGAAAGTGTTTATGAGCTTTGCTCTGGCAGCCAACACCCGCGTGCTGCTTATGGACGAGCCAACCAACGGCCTCGACATACCAAGCAAGAGCCAATTCCGCAAAATCATTGCGCGCAGCATGAGCGAAAACAAAATCATTGTGCTATCAACACATCAG
>JBJECY010000079.1:0-37636 GCA_051871515.1 Muribaculaceae bacterium | reverse complement strand
GAGCTTTATTTTCAACTCTTTCCCTTTGTTTGTGGCTTTAGCTGAAAGGTTATATTCAAGATAGCTCCAATAGATGTCACGCGCCTCGGGGTTGAACGAGTCATATACTTTGGCATCTTGTGGCCATGTTTGAATGTTAAGCAGCATCTTTTTCTCTTTGAAGGTCTTGCCCAAACCGGTGAGCTTGCCAAACGAGGGCCAAACCGAGATGGCGATCTTGTCTCTCGTGGCGCGAACGTGATTGCCAATTAAAATATATCACATTTCACAAAAAGCAATAATAAAGCTCACTGGTCTGCCGTGGTTTGGCAACTTGGGGTAGATGATTATGTTTGTTAGCTGCCAAACAAAAAGGCGTTGTTTGGCAATCTTGAGTGCGCAAGAACATCGCCTTGCTCACTCAAAAAGCCGCTCAATGAATAGCAAGGTGAGGAATCCCATCAGCAGGGCATAGGTTGCCGACTTCTGATAGCCGTGCGCATGGGTTTCAGGAATCATCTCGTCGCTCACCACATAGAGCATAGCGCCTCCGGCAAAAGCCAGCAGCACCGGCAGCAGCGTTGCCGAGATTGAGCCAAGTCCGTAGCCAATCATCACGCCCACCACCTCGAGCAAGCCAATGGCGATTGAGATTGCCATGGTGCGCATAGGCTTCACTCCGGCAAGCATCAGCGGCGATATAACCACCATACCCTCAGGTATGTTTTGCAAGGCAATACCCATGGTTACGGTCCATGCACTGCCCAAGTCGGCAGTGTTGTTAAATCCCACTCCGGCAGCCATGCCCTCGGGCAATTTGTGAATGGCAATAGCCATCACAAACAGCATAATGCGGTTGATGCTGCTGTTCTGATGGTGTTTCTCGGGGTCTATGCCGGTGATGTGATGCAGGTGAGGCGTTACATAGTCGAGCACATTCAGGAAAGCTGCGCCCAGCAGCACACCCACAATCACCACCCACCAATCGGTGGTGTGGCAGAGGTCAACAGCAGGTGTTATTAGTCCAAACACCGCTGCGGCAAGCATTATGCCGGCGCAATATCCCAAAATGGTGTCGTTCCAGCGATGGGGCAGGTTGCGAATACCAAAACCCAATATCGAACCAATGATGGTGGCAAGGCATAATCCGGCGGCACTTATCAATAGATTGTTCATATCAGTTTCTTAATCTTAAAAAAATTGTTTAAATAATTGGTTGCAAGCTGATTATCAAGCAATCAACGAACCTTTTCTTGTTGCGATGGCAGCGGCGCAAATCAATGGCGTTGGGCTGCCATAGGTGCTACTCACGTTTTTCTTGGTTGGGCTTTGATGATTGCTTAGCCGTGCAGAACGTGCGAGGCATTTTGAGGGGTAATCACCGAGCGATGAAAGCTGTGGCGCAGGTTTGTGGAAAGCTTGCAATGTCGCGTCTTTTCACCAAAAAACAATCAGTAGCTTTGCTATTGCGAAGATAGCAATATTACTGAATTATTACAACAATACGAGATATAAATTTTTGCTTATCGCTGAGCGATAATTAGCCAATAGGCGCGAACCGTCATCAACATTGCGTTGCGCGTGGGGGTGGGGCAAATGTTGCCTTCAGCCTGAGGCAAACGCTTTGCGCAAATGCAAATAATTGTTGCAGACACGGTTTTCAATTTTAATATATCAACGAGATTGAGTAACTTTGTCGCAGATTATGGACAACAACGAGAATCAAACATACGAAGGCGAAAACGCTATGACGATGGCAGCCAACAATGGCGTGTTTATGGGCATATACCTGTCGTGCCTGTTTCTTGGCATTGCCAATAGCGACAACAGCGCCTTTCTTGCCATTGTGAGCTATGTGATGCTGCTATGCTTTCCGCTGGTGGTGTTGCGTCAGCTGCGCGTCACTTTTGTGCGCGACCAGCGCCGTAGCGACTACTTCAAGCTGTGGAGCATTGGCACCATGACGGTGGTTTTTGGCTCGCTCATTTGCGCCTTGGTGTCATATTTATGGCTTGTGTGGCTGCACCCTGGGTTCATCTATGAGCAAGCTCAGCGCGCTGTTGAGATATATATGCAGATGCCTGAGCTGAAAGACAGTCAATTGGTGTTGGCACTGCAAAGCGCCATCAAAGATAGTCTGCTGCCCACACCCATTGAGTTTGTGACGCAAATGAGCCTGCTCACGGTGATGATTGGTGCTCTTGTCTCGGCGTTGATGGCGGCATTGGCGCGCATTGGGCTGAAGGGTAAGCCAAACAACCAATAAGGCAGAAATAATTTTTAAACAGAAATTGATTTTATAAAAAACATATATATGGATATTTCAGTAGTAGTGCCTCTCTACAACGAGGCGGAGTCGCTACCCGAACTGGCAGCATGGATTGAGCGTGTGATGAAGCAGCACGGTTATAGCTACGAGGTGCTCTTTGTGAACGACGGCAGCACCGATGGCTCGTGGGATGTGATAAAACAGCTGTCGGCAGCCAACCCGGCAATCAAGGGCGTGAGCTTCCGCCGCAACTATGGCAAAAGCCCGGCGCTCAACACCGGCTTTGAACGCGTGCAAGGCGACGTGGTGATTACCATGGATGCCGATTTGCAGGATAGCCCCGACGAAATACCGGAACTCTACCGAATGATTACCGAAGATGGCTATGACCTGGTGTCGGGGTGGAAGAAGAAGCGCTACGACCCACTGTCGAAAACCATACCTACTAAGCTGTTTAATGCCACCGCACGCAAGGTGAGCGGCATACACAATCTGCACGACTTCAATTGCGGACTTAAAGCCTATCGCCGTGAAGTGGTGAAGCACATTGAGGTGTATGGCGATATGCACCGTTATGTTCCGTATTTGGCAAAAAATGCCGGTTTCACCAAGATAGGCGAAAAAGTGGTACAACACCAGGCCCGCAAATACGGCACCACCAAGTTTGGTCTCGACCGCTTTGTGAACGGCTACCTCGACCTCATCACGCTGTGGTTCATGTCGAAGTTCGGAGTAAAGCCCATGCACTTCTTTGGACTTATTGGCAGCTTGATGTTCCTGTTGGGATTTCTCTCTGCCATTGTGGTTGGCGGCATGAAGCTCTACAACATGTGGAGCGGCAACGCTTATAGCCTGGTTACCGACTCGCCATACTTCTACATCGCTCTCACGCTCATGATATTGGGCACGCAGCTTTTCCTAACGGGCTTTGTGGGTGAGCTTATTGCCCGCAACTCGCAAGAGCGCAACCGTTATGAGATAAACGAGGAGATTAAGTGAGGCTAACCCACGCACCCCGGCAGTGAGAAGAAACAATAAAACCGTTTGATAAAGAATAAATGCAAATGCCCAAGATGAGAGTGAAACACTCATTGCTGACAATGGCAGCGGCAATGCTTGTGGGCCTGATGGCGATTGCGGCAACGTCGTGCAACAGCGACGGCTGCACCACCGGCGTCACCAGCCTGCCACTGGCAGTTTTCTACTCTGCCGAGACGCAAAAGACCATTGCGGTTGACAGCATCTCGGTATATGGCGTTGATGCCCCGGGCGATTCGATGTTGGTGCGCTGCGGACGCAACGTGTCGCGCGTGTATCTGCCTCTGCGCATCTCGCAAAGTGAGGTGCAATATGTGTTTCACTACGACCAAACGGCAATCTGCAACCCGCTGCTCAACGATACCCTCACCATCAGCTACGATGCCGTGCCTTATTTTGAGTCGGCCGACTGTGGCGTGTTCTACATCTTCGACGTAAACAACTACACCCACACCAAGCACATCATTGACTCGGTGAGTATCCCATATAACCGCATCAGCAATATGGACGTTGAAACGGTGAGGATATTCTTCAGAACGCAGTCAGAGAGCTAACCACCTTTTTCAATAAGTGACACCGCAGCAGAGCAACCATCTCACAACAACTTTTTTAGGCAATGAGGAAGCTAATCTACATAATGATAATGGCAATGGCGGCAACCGCAGCGTTGCATGTGGCAGCTCAGACGCAGGGCAAACGCTTTGTCACGCCGGTTGAACAAAAGACCAACCGCACGCTGCTACCGCGCAAAGGCGAGAAGCTCAAGTATATTGAGCGCGACTCGCTGGTGCTCGATAGCCTCAGACGCGACAGCATAGCCAAGATTTATCCTAAATATCCTATTATCACCGATATTACGGTGGGTGTGAATGTGTGGGACGGTATTGCAAGGCTTTTCTCGCAAGATTACAGTAGCTTCGATGTCTCGGCATCGGTGAACATGTGGAACAGAATATCGCCGGTGGTTGAGTTGGGTGTGGGTTGGGCTAATTCAACCCCCGAAGAGTTGAACTTCACCTATAAAGGTAAACTTGCCCCTTATGCCAAGTTAGGCTGCAACTACAACTTTATGTTTAAGAGCCACCCCGACTATCAGCTCTTTGCCGGACTTAGGGTGGGTTACTCCACATTTACCTACGATATCACCAACATCACCCTCAGCGACGGATATTGGGACGAAAACCGGCAGATTGACTTGCTCAACCAAAAGTCGCACGCCCTTTGGGGAGAACTGGCTTTAGGCATCAAGGTGAAGCTGTGGCGAAGCATCTCGGCAGGGTGGACGGTGAAGTATCACAATATATTCAACTATAAGAAGAACCCTAACGGCGACCCTTGGTTCATTCCCGGATTCGGCACTCGCGAGTCGAAGCTCAACGTGGGCATGACGGTCTATTACACTTTGCCAACATCAAAGAAAAAATGGCCAAAGATTGACGAGAACGGCCGTCTGCTCGACATCAATCACCGTGGCGGCGAAGAGCAACCTGCCGACACCACCACCGTGAATATTCCTGCCGACGTTAACAGCGTTGGCGCTCCTGCCGCACCCGCCGAATCTAAGGCTAAGCCACAGCCGCGAATCACAAAAACGCAGCTCAACGCCACCCAAGTGAAAGCCGGCATTGAAGCTGATGCCACCGAGCAAAAGGAAATTCAGCTCAGCGATAAAAAGCAGTAGTGCTCACCGCCGGGCATGACTCTCGTTTGCCCGCCTTATGCAGCTAAACCCAACAATACCAACATAGATGAAACATCAATACCTGAAATTGGCAGCAAC
Source organism: Muribaculaceae bacterium (assembly GCA_051871515.1). Lineage (GTDB taxonomy): Bacteria > Bacteroidota > Bacteroidia > Bacteroidales > Muribaculaceae > SFTJ01. The sequence goes on along the minus strand of JBJECY010000079.1, from coordinate 32,570 downwards.
CATGCTGTGTGGCGCTCCGCTCACAGCATTGGGCAGCAATCACTCGCAACCGGCTCAACGCCCAAACATACTTGTGTTTCTTGTAGATGACATGGGCTGGCAAGACACCTCGGTGCCGTTTTGGGACCGCACAACACCCCTCAACAAGCGTTATCACACTCCCAATATGGAGCGGTTGGCAGCCCAAGGCATGAAATTCACCCAGGCCTATGCTTCTGCCATCAGTTCGCCCAGTCGTTGCAGCTTGCTCACCGGCTCTAACGCCGCTCGCCACCACGTCACCAACTGGACTTTGCAACGCGACAAGAAGGTTGATGTGCCAAGCGACGTAATCAACACTCCCGAATGGAATTATAACGGCATTGCGCAGACCCCGGGCACCCCACACACCTATGTGGCAACCTCGGTGGTGCAACTGCTGCATAATGCCGGATACCACACCATACACTGCGGAAAAGCACATTGGGGAGCCATTGACACTCCCGGTGAGAATCCTCATCACTTTGGCTTTGACGTGAACATCGCCGGCCATGCTGCCGGAGGGCTTGCCACCTATCTGAGCGAACTGAACTATGGTCACGATGCACAAGGCAAACCAACCTCGCTGATGTCGGTGCCCGGACTTGAGAAGTATTGGCAAACCGGCACATTCATCACCGAGGCACTCACCCAAGAAGCCATTAATGCGCTCAACAAGGCGCGCAACTATAATCAACCGTTTTTCCTTTATATGTCGCACTATGCCATACATGTGCCCATTGACCGCGACCCTCGCTACTTTGACCGCTACAAACGTGAAGGCCTTAGCGACAAAGAAGCCGCCTACGCCTCGCTGATTGAGGGAATGGACAAGAGCCTCGGCGACCTCATGGATTGGCTCGAAGAAAACGATGAGGCTAAGAACACGGTGGTGATATTCATGAGCGACAACGGCGGATATGCCACCGGCACCCATTGGCGCGATGCTCCGCTCTACACGCAAAACGCCCCATTGCGCTGCGGTAAAGGCTCGGCTTATGAGGGCGGAGTGCGTGAACCCATGATTGTGAAGTGGCAGGGCGTAACTGAGCCCGCCTCGGCACAAAACGCGCCTGTAATCATTGAGGACTTTTTCCCATCGTTGCTTGAGATTGCCGGTGTGAAAACCGACAAGTTGCCGCAAACCGTTGACGGAATCAGCTTTGTGCCATTGCTGCGGGGCGAGAAAGGCGATGCCAACCGCACCCTCATCTGGAATTGCCCCAATTTGTGGGATAACTCGGGTCCCGGCATCGGTGCCACCTGCACCATCAGGCAAGGCGACTGGAAGCTGATTTATTATTACGAAGACGGCAAGAAAGAACTCTATAATATTGCCAACGACATTGCCGAGGAACATGAGCTGAGCCAGTCGCGCCCCGACATGGTGAATAAGCTCTCACGCCTGCTGGGCAAGCGCCTGCGTGCCATGAAGGCACAACGCCCATCGTTTAAGGCCGACGGCAAACCTTGCCCTTGGCCCGATGAGCAAAATTAGCCGCCGCACTACGGCCGACTATTGTTCATAAATAGCTGCAATATTTATTGCACAAAGATATTGCCATATTCAAAAATTGGCTGTAATTTTGTGCCACAAGATTCAAAAGCAGAAATTTTTATAACTTATATAATAACATTTCTTATGGGAGGTTTTTTTGGTACTGTGAAGAAATCGAGTTGCATCACCGATTTGTTTTACGGCACAGACTACAATTCACATCTTGGCACCAAACGCGGAGGTATGGCAACCTACGATGCCGAACAAAAACGCTTCAATCGCACAATCCACAACCTTGAGAGCAGCTATTTCCGCACCAAGTTTGAAGGCGGACTTGCCAAATTCACAGGCAACTCGGGAATAGGCGTGATAAGCGATACCGACCCTCAGCCCATTATATTCAACTCTCATCTGGGCAAATTTGCAATAGTCACAGTGGCTAAAATCAACAATCTCTCCCAACTTGAAAACGAATTGCTTGAAAGCAACATGCACTTTGCCGAGCTTAGCTCAGGCAACACCAATCCCACCGAACTGGTGGCGCTGCTCATCATTCAAGGCAAAACATTTGTTGAAGGCATAGAAAACGTATATAACAAGATTGAGGGCTCATGCTCGATGCTGCTGCTCACTGAGAACGGCATCATTGCCGCTCGCGACAAACTTGGCCGCACTCCCATCATTGTGGGCAAAAAAGAAGATGCTTATGCCGTTTCAAGCGAATCGAGCAGCTTCCCAAACCTTGATTACGAGATACATAGCTACGTTGGCCCCGGCGAGATTATCCACCTCACCGCCGATGGCATCACTCAGCTGCGCAAGCCCAACGAGGAGATGCAAATATGCTCGTTCTTGTGGGTTTACTACGGATTCCCCACTTCGTGCTACGAGGGCCGCAACGTTGAGGAAGTGCGCTTTTTGAGCGGTTATGAGATGGGCCGCACCGATGATGACACCGTTGACTGCGCTTGCGGAATCCCCGATAGCGGCGTGGGAATGGCGCTGGGATATGCCGAGGGCAAAGGGGTGCCTTATCATCGTGCAATATCGAAATACACTCCCACATGGCCTCGCAGCTTCACCCCGTCGAACCAAGCCATGCGCGACTTGGTGGCTAAGATGAAGCTCATTCCAAACCGTGCCATGCTGCAAGACAAACGCATGCTTTTCTGCGACGACTCAATAGTGCGCGGCACCCAGTTGCGTGACAACGTGAAGATTCTTTTTGACTACGGCGCAAAAGAGGTGCACATGCGCATAGCTTGCCCTCCGCTGGTTTACGGTTGCCGTTACATTAATTTCACCTCGTCGAAAAGCGATATGGAGCTTATCACTCGCAAGGTGATTGGTCAGCTTGAAGGCGACCCAAATGCCAACCTCAGCCAATATGCAACCACCAACTCGCCGCAATACAAGGCGATGGTTGAAGAAATTCGCAAGCGGTTGGGGCTTACCACACTCAAGTTCAACACCATTGAGACGCTCATCAAAGCCATTGGGTTGCCAAAATGCAAGGTCTGCACCCATTGCTTCGATGGCTCAAGCCACTTCTAAAAAAACGACAGATTTTTGATTTAATACATAAATATGTAAGATGCTAAGGGCGTAGGTGAGATTCACTTGCGCCCTTTCTCATGCATTATGCGCGCCAATATGCTTTGGCTTACAGAATCAGCTGCCCACTGGGGGGCTTCAAAAAACACTCTTGCGCCCAAATTCACACAGCGCAGATGAATAATTGCGGCAGGTTTAAGCCCTTGCTGCTTGGCAAGGAGTGAAAAATATGGGGCTTTTATTATTGCTGATTACGAATATTTTAGGTAATTTTGAAATCTGTTTTTAAGCATTGCTGTGCGGCTCTGCGCCCCCCCCATTTGATGGGGCATCATGCTACGGCGCAGGTGCGCAGTTTGCATACATGAATTTTTTAGCTAAACAAAAACTCAATCATGAAATTAAAAACTAAACATTACCTTATTGCATTGATGTGTGCGTTGAGTTGTGCCACCGCCAAGGCACAGTTTGAGGGCGATATGTTCACCTGCTCGCCAAGTACCCATAAGCTGCTCACCGACCTGTCGAAGTCGCGGCTTGGCGGCGGCAAGATTTATTTGTTCACCACCACCCATCAAGACCTTGCATGGCTCAACAACTTAGATGCGTGCATCGCCGACCGCGACACGCTGTGGCTCACTCCGTTTTTGCAACGCTTGCATGACGACCCCACATTTAAGATGGACATTGAGCAAACATCAATAGTGATGGAATATTTGCATCGTCATCCCGAGAGTAAACCGCTGTTTGACAAGTATATAGCTGACGGCCGCATTTGCGTGGGCGGCACATTCATACAGCCTTACGAGGAGATGTATTCAGGCGAATCGCTGGCGCGCCAGTTCTATCTGGGCACTCGTTGGCTGGCAAAGACCTTCAATGGCTACAAGACACGCTCATATTTCAATGTTGATGTGCCCGGGCGCACCCTTCAGATGCCGCAAATCATGCAAAAGGCGGGCGTTGACAATCTGGTTATCAGTCGCCATGAGCGCGGTTTGTTCTATTGGTTGGCACCCGACGGTTCGCGTGTGCGAGCCTATTCTCCGGGGCATTACATCTTCTTCTACGATGTGATGGCTAAGCCCGACACCTCCGCTATGGCTATGATGGGCAAAGAGGCGGTGCTGTGGTACACCAAATACAACGACGTGAGCGGTGCCGCCACGGTGATGCCTGCCATGCTCAATTACGAGCTTTCGTGGGACCGCAAGCCCGTTGCCAACACTCGCGTATTCACCGAGAAGTGGAACAATCTGAAGTTCATACGCCAAGAAGGCACAAAACAGTGGCAAAAAATCAATCTGCCAAAGTTTGAATATGCCACAGCCGATAATTTCTTCTATGCCCTTGACTGTTCAACCAAAGTGTTGCCCGAGATGGGCGGCGAACGTCCTAACGTGTGGCTTTACATACACGGCCCCTCGCACGAACGTGCTCTTTCAGCCAGCCGCAGCGGCGATGTGATGCTGCCGGCAGCCGAGTGCCTGTCGTCGATGCGTGCCATGGTCGATGGCTCGTTTGTTGCCTATCCCGCCGATTTGCTCAATGACGCTTGGAAAGTAAAAATATATCCCGACCACGGATGGGGCGGCAATGGCGGCGAGATGACCGACAATCTGTTTTTACGCAAATATGAATATGCCCTAAACAGCGCTTGGCAGGTTGCCAACGAGCAAACCCGTCACTTGGCATCGATGGTGCGCAAAGATGAGGCGAAAGGCCGCTCAATTGTGCTGTGCAACACCACCGCTTACGACCGCAGCAAACCGGTGGCTGTGAATATGCAATTCACACCGGGCTATGCCCACACATTGCAGCTCAACGACGCTGCCGGCAATGAAACGGTGCTGCAACTGAGCGATGTGCAGCGCTACAGCGACGGCAGCCTGAAGCAGGCTACCCTGAATTTCGTAGCCCAAGTGCCTCAAATGGGTCTTACCACATATTATGTGAAACCCACAAACAAAGCTTGCCAACTCGTTGAGGCTTTCAACGGCAAGACTTTGGAAAACAAGTTCTATCGTGTGGAGTTTGCCAACGGCGGCATCAAGCAGATTTGGGATAAGGAGCTTAATGCACCGCTTCTCAACACCGAGAAATTTCTTGGCGGCGAGGTGATTACCATGCATTCCTATGGCAACGGTGCCGGCGAGTTTGATGCCGTGCAACAGCCCGATATGGAAGGCTTTGATAAGACCGGATTGCATGCCGGCGAGTGGACTTTGGAGGCCAACGGTGAGGTTTACACCCAGTTGATGGTGCGCACACCGGTGCGCCATGCGGTGATTGAACAGCGCGTGCGCATCTATCATCAAACCAAGCAAATAGACTTCGACATAGATTTGCTCAATTGGGAAGAAGTGATGTTCCGTGAGTTCCGCATGATGATGCCATTGGCGTTTGCACAAAGCAAGGTGTCGTATGAAGTGCCTTATGGCGTGCTCAACGTGGGCACCGACGAGATGCCCGGTGCCGCCGGCGAACGCTATTACGTTGAGAACAAGTTGCAGCATCCGCGCGGCATTGGCAATTGGATTAGTGCTACCTCGGGCAATGGCTTGGCTGTAACCATGTCATCGAGCGTGGCGGTGGCTGACTATATCGACCCCACCGACAATCCGGTTGACTACACCGTGCTGCAACCCATTCTGATGGCGTCGCGTCGCAGCTGTCACCCCGAGGGCAACGACTTCTCGCAGCCCGGCGACCACCATTTCCATTTCTCCTTCACGTCGCACCGCGCCAACGGTGTCACTCGTTCGCAGTTCGGCGAGTCGGCCAATACGCCTTTGGCAATAGCGTGCGATGTGCCCACGGCGCAAAAAGCGCAATTGCCTGAGCAAATGAGCTTTTTCGCTATCGACAACAGCATGGTGAAAGTCACAACCATCAAGAAGTGTGACGATGACAACAGCTATATTGTGAGACTTTATAACACCACCGATAGCCCCCAGAAAGTGCACATCACCTGTGCCGCCGGCAACTATAGCCTCATTCACACCAGCTTGGTTGAAGAAGAGTTGGCTCCGGCACAAGAGATTGAGCTTGGCAAATATGCCATTGAAACGTATAAACTGAAATTACAATAAACCACCCAAACATCACCATTATGAAAGTATTATGCTACACAGCAGCCCTTTGGCTTGCTTTCACTGCGCTGTTCAGCTCATGCACGGCAAACGATGCCGCTGCCCCCGAGGAGTCGCTCACTCAGTATGTAAACCCATTGATAGGCACGGCTCACTGCCGTTGGTTCCATTTTGCTCCGGGAGCGTTGCCCTTTGGTATGGCAAAACCGGGTGCGGCCACCAATGCCAGCGCCGGCAACAAATCGGGCTGGGAGGCCACCGGCTACGACTATCGCGACACAACCATTGAGGGTTTCCCATGTTTGCATGAGTTTCAGGTGGGCGGCATAGTGCTCATGCCCACATCGGGCGAGCTTATCACGGTGCCCGGTGCAGTGGGTTCAACCGACGAGGGCTATCGCTCAGTATTCTCTCATGATGAGGAAGTGGCTCAGCCGGGCTATTACTCGGTGATGCTGAAACGCTATGGCATCAAGGCTGAAGTAACTGCCACCAAACGCGTGGCTTATCAGCGATTCACTTTCGCTAAGGGCGACGATAACCATGTGCTCTTTGACATAGGCAACCGCCAAGGCGAAAGCGGCCCCGCCATGGATGCCGAGGTGCACGTTGATGCCCAAGGCTTGGTTGAAGGTTGGGTTGAAACCTTGCCAACCTATTGCGACAAGTATCAGAAAGGTGCCACGGTGAAACTATATTTCTCGGCGCAAACCGATGTTAAGCCTTCTGCTATCGGAACATTCGTGAAAGAGAAAACCATGCCCGGTGACACCGTTGTGCGCGGTGCCGGCGCAGGAGCTTATCTCACATTCGCCACCCAAGCCGATGGCGAGACCGTTACCGCTCAGGTGGGTTTGTCATATACATCGGTTGAAAACGCGCGAAATAATCGCTTGGTTGAAACCAACCACGGCGCTCTCACCTTCGACGAGGCAGCAGCCCAGTCGCACGAAACATGGGAAGAATATTTGTCGCGCATCAGAGTGGAAACCGACTCGCGCGAGGATAAGGTGAAGTTCTACACCGGATTGTATCACGCCATTAAGGGTCGCGGACTTGCCAGCGACGTAAACGGTGATTACCCGAAGAACGACGGCACCGTGGGACACATCCCCACTGTGGATGGCAAACCTCAGTTCTCGTTCTATAACACCGATGGCATTTGGGGCGGACAGTGGAATCTGGTGCAAGTGTGGGCGTTGGCTTATCCCGAATATCTCTCTGACTATGTGAGCACCCATGTTCAGGTATTTAAGGATGCCGGATGGATGGGCGATGGCATTGCCAACAGCCGCTATGTGTCGGGCGTGGGCACCAACCAGCTTGGCATTGTGGTGGCAGCTGCCTATCTGTGCGGAATACGAGATTTTGACGTAGAAGCAGCTTATGCCGCTGCACGCCGCAACGAGCTCGACGGCACCAATCGCCCCATGGGAGCAGGCAAACTCGATACCGATAAATTCCTTAAATATGGCTATGTGCCGCACCTCGACCAAGGTCCGTGGCCCGATGAGTCGTGGATGTTCTCGGCGTCGCACACACTCGAATATTCGTTTGGCGCTTATGCTGTGGCTCAAATGGCAAAGTCGCTTGGCAAAGAAGCTGACTATGAACGCCTGATGGAGTTGTCAACGGGGTGGGAAAAGCTCTATGACCCTGAACTAAACCTTATTCATCCTCGTTGGGAGAACGGCAAGTTTGTTGAGGATTTCGACCCCATGCAGGTGTGGCGCGGATTTCAAGAGGGCAATGCTTATCAATACACCTTCTATGTGCCCCACAATCCAAAGGGCTTGATTGCCAAGATGGGTGCAGAAGAGTTCTCGGCTCGCCTCGACAGCATTTTCACTTGGTCAGAGCCAAAGCTTTTCAGCGGCGGCACCACAATTGATGCCTTTGCCGGCTTGCAGACCTATTATAACCAAGGCAACCAACCTTGCCTGCACATCTCGTGGCTGTTTAACGAGGCAGGTCGTCCGTCGCTCACGCAGAAGTGGGTGCGCCGCATCCTCGATGAGTTCTACGGCGCTGATGGTATTCATGGCTATGGCTACGGTCAAGACGAGGACCAAGGACAATTAGGAGCATGGTATGTGATTAGCTCGTTGGGAATGTTCGACGTTGGCGGCCTTGCCAACTATGAGCCTTCGCTGAGCCTTGGCAGCACCAAGTTCAACAAAGTGACCATTAAGCTTAATCCAAAATATTACAAAGGCGAGCAGTTTGTGATTGAAGCCAAAGGCAACAGCGCCGAAACGCCTTATGTGCAGCGCTATGTGCTCAATGGCGAGCAGCTCAACAGTTTGCGCGTGCCGTTCAGCACCATCACTCGCGGCGGAAAGCTTCAAGTGGAAATGGGCGCCAATCCTGTTGACGATTATTCGGCACAATAACATCTGATTTTGCCGTCAATGCAGCGTGAGGGACGGCCGTTGAGGCGAGTCCCTCATTGATAATTATTGATAGTGCAAGGTGAAATGTGAAAATGGCTATGAAAAGAAGAACCGGAATCACTATCCCGGCTAAGGGAACATGCACAATATGCGCCGAGTGGTGATAGCCCCACATTGACGCACCGAAACCACCCAACCGGGAGATGTGATAGGCTTGCAATAAAACGGCTCAGTGCTTGCCACAAATCAGTTTTAGATTGCTATGCGCAAAACCTACTGTTATCATGGAGCACCCTTTGCGCTCTCAAAAACAAAAGTTGTCATCATCATTGAGCTAATTGACTATTTGGATTTAACAAAGAAAAAGCGCTTGCTGTGTGATGAAATATTAGTAATTTTGCCTTTGGCTATGAGCCAAACAATTGCTTTTGTTATCCCTGAATTATTTGTTTTTTAGGCTGGTATATTGGGGAAGTTTACTCATTCTGATTGTTTTTAACCGATAGAGAAGGAATGAAACTGGCAGGTTATTTGATTGAAAAATATAATAAGATGGATGGCGCTTACACGTGTCATCGATTGACCGACGAGGCTAAGGCTTTGGATATTGACCTTAGCATCGTTGGGGTGAATGATTGCTGCCTCACAGAGCAAGGCGTTGAGAATGGCGGGGTGTTGTTAGAGCCAAGAGACTTTGTGATAAATAGGTATAAATGGGGTAGGGTGAAAGATGCTATCAACCATTTGGCACGCAGGTCATATAACGGCATTGAGCCCTATAACACGTTCATCAACAAATATGAGCAAATTAAGTTGCTGCGCTCTGAGGCGTTTGTGATTCCTGACTATGTGTTGTCAACTTCGCAGTTCCCTTATGAGAGTCTTGTGAGGCGATTGGGTGTGCCATTTGTTGCCAAAGGACTTGAAAACTCAATGGGCAGAGAGGTGAGATTGATTGATAACATTGACGACTACGCCGCATTGAGCGCAGATTACACCACCAGTAAGGAGTGGCTGTTTGAGGAGTTCATAGCACAAAGCCGAGGCAGGGACTTGCGGCTGTTTTGCCTTCGTAACCGGGCTGTGGCTTGCATGATGCGCAAGTCGGGTGACGACTTCAGGGCAAATGTGGCGTTGGGTGCCACTGTTGAGGCTGTTGAGATTGACCCCACGTTGCAGCAGATTGCCCAAGATGTTTATGAGCAAACGCACCTCGACTTTGTGGGAATTGACCTGCTGTTTGGCGAGGATAAGTATTATCTGTGTGAAATCAATGTTATGCCCGGACTTGAAGGCATTGAGCACGCCTCGGGAATAAACATCGCAAAAGAAATACTCACAATGATAAAAACTGATTTTTCACGATGAATAAAACGCAAGCCGAGGACTACATATATCAATCATATCTGAAATCGCAGAAATATCAAAGCCGTGAAGCAAAAGATGCAACCAAGAGAACCCCTGGGCTCTCGCGTGACATTATTCGCGCAATGTGCACCACGCCTTGCGTTGTGGTGACCGGCAGTAAGGGGAAAGGCTCAGTTGCTTGCATGATATCGCAGATTCTGCAAACGCAATTGTCGGTGGGGCTTATGACAAGTCCGCATCTGGCAGACTTCTGTGAGCGAATGAGAATCAACGGCACCATGATTAGCGATGCTGATTTTGCGAAACATGTTGAAAAAATCAAACTGATGTTTGATAAGGTTGATTTGCTTATTCCTCCCGACAAGTGCATTAGCCCAATGGGAATACAAACAGCGTTGGCGTTGAGCTATTTCAACGAGGGGAGGACACAATTCAACGTCTTTGAGTGCGGCAAAGGAGCAAAATATGACGACGTGAACAATGTGCTGCATCAATATGCCGTGATAAACAGCATCTTCTTGGAGCATACACGAGAGTTGGGCGGTAGCGTAGAAGAAATTGCTCGCGACAAATGCCATGTGATAACGGGCGAGCAAAAGTGCGTGTATGTTGCGCAACAAAAGCAGGAGGTGATGGCCATAATAAGCCAAAGAGCCAATTCGCTGAATGTGGCAATGAAAATTTATGGTAAAGACTTCTGGAGCGATAACATACGATACACTCACTCGGGGATGTTGTTTGATGTGACGATAGGTGAAGATACCTATAAAGACATTGCTGTGCCGCTGCTGGGAGAGCATCAGGCCAGGAATTGCGCTTTGGCAATGGCATTGTGCAAAGATGTGCTGGGCACACTGGCTGTTGAACGCCTAAAGGCAAATCTTGCGGCAATGAGTTGGCCCGGAAGAATGGAAATAGTGAGCACTGCGCCGTTTGTGCTGCTTGATGCCTGCATCAACTCGGCAAGCACCGAGAACGTGAAACAGACGTTACACTTCCTGAACATAGAGAAATACACCGTAGTAGTTGGTATTCCTGACGATAAAGATTATGGGGGAGTGGTGAAAGCAATGCAAGAGAAAGCGGCATACACCATTCTCACAAGGTCGCAAAATCCACATTATGTGTTCACCGAGATGCAGAAAAAACGCTTGGCAGCAGAAGGCATCGATGCCGTTTGGACCAAATCAATCCCTGAAGCCGTTGCATTGGCACAATCCTATGGACTGCCAACCGTAATATTAGGAACAACCTCAGTGGTATCGGAAGTGAAGGCCCTGTTTTAGCGACATTGCGTGCACATCACCAACAAACATTGCGCCCAAAAGGTGCAAAGGCATGATGTTGCGCGTGGGCGAGCACAATGCCCCCTTGCAACACCATTAGTCAAAGATTATTATCACACAGGTTGCCTCAGTCTGCGGCAATCACACGCGGCGATAATTTTTGTGGGGTGTCAGCAGTAGGGCTTATTTTTTGAAAAGTTGGTTGAAGATGATATCGGTGGCGCCGAGTTTGCTTTTTATATATGTGCCTGCGGCGCGACCGCTCTGCGCAAGTTTCTCTTTGCTTGTGAGCAGCCGTGTGAACACCGAATCAAAGCTTTTGGCATCGGTGATTTCATATCCGCCGCCACATGCCATAAGGTCGCTTGCTTCCTTAAACTTGTAATGGTTAGGGCCAAATATCACTGGGATGCCGTAAACGGCGGCTTCGTTGAGGTTGTGGATGCCCACGCCAAATCCGCCGCCAATATATGCTGCCTGTGCATAGGCGTAGCACGATGAGAGTATGCCAAAGCAGTCAATGATGAGGCAGTCATATTTCTCCGCGTCTTGTGGCGATGTTATTTGGGTGTAACGAGCCACCGGTCGGGTTATCTTTTTGAGCATTGAGGCAATGCGCTCTTCGTTAAACTCGTGGGGGGCTATCACCAGTCGCATCTCGGGGTGGCGGTTGAAATACGGAATCACAATATCTTCATCGGGTTGCCATGAACTGCCCATCATGAGCAGAGGCTTGGTGTTGCCGTTGGTGAAGGCATCGAGAATGGGAAATCGTTTGCACGATGCTTGAATGTCGGTGACGCGGTCAAAGCGGGTGTCGCCAGCCACCACCACGTTCTTTATGCCAATGCTTTCAAGCAGACGTTTTGAGTCGGAGTCTTGCACATACATGCCGCTAAAGCATTTGAGAATGTTGCGGAACATACCGCCCCACGGCAAAAAGAAGATTTGCCCCTTGCGGAAGATTGATGATATGATGTAGGTGGGCACACCGCGCTGCTTGAGCTGTTGCAGATAGTTGCCCCAAAATTCATATTTCACAAAGATTGCCATGCGAGGTTGCACCAAGTCGAGGAATCGCTTCACGTTTTCCTCAAGGTCGAATGGCAGATAACACACGGTGGTGACTTCGCCATAGTTTTTGCGCACCTCGTAGCCCGATGGCGAGAAAAAGGTGAGCAAAATACGTTCGTCAGGATTTTCGCGGCGAATACGTTCAATGAGTGGACGTCCTTGTTCAAATTCGCCCAACGAGGCAGCATGTATCCAAATGCAACCATTCAATTTCTCTTTGTCGCGCTCAAGCACATCAAAGGTGCTGCGCTGTCCGGCAATCATTTTGCCTATTTTTTCGTTTTTCTTGGCCGCTATGCGTGCTCCTGTTTGATAGAGCCCTATAGCAAGATTGTAAAATAAGTTCATAGCAGTGTATTTTCTCTATGCTCAATACATGTTACATAGGTTACGGGTTTTTGACGCCTTGCAGTTCTTGTTGCATAGGCTTTGGTCGAAATAGACGTGCAGCACCAGTTGTTGCCAAAAGGCGGTTACGTCTTTTGTGATGTGGAGGTTGAATGCTGCTTCGAGGTCCACATATTGGTTGCGCACTATGTGGGCATACACATCGGTGCGGCTATAGGTCTTTGCCTGATAGTAGGGCGACCCCATATTGAGTTCTGCGCCAAATTTGCCGTAGAGCGGCATTAGGTTGCCGCCGGCATAGAATGTTTCTCTCACGCCCAACCAGCGCCACTCGGCATTTGCCTCAACCAGCACGCCGGCAGCGTTCTGCCAACCTTGTCCGTCGGCGCGGCATCGCTGCATCGAGAGCACTGCTCCTGCTCGCAGGCTCAAACTGTCGAGCCCGGTGAAGCGCGAGAGGTCAACTCCCAACCAGGGATTGAACATGAAATCGTCGTTCACGCCTTGGTCTTCGGGGGCATTTTTTTGTTTGGCGAGGTGGTTGTATTGCAGACGTTCACCCATGCTCAGCACCCCGCCTGCTTGCGGTGCATATCGGCTGTTGAGCATTACGTTGAATGCTTCGCGCTGTGTCTCGGTTTGTAATTGACGCCAATCGAGCATCAACTCAACGTAGCCTTTGGGCTTAACGTATTGCATGAGCACGCCGCGCACGTTGGGTTGCTCGTAGGCTATTGAGTCGCTCCACAGAAACTTTGGCGCTTGTTCCATGAGGTGTTCACGTGAAAACATACCAAAGTCCACTCGCCACGCGTCGCGCACAAAGCGGTAATAGAGCGTTGGGCACAGTTTATAGTCGTGCCATCCGTTTCCCACCGGCTGATTCCATACCACACCGCCGCTGATGCTGTGTTCGCCACCGGGCAGCTGCACGCCCACTTCGGGCGACAGCCGGGTGAAAAAGATGGTTTGGTCGTTGGCGTTGTCGCCCTCGCGATTGTCGAGCACCGACTTGAAATCGACGCTCCACGTGAGCTGCTGCGCCGTTGCGCACAGCGCAGCCAACACCATCACTATGAGGGTAAGCTTACGCATCTGCGGTGTGTATGTTTGCCACGCCGCGCTCAATGCGTGCTATGGTCTCTTCTTTTCCAAGCAGTTCAGTGATGTCGAACATGTGTGGGCCTTTACATTCGCCCACCACAGTGAGTCTGAAAGCATTCATCACGTTGCCCATGTGGTAGCCATTGTCAGTAATCCACTTGAGCACTATGTCTTCCGATGGCTTTGAGCTGAAATCGGCTATGCCGCGCAGCACCTCAATCAACTCGCCCATGATGCGTGGGGTGTCTTCTTTCCAACGCTTTTTCACGTCTTTCTCGGCATAGGCATCGGGGGCAACAAAGAAGAATCGTGCTTGGTCCCAGAGGTCTTTCACGAAGGTGATACGACTTTTCACCATCCCAACCACGCGGGCAAGGAACTCATCGCTATAAGCCTCGGCATCAACACCTTGTGCGCGAAGCACCGGCTTGAACAATTCAGCCAATTCTGCATCGGGCTTATTGATGAGATATTCGTGATTGAACCATTTTGCTTTATCGAAGTCGAAGCGGGCACCGCTCTTTGAGCAGTGTGCAAACGAGAAGTCTTTGATTAATTCATCCATCGACATGATTTCGCGGTCGTCACCTGGGTTCCAACCCAGCAATGCCACGAAATTAACCAATGCTTCGGGCAGGAATCCCATTTCGCGGAATCCGTCCCACACTTCCTCACCGTTCTCGCCTTTGTCGTGCCATTCCATTGGGAACACAGGGAATCCCAGCTTCTTGCCGTCGCGCTTGCTGAGTTTGCCCTTTCCTGTGGGCTTCAGCAGCAATGGCAGGTGCACAAATTGTGGCATGGTGTCGGTCCAGCCGAATGCCTCATAAAGCAGCACATGCAGCGGTGCGCTTGGCAACCACTCCTCGCCGCGAATCACATGGCTCACCTCCATGAGGTGGTCGTCAACAATGTTGGCAAGGTGATAAGTTGGCAGCTGGTCGGCGCTTTTATAAAGCACTTTATCATCGAGTATTGAAGAGTTTATGGTCACTTTGCCGCGAATAAGGTCGTCAACCACCACGTCGCGGTTAGGCTCAATCTTAAAGCGTACCACATAAGGCGTGTTGGCATCAATGAGCGCTTGTACCTCGTCGGCAGGCATGCTCAGTGAGTTGCGCATTTGCATGCGGGTTGATGCGTCATATTGAAAATTAGGAATTGATTCGCGCTTGGCATTTAGTTCCTCGGGGGTGTCAAATGCGATGTAGGCTTTGTCGGCATCAAGCAGTTGCTTCACATGGTCGCTATAGATTTGGCGACGTTCACTTTGCTTATATGGTCCGTAGTTACCGCCTTCGTGCACACCCTCATCGATGCCGATGCCCAACCAAGCAAGCGCCTCGTTGATATATTCCTCCGCACCGGGCACAAAACGCAACGAATCGGTGTCCTCAATGCGCAAAATCATGTCGCCGCCGTGTTGACGAGCAAAAAGATAGTTATATAAAGCAGTACGCACACCGCCAATGTGCAATGCACCGGTGGGCGATGGAGCAAATCTCACTCTTACTCTTCTTTCCATTGGTCCTAACAATAGTTTATTTTTGTTTCTAAAAAATCAAATAGTTCTGCAAAGATACAATATTTATTCTATAAAACGTGCCAAATCAGCGCATTTCAACAATTTGTGCGCCAAAAATTACAATAAGATAGCGGCATTTTTCACTCAAAGAGGTTGCGCACAAGCTCCACCGATGGCTCATGTGTTTGCTCGGGTGTGCATGGTGTGATGCTGGCGTAGCCGCGTTCAAGCTGATAAAAGTCAGTGA
The DNA here is from genome assembly GCA_051871515.1 of Muribaculaceae bacterium. Taxonomy (GTDB): domain Bacteria; phylum Bacteroidota; class Bacteroidia; order Bacteroidales; family Muribaculaceae; genus SFTJ01. Next base: position 17,063 of record JBJECY010000079.1, on the reverse strand, counting down.
GCGGATTATTGGCATCGTCGTTCTCAAAACGGCCTGTAATCCAATAATAATCACGCCCAAAGGGGTCGGTGCGCTTCTCAAACTCTTCAATCCAACGGCCTCGCGATGCTATGGTGGCTTTGATGCCTTTCACGCCGCCTTGGGCGTTGGGTATGTTCACGTTCAGACCCACGCCATTGGGCAGCTCGTTGTCAAGCACGCGCTCAATCACTGAGCGAACCACAGGCTCACATACACTAAAATTGGCATCGGGACGAAACTCGCTAAACGAGAATCCAATTGATGGAAGCTGCTGAAAACAGCCCTCAAACACCACGCCCATAGTGCCTGAGTAAATCACGCTGTTGCCGGCATTATAGCCGTGGTTGATGCCCGAAAGCACCAAATCAGGCTTGCGTGGCAGCAGGCAGTTAAACGCCAATTTAGCACAATCGGTTGGAGTGCCGTTCACCTTCATTATGGTGTAACGCTGGGTCTTTTCAATAGTAGTTGCCCGCAACGGGGTGTCGATGGTGATTGCACTCGACTTGCCGCTCTGATGCTCGGCAGGTGCCACTGCATAGACGTAGCCATAGTCACTTGCCCATTCCACCAGATTGCGCAATCCGCGAGCGTTATATCCGTCGTCGTTGCTTATAAATATCAGTTTGTTGTCAGTCATTCAAAATTATTTTTTTGTGATAGTTGTGCGTTATTCAGTGCAGCGTTGCAAGCACCGCAAAGGCTAACAGACTGCAAAGTTACTAAAATCTGATGGCTTTTTCAGTACATCTTGGCATGAAGTGGGCAAAATCTGCGCAACGAAAGATTGCTCCGAGGCTTTTGTGTTGCATAATTTTTTTGTACTTTTGCGCTTATGGAAGAAGCAAAGCAAAATATGATGAAAATGCCGCTTGTGGGCATGACGCTTGCGCAGTTGCAAGACGTGGTGCTGAGCCTTGGCATGCCGCGGTTCACAGCCAAGCAGTTGGCTGAGTGGATTTATGTGCACCGAGCCACCGACTTCAGCCAGATGAATAACATCTCAAAGTCCAATCGTGCCCTGCTTCAGCAGACCTGCACTTTGGGGCTGGAGGCTCCGGTGAAAGAGCAACGTAGCATCGACGGCACGGCAAAATACCTCTTTAACGTGGGCGATGGTCAAGCCGTGGAGAGCGTGATGATTCCCGACGACGACCGCGCCACCCTTTGCATCTCAAGCCAAAAAGGCTGTCGCATGAATTGCTACTTCTGCATGACCGGCAAACAAGGTTTTCATGGTCATCTCACTGCCAATCAAATCATCAATCAAGTGCTCAGTGTGCCCGAGAGCCAACAACTCACCAATGTGGTGTTTATGGGTATGGGCGAACCAATGGACAACCTCGACGCCGTGATGCAAGCCGTTGAAGTGCTGACTGCGTCGTGGGGATTGGCTTGGAGCCCTAAGCGCATCACTGTTTCGTCGATTGGAAAACTTCGCGAGTTGCAGCGCTTGGTTGAAGAAACTCATGTGCACATTGCCATCAGCGTCCATTCGCCATTCAGTGCTGAGCGAGCCGGCATAATGCCTGTTGAGAAAGCCTATCCTATACATAAAGTGATGCAGATGTTGTCGCGTTACGACTTTGCTCACCAACGCCGCCTGTCGGTGGAATACATCATGTTCAACGGACTAAACGATGACCTTGAACACGCACAAGCATTGGCTCAGTTGTTGCAGCATAACACTGTGAGAGTGAATCTGATACGCTTTCATGCCATCCCGGGCGTAAACCTCAAAACCAGCGACGAGCAACGCATGACTGAATTCCGCGACTACCTTAATTCGCAAGGCATTATATGCACCATTCGCCGTAGCCGCGGCGAGGACATCTTTGCCGCCTGCGGCATGCTCGCCGGCAAAAACAAAAAGAAATAACCGATTAACGACAGTTTTTTTAATTGTTCGTAAACGTGTGATTATAAACCCTTTAAGAATTCTTAGAGGGAGATTTATCATCATGTTTTCGGACAATAATATTATTGTTTTGCGGGCGGGGATTGTTGTGAAAATTATTTGCTGCTGATGAGTGCGCTATGCCCTTAAATAATAATACCAAATGACGTAAACCACTTTCAGCAACTGCCGGCGGTGGATGTTGGGGGAAGATAGGGTTTAATTATTTGCTGTATTTGCAATTTTTTTTGTAACTTTGCTGTGCAAAAATCAGTTGTTGCTGATGCATGTAACAGACTCAATAATTTCGCCAAAATGCTGTGGCACGATGCCTCAGCGAAGTCAATAATGGTGAATGGTCTTGAATTGATAATCCTGTTATCGTAGTCGAAGTTCCGATCCTCTTTGCATAGGGCGCTGTTCGTAGATGAAGATTCGCAAACAGCCGACTAACGAGAATTTTGCACAGTGTAAATATTAATTATTTAGTAGGAACCCTATGACAAAGTTATGTGGGCTCACGGTGCTTGTTTTGGCGCTGTGCAGCCAGATGCTTTCTGCCCAACAGGTTGAGCAGAAGATGAGTTTAGAGGAGATTTTTGCCCTTGCCCGGAATGGCAGCAGCGAATTGCGCGCATACGCCACCGGGGTTGATTTGGCTCAGGCGCGAGTTGCAGAAGCGCGTGCCGAGCGTTTGCCCGAGGCACACGTTGACCTGAGCGTGGCATATAATGGAAACGGATTGATAACCGACCGTGATTTCGGTTCGAGCATGAAGGCGCATATTCCGCATTTTGGTAATGCTCTGAGCCTTGAGGTGATTCAGCCCATCTACACTGGTGGCGCCATCAGCAGTGGCATACGCCTTGCTGAGGTGGCTCGCGACATGGCGGTGGAGCAAAAGCTGCAGGGCGAGAGCGGAGTGAAGCTAATGCTCATTGAAGATTATTTGCAGATTTACAGGCTTATGGGCACTGAGAAGGTGATTGAAAGCAATATTGACCTTGCCCGAAGCCTCATTGCAAACACCCGACAGCGTGCCGAGCAGGGTACTGTGTTGCGCAACGATGTCACTCGTCATGAGTTGCAGCTTGAAACTTTGCTGCTCAATCTCACTCAGGTGCGCGGCGCTCGCAGTGTTGCCAATCACCGGCTGTGCACCAACATGGGCGTTGATGCCAATGTGGTGATGGTGGTGCCTGACACTGCCGTAATCAACAATGAGGTGCAGGTGCTCAACGAGGAACAATGGCAGCAAATGGCGAGTGAAGGCTCGCACGCATTGCGCCAGAGCGCATTGGCTGTGCAACTGGGACAGCAACAGGAGCGCCTTGCACGTGCCGAACGGTTGCCTAAAGTGAGTTTGGTGGCAGCCGACAATTTCACTGGCCCAATCACCATTGAGATTCCTGCCATCAACAAAAATTTCAATTATTGGTATGTGGGCTTGGGCGTAAGCTACAACATTGCTTCGCTCTACAAAAGCAATAAAAAGATTGAGAGGGCGCGAATTGACACGCGTCTGGCTTCGGAGCGCCTTGCCGTGCAACGCGAACAAACCGCTAATGCCGTGCAAGCAGGCTACATTGACCTGCTCACTGCCATGCAACGAGTGCAAACGCAGCAAAAGAGCGTTGAGCTGGCTTGCCAAAACTACAAGGTCACCCTTGACCGCTACGAGAACTCTTTGGCTCTGCTCACCGACATGATTGATGCCCAAAACGTGAAACTCAGCGCCGAGATTGGGCTTGTTGAGGCCCGCATTGAGGTGCTGATGCGTTACTATGCGCTAAAGCACATCAGCGGCGCCATTTGATGGCATCAAATCAAACCAAGATATATAATTTTTTCACACAGCAATCAAAAAAAATAAACATACGGAGGAAACTAGCAATGCTTAACAGAAAAACAAAGAAACTGATATATAACCTGGTGATTATAGCCGTGCTGATAGCAGCTATGGTGTGGGTGGTGAGCCGCTTTTGGCATTATGGAAATGTTGAGTGGACCGACAATGCCCAGGTGCGCCAACACATAGTGCCGCAAAACTGCCGGGTGAGCGGATTTGTGAAAGAGATTCGCTTTGAGGAGTATGCTCAGGTGCACAAGGGCGACACACTGCTCATAATTGACGATGCCGAGATGCGCTTGCGCCTGGCACAAGCCGAAGCCGACCTTGCTAATGCGCGTGCCGGCATCACTGTGACAGAATCGGCCATCAACACCACCAGCAGTAACGTGGGCGTAAACGAAGCAAGCATTGATGAAGCCAAAGCGCAGCTTGAAGGCGCCGAACGCGACGAGAAACGCTATGCCACCTTGCTTGCTCGCGATGCCGTGACGCGTGAACAATATGACAACATCAACACTCGCTATCTGGCTCTTAAGGCACGATATGAGCAGATGTTGCGTCAACGCCGCAGCACCACTTTGGTGAAGAATGAACAAACCAACCGCTTGGCACAAAACCAAGCCGCCATACGCCTCGCCGAAGCCGCCGTTGACTTGGCTCGGCTCAACCTGTCGTACACGGTGATTGTTGCCACATGCGATGGTGTCACCGGTCGCAAAAACATTAACGTGGGTCAATTGGTGCAACCGGGACAAACAGTGGTGAATCTGGTTGACAGCACTCAGAAATGGGTGGTTGCCAACTACCGCGAAACTCAAATGCGCAATGTGCAGCCCGGTGCCCAAGTTTCAATCACCGTTGATGCCGTGCCGGGAGTGAAGCTCAAAGGGCGAGTTAGCACCATCTCAGATGCCACCGGCGCGCAATATTCGCTTATGCCGCAAGACAACGCCACCGGCAACTTTGTTAAGGTTGAGCAACGAGTGCCTGTGCGCATTGAGCTTGAAGACGTGGAGCCCGACGTGTGGAGCCGTTTGTGTGCTGGCATGAACGTGGAGTGTGAGGTGAAATACTAATGCCACAAGAGGCATAACAACAGTAAGCATAACTCTTACAAAAACCAACTATTATGGCAGGAACAATACCTTCCGGTCCGTTTGCCATGCCCATGATGCGCAGTTTTGTGCCATTCAAGCTGCAACCGTGGCTCTACGTGTTTGTGGTATTGGGCTTCCAGCTTAGCGGTGGAGTCTATTCAGGCGCAAGCGAGATATGGGCAGGCTCACGCGACATGATGCGCGAAGACTTTTTGATGTGCGTTTATGCCAACCTTGGCGGCATGGCAATCTATTTTCCCATGCTGTTCCGCATGAAATTCCGATACACCAACAAGACGTTGCTCACATGGGCTGCCTTGGTGGTGATTGCCTGCAACCTGCTCACCATGGTGGTGAGCTTCAAGCCGTTGCTGTGGCTGCTGTGCTTTATTGAGGGAGTTGCCAAGCTGCAAGGCACCTTTGAGTGCATCTCAACGATACAAAAATGGCTCACCCCCAGTCGCCGATTCTCGCAGTTCTTCCCGATTCTGCACGTCTTTATCTTGCTGTGCGCGCAATTCTCGTCAATCATCTCAACGTGGATTGTCTATTATATGCATTGGAGCATGATGCATCTGCTGGTGGTGGGCTGGATGCTTGCCATCCTATTGCTGCTGCGCGTGGCAGTGCGCCATGTGCGCATCATGCCCAAGATGAAGCTTTATGGCATCGACTGGCTTGGCGGCGTGCTTTGGGCGCTTGTCTTTATGCAACTCACCTTTGTGCTGGTCTATGGCGATTTCTACGATTGGCTCAATAGTAAGGTGATAACAATCCTAATAGGCACATCGGTGGTAACACTATGCGTGGCGGTGAAACGTATGGTGGCAATTCGTCATCCTTATTACAACCCAATGATATTTGGCAGCCGACACTTCTTCCCGTTGCTGGGATTGTTGGCAATCATGCATCTGCTCATGGCCACAAGCCGCTCGCTTGAACCAATATTGCTCAACGGCCAGTTGCACTACGATGCCCTCACAGCCATGCAACTCGATTGGCTCTCGGTGGTGGGCATAGCCCTGGGGTTGGCGGTGTGCTACGTTTGGCTACACCTGTGGCAACGCAGCTATTATCAGCTATTGTCGATAGCCGCTGTCACGCTTGCCATCTACATGTTTGCCATGAACCAGATGATGGGCGTGGCAATAAACATTGAGAAGCTATATATCCCCGTGGTGATGCGCTCAATGTCAACAGGCATTGTGAGCGCAGGACTTATGACCTGCTTGCAGTCGCACCTCGACTTCCATCACTTCTTTCAGGGGCTTAGTGTGTTCAACGCCATAAACATGTATTTTGGAGGCACCATAGGAAGTGCCTTGCTCACGCACATGATGCGCTGCGATGTGGCAGATGTGGTGGCTCGGCACTCGGGCAGCCTCGATGCCGTGGCAATGGGCAGCCAAAGCACGCAAGTGGTTGACCGCCTCACCTCATTCATCCCCGATGCACAAATGATTAGCCTTACACAAATCTACAATTTAGGCACATGCGCATGCCTATTGTTGGTGGTGGCATTGCTGCTATGCGACCAAGGCTATGTGCGGAAGATGACGCAGATGTTGCCCGAATGGCGCTCGGTGGGCTATCGCTTGAAGCGGCGTTTCAGCAGTCACGAGCGCCGCGACGTGTTGCAATAATGCCCTCCTGGCAACACCCTTAGGCTCATATTTTGCAGTCTGCCAAAGGACTGATTTCCCCATGTTTTAGTGATATTGTTTTGGTTACACAAACAAAACTCAATGGGCTGATTCCAGCAACAAGAATCAGCCCTGATTTTTTGTGAAATCTTTTAGAGAATAGCGGCCGTGCGTCATCACCCTGAGCTTTATCAGAAAGGTGCAAATAAAAAAAGGTGCTTGATTATACCGCAAAGGTATATCCAAGCACTTTATGGGAGGGACGACGCTGTTTCTACGACAGTTTATAGCCTACGATGGAGCAGAATTTAAATACAAGTTTGGGAAATGTTGCAATTAGCCTCATGAAGAGTGGGTAACGGTATTTGAAAAAGAGCCCTTGTGATGATTGACGAATCAGTTTAATACGTTCATCCCATTTTTCTATTTCGCGTCCGTTGTCAAGACCCCATTTAAACCGTGCTGAAAGCTCTTTGATGGTATCGTGCCGCTTTTGCTGTTTGACTGTGAGAGTTCCACAAACATCAAACCAGATTTCAGCTCCGGGGAAATATTTCAAGAAACTTTTGAACAAACCTTTTACTTTGTTTTCATCAAAATACATCAGCACTCCTTCAACTATAAAAAGGAAAGAACCGTTGGGATGACTGCTTTTAAGCTGCTTCATCCACTTTTCTTCAAACATCGATGAGGGAATATACGATTCGTTCTCGGCTTCGGGTAATAACGCAGCTCGCGTCTCAATAACTTCCGGAAGGTCAAGACTATAATATTTGGCCGAAGAATGTGAGCCTGTGCGTTGAGCGCGGGTGTCTAAACCACATCCCACATTTACTATTATTGGATTGGCGTTTTCTTGTATGAAATCACGCACAACATTATCAAGAAACCATGCCCGTACATTACAACCCACTTCGCTGAGTATTGCGCCGTCGAATTTAGAGTAATCGTATGGTATTTTTTCAACAAGATTCTCTGCGTCAGGGTCTCGAAGTATGGCTTTATCGCCGCGTCGGCTTTCTTTTGCGCGCATATACAGTGGGATTAGGAGAGTTTCTGCCACTGCATTTTCTAAAAATAAGTTCTTCATTTTTCAATTATTTTTCGTTTAAGTTTAACGCCACAAAATTACGCAGCAGAACCGAGGCCCTCAATACCTAAAACGAGTGAAAATTAAGGGGCGGAATTTATAAATGAAAGCAAAAGGAATTGTGCCAAATACCAATACACTCCTCCCCAATCCTATTGAAAATAAGGTTGTTTAGGGCATATATCATTGTTATTAAACTCTATTACCTACATCATCATTTTATGGTATTGTATATAATATTGAAAATTAATAACTTTGCTGTCTAAAACAAAACAACGTTCATTTATGCAGACGCTAAAAGATGCCATAAGAAAAAGAATATTAGATGTAGGACGCAAGGAGTTTTCTCGCAAAGGATTTGCTAAGGCTTCTATGCGCTCCATTGCATCAGAGGTGGGAGTGGGTGTAGGCAATTTGTACAACTATTATCCGAGCAAAGACAGCTTGTTCTGTGCAGTTCTTGCTCCGCTTACATCTTCTTTATATGCCGCTTTTGAAAAACATCACGGAAAGGCTGTTGATGTGATGAACATGATTCAAGAGGAATATATGGTATCGACAGTTTCTGAATATCTGAGTCTGCTGCGAGGAAACCGAACGCTGATGAAGATACTCTTTTTTGGTGCGCATGGTTCTTCTTTGGAACATTTCAAAACCGAGTTTACTGACAAGGCTACAGAGCAAGTCAAGACTTGGTTTGCAAAGAACAAAGAACTTCATCCGCAGATGAACATAAAAATCAGTGACTTTATGATTCATCTGCACACCGTGTGGATGTTCACGATGTTTGAGGAGATACTGATGCACAAGATTCCGGCCGAAGAGATTCCTAAGATTGTTGAAGAGTACGTAACATTTGAAATAAGTGGATGGAAACAATTATTAGGCTTATAGCAGAACATGGCGTGATTTCTGTCATGAAAGTAAATCAGGAGTGAGCTTCGGAAACGAGGTTCTTTTCTTTTTTTGTGAACGGATTTCAATATTGTTCATTTTTTGAAGCAATGAGTTTTTAATTAAATCAATAATTTATGATACATAAACATCATTACCACCACCATCATGGTGGAGCCGCAATCACTGCGGGCAAGGCATTTAAATGGGGAATAACGCTGAACCTGGCGTTCGTGGCGGCAGAATTTGTTTTTGGCTGGCTGTCGAACTCCATGGGACTTATGTCGGATGCCGGGCACAATCTCAGCGACGTGGCAAGTATGGCGCTTGCTCTTGCTGCAGGAATACTGGCTACAAAACAGGGTTCGGAGAAATACTCATACGGATACAGAAAGTCAACGATACTAATTTCGGTAGCGAATGCCGTAATATTGTTGGTAGCTGTTGGTATGATTCTTATTGAGAGTATCGGTAAAATGGTGAACCCAGAGCCGGTGGAAGGAAACTGGATAATCATTGTGGCAGGTACAGGCGTATTTGTAAACGGCTTTACTACGTGGCTTTTCAACAAGGACAAAGAAAAAGATTTGAACATTCGTGCAACATATCTTCACATGTTGGCTGACACGCTTGTATCTGTGGGTGTGATTGTTTCTGGAGTCGCCATCTATTTTACTGGATGGAACATCATCGACCCTATAGTGGGAATAGTAATAGCGTTGGTCATTCTGGCATCTACATGGCGATTGTTGAAAGACAGTGTGAGGCTTGCATTAGACGGCACGCCCGAACAGTTTGATGTCACAGCCATTAATTCCAAGATGTGCGCAGTAAAGGGTGTGGTAGGAATACACCATATACATATATGGGCCATCAGCACCACCCAGTATGCCTTGACCTGCCATGTGCTGGTGGAAGACGTTTCGCGTATGGCGGAAATCAAGTCAGAGCTCAAAGAGCTTCTCGCTAAAGAGGGCATAGGTCATGCCACTTTGGAGTTTGAGGACATGCAACACATCTGTGAGCATGAGGCATGTGAATTAGATAATTGAATTACCTCCCCCTCGATGAAATGAAAATCATTGAAAGAGAAAGGCATATCTTGCCGTCTCCGATGCGTGCTGATAGGGAAATAAGTCGGGGATGGCATTGTATGTGGTTCGTCGCGTCTATCATATCTTATTCTGATTGAGTTGCCCTTGTGCGTGACATCGCCTTGATGGAAGAATGGTCAAGTGGTGTGGAGTTTCGCAGTGTGCCGCTTTGGGCTTCTTTCATAGCGGCAAGTGTTGTTAATCGCCGTGCTGGCTCATTATGTATGGTGAAATCTTGTGGTTGTGAGATAATTTGTCTATTTTTGCAAAAGGCTAAAAGTTTTTTCTGCATTTTGGTTTTGTAACACTGACGTTCTGATAATCATTGTGTTGTAAAGAATATTTTAGCTTTATCACTTGCGAAACTAATTACTCATAACTTAATCAAAAACAGAACATTATGACTCAGTTCAAGAGGAAATTCTTCACCTTGCTGATGCTTTTCCTATGCTTGGGAAGTGCAATTCCCAACATGGCGCAACAGCGATACGAGGGATATGGAGAACCGGTAAAAGGTCGAAATGACGACCCTACACAGAAAAGCATTGGTAGTATTCCCTATGAAATGAAAGGCCGCAATGAAGTGCGAGAACCATTGCTCACGTTCGACGATTGTAGCAAATGGCTGATTCGCGCCCGTGATACCGAAGCTGCGCTCTATCGCACAAAGGAGCAGCGTGTGGTGGGCGAATATAGCGGCAAAGTGGTGTATAAGGCTGCCAAATCAAAGGCCGGCTTTATAGTTGAACTCGCTGAGCCATATAAGTTTGAGAAAGATTGGGATTGCATCAACTTTTGGAATTACGGCAATCATTGGCTGTGGGAAAACGGCGGCGAAGCCATGGACCATTATGCCCTTATCCGTGACGCCAAAGGGCGCGACATCAAGATTCCGTTTATGCAAGAGTGGCTATGGCGTAATATGGACTATAAATATTGGTTCTTGAATCACATAAAACTTAACGACAGCATAGCGCGCCCAATCACTTTTGTGGGTATGGAATTTAGCGGCAGCGGTAACGTGGTGGATAAGGTTAATCAAATCTATCTTGGTCCCATCTACGGCTATAAGGAGGAGCTGAAGCCTATGACGTTTAAGCCTCTGCCCGACAAACTGCCATTCCCATTGCACAAAGAAACAATTCTCCCCACCAACAAGGCAAAAGACTATCGCAACTCATGGGAGCAGAGCGGCGACGTGTATTTGTTTTCTTATCAAGGCAACGATGCTAAGATGACCTATCGGGTTGACCCCACGCAGCCTATTGGCGGTGTGACACTCAACTATAACGGTAAGGAGAAAAAGGTGAACGCCGGTGCCGAGATTGTTTTTGAGAATCAAACTCGCGTCAACTGGAAGCTGACTTCAAAGAAAATGAAGAACGATACCCTGTTTTTAAGTTACAAGGCAACGGGCAAGGGTATCAACCAGCGTTTTAATTGCAGCTACACCATCAAGCAGAAGTCGCTTGTGTGGACTATCGAAGAGATGGCAGCAGACGGAAAGGTTGCAGAAGTGCGGCTTGGAGCAACCGAGAAGGTTGACGACGGCAAGATTATAGGCGTTCCTTTCTTGGTCTATGACCCATTCTATAACGACTCTTACAATGCCGACCAACCCGGCATACTCTATACCGATGACCTGTTTTATTTCTCCATGTTCGATTGGTATTATTCCAACGCCTCACGCCACTATGCCGGCGATAAGGCCATAAAGGATGGTAAGGCCACATACAATGGCGGTGCGCTATATTATTCAAAGAACAACAACAAACGCAATCCGCTGCGTGAACGCCTGTTTATCAACATCTCGCCCGATGTGCACGAGGTGTTCCCCACTATCGACAATCCCGCATCACCAATGCGCTCGGCACAAGCTGACCGCCTTTGGGCTATTAATGGTGGCTCCGACCTGCATAAATTGGGCAATTTCGTAAAGGAAATGCGCTCAAAGGGTGCTGAACACGTGAGCATACGTTATCACGAAGATTTCTGGCGCGCCGGCGGCGAGAGCTATACTTTCCGCACCGAGCCAAATCCCGAGTTAGGCGATGAGAAATTAAAAGAATATGTCAGAATGGTGCAAGGTCAAGACTGGCGCATAGGGTTTTATTCAAACTATATGGACTATGCTCCGGTAAACGCCCTGTGGAATGAGGACTGGGTTCGCATCAGCGACAAGAATCACGACTACGGGTGGGGTCCGGCATGGTGCCGTTGCTACGCCAATAAGGTGACAATCGGTTGGGAACAGCAAGCCATTCTTGCGCCGCAGATTCACAAAAAATTCGGCACCAACTTCTCGTATTGCGATGTTGAAACATGCATGTCGCCTATGGGCAGAGTAGATTATGACTACCGCACACCGGGCGCAGGCAAGTTCCGCACTGTGTTTGAATACATCGGCATGACCTTGCTCAACGAACGCCGAGCCTATCAAGGACCTGTGTACTCTGAGGGTGGTGCCCATTGGTACTATGCCGGCTTGCTCGACGGTAACTATTCGCACATAAACCACAAGTTGCCTATATTCCCTGATTTCCACCTGCTTAAGATGCATCAGCTTGAGATGGATGCTATGTCGAACGTTGATGGCGAGGCTTATGTGGCTTATGCCTATGCTTATGGTAATATCGGAATATTGTCAGACGGATACGATGGCCTTCGCCGTTACGCCTTCTTGCAGCCGTTCCAGAACAGTTATGCCATGATACCGGTGAAGAACATCAGTTACTACGATGGCAAAGCATTTGTAAACGCATCAGAGGCAATCAAGAAAGACCTTATCGATGCTCCAAGCATCTGCGTGGAGTACGCCAGCGGACTGAAGGTTTACGCCAATTTCTCTGAAAAGCCATGGGTTGTGAAAGAGAACAATAAGGAATACACTTTGCCAAAGCACGGCACTCTTGCCATATTGCCAGGCACACGTCTGTTTTCGGTCTCTGCCACCAATCCGGCATCGGCCGCGGGTAAGAAACTCGACGCGGTGTTCTCCGACGAGCTGTTTTATATCGACACTCGCGGTGAGGTGGTAGATGGTGAATTGGGCGGTAAAGGCTCTTATATGCTCAAAAAAGAAAAATTCGGATGGGAGATTATCCCGCTTAAGAATTGCGAAGAAGTTGACTTTAACCTGTCGCTGCTTCAATTCTCCGACTTGGGCGTAGATATTGAGGCTGTTGACCGTGATGGTAATGTCATTGAGGTAATCAATGCCGAGCCTCTGACCAATCAGATTCACTTTGAACACGAAACGCAATACTACAAATACCGCATTTGCCCAGTGGTAACCCTCCCCAAAGAGTAATCTGCAAAGAGCAAAACACATATAGGGAATGGCTGTGCCGCGTAACCATTTGTTACGGTGCAGCCGTTTCTTCTCCTTTTCTTATGCCTATTGTTTTTGGGAATGATTCAAAGCTTAATAAAAACGTGTAATAATTTGCAAGAGCTTTTTTTAATATGATAGGTTGGAATGCATGTAATAGAGAACCTGATGGTTAAGGTCGGTGAAATTAACTTCGTTGTTTAAATCTTGGGGTGAACGCAGTCGGGAAATGAGCAGAATACCGTACTAACCTATATGTGTTCAATAAATTGAGACCTTTGGCATTTTTGTCAATTTTGTGTGTTTTTACCAAAGGCCTTATCAAATCTTTAAGTTGCATTTAGATTTCATAAGTAAAAAATTGTTATCTTTGTCAGGAAGAGGGAGTTTTTATTCAACCATTAAGGTGTTTTATCCTCAATGGAAGATATTCTTTTTCTTTCTGATAAATATTTTGGGATACTATTGCTTGATTAGTACTTTTGTAATCAATTATATTGAAGAAAAACAATGGAAAGAACGGATTTCGTAGAAAACAGAATTGATGTTATAAAAAACATATATACTCTATATTCTTATGCCAAAAGTAGTAATGCAGAGGATAGAGAATGGGCGTTGCAACGATTTCAAAAAGGGATATGGTATGTTGTTGAACCGTTTGGCAATACATTGTTATTTGCGCCAAGTCGATTTGTAGGTTATAAAAACAATACAAAGGAAAAACATACATCCAATCATGGAGATGGAACACAGACCAACAGCAAATTTCGCGAATTAAAATTGTATAAAGAAATAGAAGATGAATTTCTATCAAACCAGTTTGAACTTTTTATGTCTTCATTGGGCATAGAAAAAGATACTGCTAAATTTCTTATTCCTAATGATTTGGATGTTTCAGATTTAAAAGATTTACACAAGTGTTATTTCATCAGTCCCACTCATTGCAAGGGACAAAAAGAACTTGCATGGGAAAGTTTCCTTACAAAAAATCTTGTGGCAATAGGATGGAATCATACAGATTACACAGAATATACTATTGATAAGATAAAGCAAGAATATCTTAATGACCAAACTGCTATAGGAGCTTTTGAGCTAATTAAACAAATAAAGGTAGGAGATATTATATGTTGTACCAACAATAATTTTGGGCTTTGGGGTATTGGAATTGCAATGTCTCAATATAAATATAAGTATAGTATTCATTACGCAGGAACAGATGAGGGTGGCAATAAATCATACTATTCACATTATATTGATGTTGCTTGGTTGTGTTTTAAGGAAAAAGGATATATCTTAACCACTGAATTAAATATCCAATCAACCGAAAAACAATGGCAACCATATGGAACATTAAATAAAAGAGATGATATCCCAAATTACATATCAAACTTCTTATTACATACCAATAATTCTGATATGGAAAATAATAATACATACGAAAATTACATTAAGCTGTTAGAGGCAAATAAGAATCTCATTTTAACAGGAGCTCCCGGAACAGGAAAAACCTTTTTGGCAAAAGCCATAGCAGAAGCAATGGATGCAGAATACGATTTCGTGCAATTTCACCCGTCCTATGATTATACTGATTTCGTGGAGGGCTTACGCCCAACTCCACCAGATAGCAATGGAAATATTGGGTTTGAAAGGAAGAATGGCGTGTTCAAGGATTTCTGTATAAAAGCTATAGTAGATAAACAGAATTCTGCTGCCTGCAAATCAAATATGGAGGCGATACAGTCTTTTAAGGAAGACTTAAAAGTGAAAGGAAACATAGACATTCAAAGTTTTAGAAGTGACACCATAATTAGAACCTCATTGTCATCAACTGGATCTATATCTGTTAATGGAAGAACAAGTTGGCGTGTTTCAGACGATAAGATGTTGAAGTATTTAGAAAATGGTATTTTTAAGAATAATGATACCTATACTAAGTCAATAGGCGATTATATCAAGGAACATTATTTGACAAAAATTCCTGGGGATAATAATATTCGTCCTCCAAAGAGATTTGTTTTCATCATTGACGAAATCAACCGTGGCGAAATTTCAAAGATATTTGGGGAACTATTTTTCAGCATAGACCCTGGCTATCGTGGAGAAAACGGGCTGGTTAAAACACAATATCAAAATCTCATAACTGACAAAGCAGACCCATTCTATGACGGATTCTATGTGCCAAGTAATGTTTATATTATTGGAACGATGAACGACATAGACCGTAGTGTGGAAAGCATGGATTTTGCCATGCGTCGTCGTTTCGCTTGGGAAGAAATAAAAGCGAGTGAGAATACAGGTATGCTTGACGAACTTAAAGAGTTGAAAGACGAAGTTATAAAAGTAATGAAACGCTTAAATGCAGCTATTTGGGACGAAGAACGTAATACTGGTATTGAGGGACTAAATGCTGCATACCATATTGGCGGCTCCTATTTTTGTAAATTGCAACTTTATCTTAATAAGGAGCAGACAAATAAGAAATCTGCATACAAGCATCTTTGGGAAAACCATTTAAAAGGAGTGCTTTTTGAATACCTAAGGGGAACAGCAAATGCTACGAAAAACCTAAAAATGCTGGAATCGGTGTATTATAACGAAGATGGTAACAATGGTATTTAGGGATAATACAAAATATTCTCCGGAATGTAAACCTGAAGAATTTCTGTTATTCAGTAGTATTGCTAACAGAAAAATATCAGATTTGTTAGACGATAGGGGTAATGACCTACTAATTTATCCTCATTCATTTATGCAATGCAAGGATAAAATGGGTGGTCAATATCTATTCACGTTACAAACTAATTGGAAAGCGGGTAAATGTACAGAAGTTGTATTGGAAACAGGTAATATGGCTGGCTTCATAGGCATGAACGGGCAGTCCATTTCTATCCTTTCTCGTTTTTCAAAAAACGCAGAAGATTTCTTTTTACATTATATGCTTCAAAAAGTTTTGTGCTTAAATGTTGTAAACTTATCTCATGGAACTACAAATGAACAAATATTCAGTTTCCTAATATATTTGTTCCCTAAATTCCTTAAAGAAGCATTATCGCAAGGAATATATAAAGAATATCAACGAAAAGAATACAATGATGCTAATGTGCGAGGAACAATAGACATCAATAGGCATCTAAAAACAAATTTGCCCTTTAATGGTCGTGTAGCTTATCGGACACGAGAATTCAGCTATGACAATCATATAACCGAGCTGATACGACATACGATTGATTACATCAACAAAACTTCATTTGGACAGGCATTGTTGGAAAGTGATGCGGAAACGCGTGCAAGTGTGGCTCAAATTATCTCTGCTACTCCAAGCTATAGTAGGCAAGAAAGAGAGAAAGTAATAAATAGCAATTCAAGAATTACAAGTCATCCATATTATTTCCGCTATACACCGCTCCAAAAACTTTGCTTGCGTATATTAAGACACGAAAATAATAAGTATGGAGAAAAAGATGATAAAATATATGGGATTTTATTTGATGTGTCGTATTTATGGGAAGAATATCTTGCTTCTATTCTTATAGAGCATAAATTTATACACCCTAATAATAGAGATAAAACAGAACCGATATATTTAGCGGAAAAAGATCTTCCTCGTTATCCTGATTTTTACAGAGAGGAAGATAATATTATTATAGATGCAAAATATAAAAGAGAAATTAGCCGAGATGATATTCATCAAATGATAACATATATGTATCGTTTAAAAGGTAAAAAGGGGATACTAATACAACCAAGTGAGAAGATACGTAAAACAGAGAGTTATTACTTATTAGGATATGGGAAAGAATGTAACTCAACACTTCAGAAATATTATTATCAGATATCACAAACAACAGACGATTACAAGCGGTTTGTTACGGAGATGGTTTCATCAGAAAACTGTTTAAAGTTAAACTATATTTAAGACTGACATTAATTATACCATTATGCGAAGAATTGAAAAGTTGTTTTCTTTTAAATTCAATTTTTAGTTGCCGAGAACACAAAGTTGCACAGGTACAGCGTCGCTAATTCATTATAATTTCTATTAGCCTAAATGGTCTTGACCTGTATTAGGGCTGATTTCTTTATTATTTTTTATTGCTGTCCGATAAAAGTTGAAGATGGCAATGGAGTGTGTCACAGCAGCCGA